>DASWRZ010000405.1:0-2208 GCA_036402935.1 Actinoplanes sp.
TCCTTGGCGTCAGCCCGATGCCGTGGTCGAGGTGCAGCACCTTGGAGCCGCGCGCGCCGGCCGCATTGGCCAGGTTGGTGTAGACCACCAGCGCGACCTGCTGCGCCACCACGTAGAGCAGGGTCCAGCTGGCCATGCCCCACATCTGGGTCAGCTCGGCCCGCCGGAAGTCGAACCGCGGACGGAAGTTGAACCCGAGCTTGCGCATCGACGGGATCAGGCCGAGTGCCTGTGCGGCGACACCGGCCGTGACGCCGATGCCGAGGAACGTGACCTGCCCGTTGGTGATGGTGGTGTCGTCGAGATGGCCGTGCGTGGTCACCATGAAGGCGACCAGCACCCCGATCACGACCAAGTTGTTGAGCACCGGTGTCCACATCGGTGCGGCGAACCTGTTGCGTGAGTTGAGCGAGGCGCTCGCCACGGCCGCGAAACCGTAGAAGAAGATCTGCGGCAGGAAGAACAGCAGGAACGTCACCGCGAGCCGGTGCTGCGTGGCGGTGAACTTGCCGGCGTACAGGTTGATCAGCAGCGTCGAGGCGGCCATCGCCACCAGCGTGATCGCGGCCAGAGCGCCGAGCAGCACCGTGAACAGGCGCTGCTCGAACTCCTCGCCGTACTTCTCGGAGCGGTTGCGGGCCCGGATCAGCAGCGGCACGTGGGCCGCGGTGAGCACGCCGCCGAGCAGGATGTCGTAGACGATGTTGGGGATCGTGTTCGCGGTGTTGAACACGTCGCCGAGCGCGCCCGTGCCGAGCGCCGCGACCAGCAGCGTCGACCGGAGGAAGCCGGTGACCCGGGAGGCCAGCGTGCCGACCGCCATGACGGCGCTGGAGCGCAGCAGGCTGCCGCCGCCGCTCGGCTGGTCGGCCGGGATCTCCTGCGGCGGGAGGGACTCCTGATCAAGAAGCGGGGCCCCGGGCACCGCGGCGCTCGCCGGACCCAGGACGACTTCGGCCGACGGCGGCAGGCCCCGCGAGTTGGCACTGCTATACAGGCCGTCGCTCACACGGTCCTCCCCAGCGATACGCACACATCGTCACCATAAAGGGGTACGTCACAGGTGCCGTCGGAGGAGGGTGCCCGGGGCGGCGCCGGCCAGCGTCTCCACCATCCAGCACGCCTCGGCCGCGACCAGGGGCTCACTGAGCGCGTCGAGCACGGTCGGGTGATCGCAGCCGGCCTCGGTCAGGGCGGCCAGCAGTTCCGGAACCAGACGAAGATCACCAGATTCGACGATCTTGCGGGCGAGCGGCTTGGTCTCGGCATACCAGCCGTGCTCGGACTGGTTGCCCAGGTGCGCGGCGGCACGGCGTACGAGATCCGCAAGCCCGTCCGCCGGAAAGCGTTCCGCCGCTCTGACCTCGAGCATCGCCCGGGCCGGGCGGCTGAGTGCCGCGACAGCGGCCTCGTCGAGAACCTCGGGTGACGCGCCCCGCGGAGCCGGCCACCAGGCCTCGCTCGCGAAGAGCGGAAGAGGCGCCTGCTCCGGGCCGGCTGGTTCGGCCGGCGGCACCTCACGGCGCAGCGACCGGTACGCGGATTCGCGCACCGCCGCGATCGTCGTCTCGTCATCGTCGGCGGTCGTCGGCGCGAACGGTGACAGCAGCGCCACGACCAGGCCCGGATGGGGCAATGTCGGATCTTCCCAGGCGATCACCCGGGCGCAGAGCTCGAGCTCCCACCAGCGCAGCGCGGCCGGGTAGGGTCCGTCGGCCGGCGCCCAGCCGAGCTGGTCGGGCTCGGTGAAGCCGGGGCGTCGCAGCCCGAGAGTGCGATCGCCCGAGGCCAGGGTGACGTCGAGGACCAGCGCGTAGCCGCCGATGACCGGGAAGCTGACCCGTATTTCGCCCGTTTCGTCATCAACGGTGTCAGTCCAGAACGCCGGGTTCTCGCAGATCCGGCGGACGGCTTCGGAAACGGGCATCCGCCCATCCTGCCCGTTGCGGTGTGGCGCTGCCACGCGCCCGGTCCCGCCACCCAAGATCAGAGTGAAGCCGGTTAGGCTGGTCATCCCATGTCTGTGTTGAATGACGCCCAGCGAAACGCGGTCGCCGAACTCCTCCGCGTCTCTCCCGTCGCCGACGAGCTGGGCCGCCGGTTCGGCGCCGCCGGCCACGAGTTGCACCTGGTCGGAGGCTCGGTGCGTGACGCGCTGCTCGGCCGTCTCGGCGATGACCTCGACTTCTGCACCGACGCCCGGCCCGA
>DASWRZ010000406.1:0-16584 GCA_036402935.1 Actinoplanes sp.
ATCAGCAGACCCAGATGCAGACAGATCTGCACCATCGAGCGGAGGTGGTCGAACAACATCGGCCAGTCGCTGCCGTCCGCCTTCTCGACCGGGCGGCGCAGGTAGTCGAACGCCCGGTCGAAGTCGGTGATCAGGCCCGCCCGGAACTCCTTCCAGGACTCGCCCTTGATCGGGTCCTCGCCGAGTGTCTCCATCTCGGGGCACATCGAGTACACCAGCAACAGCGCCCGGCAGGTCATGATCGCCGGGTTGCGGAACGCGGTCGGCATCGCCAGGCGATCGGCGGTCACCTCGTACGTGAAGTCGTGCTTTTCCTTGATGTCCAGGGCGACGCCGAGTGCGTGCTCACCGATCGCGGCGCCGTCGTGCAGCTGGCGGAACATCCGCTTGGTCCAGCGGCCGCTCTCCTCGGCGGTCCACGCCGGCTCTTCCTTCTCCAGTTCCTCGGCCCACTGCCCGAGCACCCGTTCGGCGGTGCGGCACGCGGTGCCGGTCTCGGCCAGCGCGAGCTGGATCATGACCTCCTGCAGATCGAGGAGGTACTGCTCACGGCCGGGTTCGTCACCGTGGCTGTCGAGATAGCTGCGTTGCAGGATCCGGGCCTCCTGATGGCACATGTACGCGGCGTCGAAGCCCAGTTCGGTGTCGCGCTTCGACTCGACCAGCGCCTGCGCCCGGATCGCGCCCAGGGCCCGCGGCGCGAACTCCGGCCACGGCAGCCCGCGGGCGGCGTCGGCCAGCCGGATCACCAGCGCGGCGTCGCGGCGGGACTGCTCGCCCTTCTCGCCCGCTAGCATCTCGAACGCCGGGGCGATCCCCCACAGCAGACCCATCGAGCCCTCGTAGATCAGCCAGCCCAGCATCCGCAGCCGTGGGGCCAGATCCTCCGGCGGCGTGCTCCGCGGGTGTCGTTCGAGCACCGCCCGGTAGTCCTCGAGCTCCTGCTCCACGGTCGAGATCAGCTTGTCGTCGATCGGCCGGTCCCGGCGCCGGACCCCGGCGGCCAGGTCCTCGATCTCCTCGGCCCGCAGTCCCATGGTGAATCGCCTCCACTGTTCATCGGACGTAGGCCGTGAGCAGCGCCCACCCGGCCTCGTCGGTCTTACGTTCGATCGCGTCCAGCTGGGCCGCGCGCAGCGCATGATCGAGCGAGGTGGTTCCGCCGCGAATCGCCTTCACGATGTGGTGGGCCACCTTGCCGGTCTCCTCGTCGGCGATGGCCGCCATCCCGGCGACGACGCACTGCGCGCCACCGGTGAGCAGCGCCATGACGAAGTTCAACGGCTCCGCGTCCTGGGCGTTGACCACCTGCCCGACGTGACACGAGGCCATGAGCACCGAAGCGGGCCAGTGCAGGGCCAGCGCCCGGGCGGCGGTCAGCGGCTGCTCGGGGATCACCAGCACCTGGCGTAGGCCGTCCTCCTCGATGCCCGCTCGGCCGTGCGACGCGACATGGAGGAACGCCCAGCCGGCGTCCTTCACGAGTACGTCGCTCAGCCGCTGCGAGGTGCAGGGCTTCGGCGCCTCGCCGGTCGAGAGCGGTCCGGAGCTGAGCCGTACGCCACCGTTCCCGGCCGGGAAGCCCCAGGCCGTGCGCTCCCGTGAGACGTCGACACCGGGCTCGTGCCGCCCGTCGGATCCGACGAGACGCACCAGCGCCTGCCCCTCGACGGGTGGCGCACCGGCCGGGGACAGGCAGGTGAGAACCGGCGTCTGGGTGAGCACAGCGTGTTCGATCAGCCGGGTGCCCTCGTCGTCGACGGCCAGGGCGGCCCACGGGACGAGGCTCAGCCAGGAGTGCGCGGAGACGACGAGCGGCACGGGGGCCGGGGGGCGCCCGGCCAACTCCGCGCGGAGCACATCCGGCAGCACGCTCGCGACCGAACCCCAGCCCGGAAAGGGTGCCGGGCCGGTGCCCGCGCCCGCCGGGCCGGCGTCCCGGCTGACACCGGCGAAGAGGTCCCGGGACTGGCGGCGGGCGGCGAAGAACGTCCGTACGCCCTCGGCCGGTTCGAACCGTTCGAAGAGGGCCGGTCGGCCCGGTCCGACCAGCGACCGAAAGACGGTGAGCCGATCGTCGAGGGTGTTCGGCAGCTCGAGGTAGTCGAGCGCGGACCGGGGACCCAGCTTCGTGATCAGGTCGCCGACGTCGACGCGGGAGGGCAGGACGGTTTCGGCGAGCATCGAGGACACTCGTTCGCGGAGCTTGAAGTGCAGTTCGCCGAGCCGCCGGGTGCGCTCGTCCGCGGTGCGGACGCTGGTGGGACTGTCGTCGGTCTCGTTCTCGATGTCGACGATCTCGTCCAGAACGCCCTGCACGAAGTCGTTCATCAGCCCGCGGTCGGCCCGCATCCGGGCGGCGAACCCGGTCTGCTTCGCGGTCAGGGCGACCTGAAGGCCGAGTTCGGCCGCGCCGGGGACGCCGGCGGTGCCGAGCCGATCGGCGAGCAGGGCGATGTCGCCGTACAGGCGGCGGAACGCGGCGGCCAGCGGGGCCCGCGACCGGGCGATCACCCGCATCCGCCCGCGGACGTCGTTGGCGATGCCGACTGCCCGTCGCGCCAGCGCCACCGCCTGAATGCGGGCGGCCGCGGATCCGGCGTGCGCGGCCAGGAACTCGGCCTTGGTCAGGATGACCGAGAGCTCGCGTACGCCGTGGTCGTCGTCCGACGGGCGCAGTTCGCCGTTCGCGGCCACCACCGGTACCCGTTCGCCCTGCCTGAGCCGGCGCAGCGCGAGGTCGAGGTGAGCGAGAACGTCATCCGGGTCGTGTTCCCCGCTGTCCCAGTACGCGAGCGCGCGGATGAAGTCGAACCGGTAGCGGGTCGAGTAGCCCTTGGCGCGGGTCTTCTCCCAGTAGTCATCCCATTCGAGCAACGCGTCGGCGATCTGTCCCGCCTGTCCCGTCGCGAGGTGATTGGCGCCGCGCTCGAACAGGTAGTGGGCCATGTGAGGCTCGGCGCCGGTCCCGTACAGCTTCGTGACCGGCCGCATCACCAGCGGAAGGGCGGCGTCCGAGTCGCCGGTCAGGCGCAGGTCGCGCGCGGCGTGATAGCGGTAGATCACGCCGGCGGCGAGCGCCCGGTCGAGCTGCGAGTCGCCGTCCGCAACGTTCTCGGCCAGCGCGTTGGCGTGCATCTGTCGCGGCGTGAATACGCAGTCGGGCCGCAGGCCCACCATCTCGCCGAACCGGACGATGACGGCGGCGCTGTCCCAGGCCTGCATCCGGGTCGACCAGTGCTTGCCCTCCTGCGCCGACTTGAGGTAGTGGTCAAGCGCGATCACGAACAGGCTCGGGTCGTCGCGGGTGAGCCGGGCCAGCGAGACCTGATGCCCGACGATGCTGACCGCCTCGTCGGCCAGCGCGGCCGTCATCAGCAGGTCGTCCCGGGCGATCACCCGGTGCACCTCGGACGTCGCGTACTTCGGCTCGTTCATCGCGCGATCACCGCCACCAGGCTCTGCAACTCGTCGAGGGTGTGACCGGACAGCTGTTCCTCGGCGTAGTCGAGGCTGTCGCGCAGGCCGGCGAGCATCGGCCGGTAGCCGGGGCGCCGGCGCCCCGGATTGACCCAGATGATGCGGCGGGCGATCCGGGACAGCCGGGCGATCTGACGGGGCAGCAACTCCTGGTCGCCGCCCTCCTCGAGGCCGTCGGAGCAGATCACGACGACCGCCGAGCGCACGGCGCGGTGGCCGGACCAGCGGCGCAGGAACGACTCGAGGGATCGGCCGAGCTGGGTGCCCTGGGCCCAGTCGGTCTCCACGGCCGCGAGGGTCCCCATCGCCTCCTGCGGATCGCGGGCCGACAACTCGGCGGTCACCCGCGTCCACCGGGTGCCGATCGTGAACACCTCGGTCGTACCGGGTGCCGCGCGGACGGCGGCGTGAGCGAACAGGAGGAACGCGTCGACGTACTCGGCCCGCATGGACCTGCTCACGTCGATCAGGAAGAGCACCCGGCCGGGTCGCCGGTCACGGCGGCGCCGGGACAGGCGGGTCGGCTCGCCACCACTGTGCATCATGTGGCGGATGGTCCCGGTGACGTCGACCCGGCCCGAGCGGGCGGCCCTCCACCGGGGTGCGTGCAGCGGCCGCGCGGTCGGCACGAGCTTCACGATGAGGTCGGCGACCAGCGCCTTCTCGGTCTCGTCGAGGGTGCGCAGGTCCCGCCCGGCCAGGTCGGCGGCGTAGCCGGCACCACCCGTTCCGTCGGCCGGCGCCAGCGGGTCGCGGCCTTCGGCGGTGACCGCAGGGTCGGGCACGGCCACGATCGTGCCGCCGATCTCGGTGTCCGTGGTCGCGGGGTACCAGCCCGAATAGACCGCGTCGAACTTTGCGACGTCGTCCGGCCGGGAGCACAGGGTCAGCCGCAACGGCCAGTAGGGCGAGGGCTGGGCCAGCCACGGTGCCATGATCAGCGCCTCGGCGGCGGTGCCCAGTCGCGACGTCTCCACGGCCACGCCGGCGGCGCGGAGGCGTTCGGCGAAGTCGGCCAGACGATCGGCGATCATGACGCGTCCCCCGGCGGGGAAGCCAGCAGGCGGCGGATCGTCTCGATGTCGTCGCGCTGCTTGGCGACCGTGCCGGCGCAGAACTCGGCCGCTTCCGGCGTCAGCGTCGCCGCGCCGAAGCCGACCACGGCGCGGGCCAGGTCGATCGCCTCCGCGATGCCCGGGCGTCGGGTCAGGCCCGGGGCGGCCCGCAGGCGCTGCATCGCGTCGGCGATCTCCTCCGCGAGGCGTTGCGTCAAGCCGTCGGCCCGCCGCTGGAGGATCTCCACCTCGCGATCGCGGTCGGGGTGCTCGATCCAGTGGTAGATGCAGCGTCGCTTCAGCGCGTCGTGCACCTCCCGGGTCTGGTTGGAGGTCAGCACGACGAACGGCATGTGCATCGTGAGCGCCGAACCGGGCTCGGGCCGGAGTTCGGGAATGCTGACGGTGCGGCTCTCCAGCACCTCGAGCAGGCACGCCTCGAACTCGTCGTCGGCGCGGTCGACCTCGTCGATCAGCAGAACCGCGCAGGGGTGCTCGAAGGCGCGCAGGATCGGGCGCCGCACGAGGAACTCCGGCCGGTAGAGACTGTCGACCGGCACGTCGCGTCCCTCGAACGCGCCGCGGAGCGTGAGGACCTGACGCGGGAAGTCCCAGTCGTACAGCGCCTGCGAAGCGTCCAGTCCGCTGTGGCACTGCAACCGGACGAACTCGGTCGCGCCCAGGACCCGCGCCATCGCCTTGGCGAACGTCGACTTGCCGACACCCGGTTCGCCCTCCAGGAACACCGGCTTGCCCAGGCGCCGGCCCAGCACCGCGGCGGCCACCAGCCCGGGGCCGGCGACATAGTCCTCCGCGGCCAGGAGCTTGCGGACGTTCTCCGCATCGACATCCCCCATGCGTGCCCCCCGACCCGTCGCCCACCGTCTTACCGGGGACTGACGGACACGCGTCTACAGGAGCGCCGCGTGCAGGGCGGCCGGTGGCAACCGGCTCAGGTGGCGGGCCGCGAGCCAGGCGGCCGCGGCGGCCGGATCGCGCGCGGTGCCGGACGGCACCTTGCGCCGGGCGAGTACGCCGAGAACACCGTCGCGCACCGGCGTGTCCGCGACGAGCAGGCTGCCGGCCAGCACGACCGGTCCCGGTGCGTCGAGTTCGTCCAACGTGGCGACCAGGTGCCCGACGGCCGAGACGATGATCCGGGTGGCGTCGGGGGAGCCTTCGCGGGCGGCCGCGCAGACGGGTGGCGTCAGGGCGCCGATCTCGCCGAACGGTAACGCCTGGGCCCAGCGGACGGCCTCCTCGGCCGACGACGCACCCGAACGGGCGGCGACCAGCCGGCCCAGGGGACTGGACCAGTCGCGCACGGCGGCCCGGACGGTCTGGAGGCCGATCCAGCGGCCGGAGCCTTCGTCGCCCAGGAGCCAGCCCAGTCCGTCGGCGGTCGCGGTGACGCGGTAGTGGGTGATGCGGGCGGCGATCGCCCCGGTCCCGGCGATCAGGACCGTGCCGCAGGGTTCGGGGGTGCCGGCGGCGAAGGCGGTCACCACGTCGCCGACGACGGTGCGGGGGCAGGTCAGGCCCAGCTCACGCCACATCGGGACGAACACCAGGGCGGCCGGGTCGGAAGAACCCCGGACGCCGGACACGCCCAGGACGGCGGCGGTCACGGCGGCCGGGCCGGTGCCGGCCAGGGCCTGTCTTATCGCCGTACCGATGGCGACGGCCGCCGCGGAGCCGGCGGAGACCGGGTTGCCGGGCCCGGCGGCGCCGCGGCCGACGACGGTGCCGTCGAGCGTGGCCAGGACGGCGCGCGACGCGGTGCCGCCGGCGTCCACCCCGAGCACGAGATCCATAGTGGAAATCGAAACATAGGAAACTGTTGTTGACTAGACGCTGCGACGGTCGTAATTTTCATCAGCAATGGCGAACGATGAAAAGGATGACCAACGTGACGGGTGCGAGCGGCGGGCTGCTGGGGCGTCTGCGGATCGAGGGGCCGGGCATGCCGGAGGCGCTGGCGCGGATCGCGGAGACGATCCTGGCCGATCCGGAGACCGCGGCCCACGCGAGCATCGTGGACCTGGCCGAGCGGTCGGGCACGTCGACGGCGACCGTCACCCGGTTCAGCCGCACGCTGGGGTTCAAGGGCTACGCGAGCCTGCGGGTGGCCGTCGCGACCGAGACCGGGCGGGCCGAGCAGGCGCGCTGGGAGACCGACATCAGCGGCGACATCGCGCCCGACGATCCGCTCGCCGACGTGCTCGGCGTGGTCACCACGGCCGATACACGGGCCATCCAGAGCACGGCCGCGGGGCTGAACATCGCCGACGTCGAGCGGGTCGCGGCCGCGATCGCCGAGGCCCAGCGGGTCGAGATCTTCGGGCTCGGCAGCAGCGGCACGGCGGCGCGGGAGATGGCGTTCCGGCTCGAGCGGATCCGGGTTCCGGTGTGGAACCGGTCGGACTCGCACACCGCCCTGACCAACGCGGCGCTGCTGCTGCCGGGCGACGTCGCGATCGGGCTGTCGCACTCCGGCCGCACGCGGGAGGTCATCGAGACCCTGGCCGAGGCCGCCGACCACGGCGCGCTGACCGTGGCGGTGACCAGCTTCGGGCGGTCGCCGCTGGCCGAGGCGGCCGACATGGTGTTCACGACCTCGGTCATGGAGACCACGTTCCGGCTGGCCGCGCTCTCCGCACTGCACTCCCAGCTGCTGGTGCTCGACCTCATCTACGTCGCGGTCGCCCAGCGGACGTACGAGCGCACCGCCGACGCCCTCGAACTGACCGTCCGCGCCGTGGACGCCCATCGACTGCCCGAGAAGATCCCGTCCCGCAAGCGCGGGCGGCAGAAAGGACAGCTGTGAGCGACTACCTCTCCATCGTTCAGACCGCGATCGCCGAGGTGGGCCTGGGTCAGCGCGAGCAGAAGCGGCAAGCGGCCGCCCTGCTCACCGAGACCGTGCTCGCCGGGGGAGTGATCCAGGCCTTCGGGTGCGGGCACTCCGAGGCCCTGGCCATGGAGATCGCCGGACGGGCCGGCGGCCTCGTGCCGACCAACCGGATCGCCCTGCGCGACATCGTGCTCTACGGCGGCGAACCCCTCGAGGCATTGGCCGACCCCACGATCGAGCGCCGGCCGGAGATCGCCCACCGGCTCTACGACCTGGCACCGATCAAGCCCGACGACGCGTTCGTGATCGCCAGCAACTCCGGCATCAACGGAGCCGTCGTCGAGATGGCGCTGCTGGCCAAGCAGCGCGGCCATCGGCTGATCGCCATCACCAGCGCCAAGCACTCGGCCGGCGTCGAGTCACGACACCCGACCGGCAGGAAGCTGGGCGAGATCGCCGACGTGGTGCTCGACAACGGGGCGCCGTACGGCGACGCCGCCCTGCCCCTCCCGGGCGGGGGAGCGGTCGGCGCGATCTCGTCGATCACCGCGGCACTGCTGGCCCAGCAGATCGTCGCCGAGGTGGTCACCAACCTGCTCGCGGCCGGAGTGACCCCGCCGGTCTATCTGTCGGACAACGTGCCCGGCGGAAAGGAACACAACGCACTGATCGAGGCGCGGTACGCCGGGCGCATCCGGCGTACCGCATAGGAAGAGAGCCCGTCATGAACTCCGAATCCCAGGTCAGACCCTATCCTCATCGACGATCCGTACTGAAAACCGCGGTGACCGCGGCCGTGGCCGCGCCCCTTTTGTCGGGATGTGTGACCGCCGGGGGCAAAAAGGAGACGGCCTCGGCCGGTGCGGCGAAGACCGCCGACAATCCCCTGGGCGTCAAGGCCGACAGTCCTCTGGAGGTGGTCGTCTTCAAAGGGGGCTACGGCGACGACTACGCCACCAGGGCGGAAGCGCGATACGCGGCCAGGTACCCCAAGGCCAAGCTCGACCACAAAGGACTGCAGAAGGTCGGCGAGGCGATGCAGCCCCGCTTCGTGGCCGGCAACCCGCCCGATGTCGTCGACAACACGGGCGCCGGTCGCCTGGATATCGCGACTCTCGTGAGCGCCGATCAGGTGTCCGATCTAGCGGAACTGCTGGACGCTCCCGCGCTCGACAATCCGGGCCAGAAGCTCCGCGAGACATTGCTCCCCGGCGTCGTCGACGACGGCACCTTCGGCGGAAAGGCAGTGGCGCTCAACTTCACCTACACCGTCTGGGGCATCTGGTATTCGAAGCCCTTCTTCGAGCAGAGGGGCTGGTCCTACCCGCAGACCTGGGACGACATGGTCGCCCTCTGCGCGACGATCAAGAAGTCCGGCGTCGCACCCTGGACCTACCAGGGCAAATACCCGGAATACCTCAACGACCCGCTGCTCAGCATGGCCGCCAAGATCGGCGGGCCCGACCTGGTCACGGCGGTCGACAACCTCGAGCCCGGCGCGTGGAGGGCCGACGGTCTCGCCCAGGCCGCGGCGGCCTTCGCCGAACTGGCCGGCAAGGGCTACATCATGTCCGGCTCGGAGGCCCTCTCGCACACCGAGGCACAGGCCGCCTGGTGCCAGAAGAAGGCGGCCTTCATTCCGTGCGGTTCGTGGCTGGAGAGCGAGCAGAAGGGTGTCGCCCCCGCCGGCTTCGACATGGTGATGAGCCCGGTGCCGTCCCGGGGAAACGACCGGCTGCCTTTCACCGCGGTCGAGGCGGCCAGCAGCGAGTCGTTCGTGGTACCGAGCAAGGCCAAGAACCCGCAGGGCGGCATGGAATACCTGCGGATCCTCTTCTCCCGGGCGTCGGCGACCGCCTTCGCGCAGGCCAACAACACGCTGCCCGCGGTGGCCGGTGCCACCGACGGACTCACGCTCTCCAGCGGCCTCGGTTCGGTCCGCGACGCCATCACCGCGGCCGGCCGGGACACGTTCGTCTACCGATTCCGTACGTGGTACGCCCCGCTCGCCAAAGCGGTCGACGACGCGACCGGCGAACTGGTGAACAAGCGGCTCAACCCGGCCGACTGGGCGACCCGCATCCAGAAGGCGGCCGACGCGCTGGCCAAGGACTCCTCCGTCACGAAGTACACCCGCTGATGAAGTACGGCCGCCGGCGGTTCCTGCTCGGCGCGCTGGTGCCGGCCCTGGCGCTGCACGTCGTGTTCGTGCTGTCGCCGTACGCCCAGTCGTTCTACCTGTCGCTGACCGACTGGAACGGGGTGGCCGGCGACGCGCACTACGTCGGGGCGGGCAACTACGCCCGCCTCGGCGGCGACTCGCTGTTCCTGGACGCGGTGCGTAACAACGCGGTGATGCTGGCCGTGGTGCCGCTGGTGACGATCGCGATCGGGCTGTTCCTGGCCGGCATGCTGCATCGGGGCGGGCGCGGGCTGGCCGGCGGGCGGGCCTACCAGATCGTCTACTTCTTCCCCCAGCTGCTGTCGCTGGTCGTGATCGGCGTGTTGTGGGGGTTCGTCTACAGCCCCAACACCGGCCTGATCAACTCCGGCCTGCGGGCGGTCGGCCTCGGCTCGTTCGCGAGAAGCTGGCTGGCCGAACCGTCGCTCGCCCTGATCGCGGTCATGGCGGTGCTGATCTGGTCGAGCGTCGGCTTCTACGTGGTGCTGTTCAGCGCGGCCATCGAGGCGATACCCCGGGACCTGTTCGAGGCGGCGACCCTCGACGGGGCCGGTGGGTGGACGACGTTCCGGCGGGTCACGCTGCCGCTGGTGCGCGAGTCGGTGCAGGTCGCGTTCGTCTATCTGGGGATCGCGGCGCTCGACGGGTTCGCGGTCGTGCAGGTGATGACGGTCGGTCCGGGCGGCCCCGACGGTGCCACCGAGGTCATCGGGCTGTCGCTCTACCGGACCGCGTTCGGGTACGCGAAGTTCGGATACGCCTCGGCGATGGGGGTGGCGCTGTTCTTCGCCACGCTGACGCTCGCCGTCCTGGCCCTTCGGGCCGGCCGCAAGGAGAGGGTCGAGCTGGCATGACTCTCTTGCGAGAGCGGTACCTTTCCCGTACGCCGGTGGCTTCGCGGCCCGCGAAACGGCGGCCGAACCCGCTGCCGCACCTGGCCATGCTCGCGTGGGCGGTGGTGACCGGTCTTCCGCTGTTGTGGGCGATCGTCAGCTCGTTCAAGTCGGACGACGAGATCCTGAACCACCCGTGGGCGCCGCCGTCGTCCCCGCATTTCGACAACTGGTCCCGGGCCTGGTTCTCGGCCGACATCGGCCGCTATTTCCTCAACAGCCTCATCGTCGTGGGCGGCGCGCTTCTGCTGACGATGCTGCTGGGCTCGCTGGTCGCCTACGCACTGGCCCGCTATCCGTTTCCCGGCAACCGCATTCTCTACTACACGTTCGTCGCGGCCATGTTCTTCCCGGTCTTCCTCGCCCTGGTGCCACTGTTCTTCACGGTCGAGAAACTTCGGCTCCTCGGCACCTATCAGGGACTGATGCTGGTCTATGCGGCGTACGCCGTACCGTTCACGGTCTTCTTCCTGCACTCGTTCTTCCGCACGCTACCCACCGAGATCGCGGAGGCGGCCTTCCTCGACGGCTGCTCGCACGGCGCCGTGTTCTTCCGCGTGATGCTGCCGCTGGCCCGGCCGGGCCTGACGGCGGTGGGCATCTTCAATTTCCTCGGGCTCTGGAACCAGTACCTGTTGCCACTGGTTCTCAACCCCGACCCGGACCGGTACGTCCTGGCACAGGGTCTGGCCAACCTGACGGTCAACCAGGGCTACCGCAGCGACTGGGGTGGCCTGTTCGCGGGCCTGACGATCGCCATGCTCCCGGTGCTCGTCGCCTATGTCGCGTTCCAGAAACACCTTCGCGCCGGAATGACCGCCGGCGCCGTCAGGTAAGTCCCCGATATCCCCCTTTCTCTTTCGGAAGGAGTCTGCCCATGTTGATCGACAAACGTCGATTGGCGGGAATCTCCGTGGCGGTGCTGGTGGCGGCGGGCGGCGTAGCCCTGTCGTCCGGTTCCGCCTCCGCGGCCGACTGCGGCTACCTCTTCGACGATTTCCACTACGCGTCCTCGTCCGACACCACGCTGACCGGCCACGGCTGGACGCCGCGCGGCTACTCCGGCGGTCCCGGCGTGGCCGGCGCCACCTGGTCGCCGAACAGCATCTCGTTCCTCAGCGCCGGCGGCGACAAGGTCATGCAGCTCACCGGGTCGACCGACGGCACCGGCGGCGGCACCAACCAGGCCGAGCTCTACTCGACCCAGAAACGGTTCCTGGACGGCACGTACGCCAGCCGGATCAAGTTCTCCGACGCGCCGGTCTCGGGCAGCGACGGCGACCACGTCAACGAGACCTTCTTCGCGATCAGCCCGCTCAACGGGGACCTCGACCCGACCTACAGCGAGCTCGACTTCTCCGAGTACCTGCCCAACGGCGGGTGGGGCGAGACCGGGCCGATCAACTACCAGACCAGCTGGTACACCTACCAGAACGAGCCCTGGTACGCCGACAACGTGCACTCCGAGGAGCGGCAGAGCTTCGACGGATGGCACGACCTGGTCATCCAGGTCGCCAACGGGCACATCGTCTACTTCATCGACGGCGTGCAGGTCGGGGACCATTCGGGCAAGTACTACCCGCGCCAGACGATGACCATCAACTGGAACCTCTGGTTCATCGACACCGCCGCACACAGCGGCGGGCTCTCGACGTACGCCGAGCAGGTCGACTGGGTGCTCTTCGCCAAGAACCAGGTGCTCAGCCCGGCCCAGGCGACCACGCAGGCGGCGTCCTACCGTACGGCCGGGAACGCGTTCACCGACACGGTGAGCTCGACCGGCGGCTGCACCACGACGCCGCCACCGACGACCGGGCCGACTACCGGGCCGACGACCGGGTCGCCGACCACGCCGCCTCCCGCCACGGATTGCTCCGACGCGCCCGAGTGGAACATCTCCGCCGTCTACACCGGCGGATCGGTGGTCAAGCACGAGAAGAGCAAATACGGCGATCCGAACGGTCCCGCATCGGGACAGGGTAAACATTTGTGGAAAGCTAAGTATTGGACACAAGGGTCGGAACCGGGCTGGACCGACCAATGGCAGGACCTCGGTCACTGCTGATTCACGTTCTCTTAAGGGTGGGACGGACGCGTCCCGCCCGTTTGCGTCACACCTGCTAGCCGCCGCTTGCGAAGGTTTGGAATTATCGCGACGTGCCCAGCGCGAAACGGTCCTGGTCCCGGCTCCGGCTGCCGCTGATCCTGGTGGCCGCGGCCGGGCTGGCGGCGTTCGGTCTGTGGGGCCGGCTGCCCGATCCGCGGTCCTTCCTCAGCGCGTTCACCGGAGCTGACTACTGGTGGATCGCGCTCGCCGTGCTCCTGCAGGCCGTGTCCCTGGGCGCCTTCGCGGGGCAGCAACGGCTGCTGATGGGCGCCCTCGGCGTACGGCTGAAGGCGCGGCATGCCGCGCTGGTGACGCTGGCCCGCACCGCTCTCTCGATCTCCATGCCGGCCGGCGGAGCCGTGTCGGCCGCCTACGCGGTGCGCGAGTACGAACGGACCGGAACCCCGCGCGAGGTCGGCACCGCCTCCATGATCGTCTCCGGGCTGGCCTCGATCGGCGGCCTGACTCTGCTCTACGTGGCCGGCTTCGCCGCGCTGGTCACCACCGACCCGCACCTGCTCGCCGGCCCGCGCCCGCTGATCATCGTCGGCGCCCTGGCCGCCCTGACCTTCGGCGCGGTGGCCGCCGGACGCCACTGGATGCGCCGGGCGCCCCGCTCGGCCGACGCCGGGCCGGAGGGCGGTCTGCGGGGCTTCGTCCGCCGGACCCTGGCCTCGGCCCGCGAGGGCTGGCGCGCGGGGGCTGCGCTGCGGGCCCGCGACTGGATCGTGTCGGTGCTGCTGCTCGGCATCAACTGGCTGACCGACCTGATCTGCCTGGCCGCGACGTGCCGGGCGGTCGGCCTGCCGGTCGGGGTGACCACGCTGGCCGGCATCTATCTGGGCGTGCAGATCGTCCGGCAGGTGCCACTGACCCCTGGCGGCGTCGGCGTCATCGACACCGCGCTGGTGGCGGGCCTGACCGCGGCCGGCGCGACGGCGGCGACCGCCGTCGCCGCGGTCCTGGTCTACCGCCTGATCTCCTGCTGGCTCCTGCTGCCTCTCGGCGGCGTCGCTGCCGTCCTGCTCCGCCGCCGCCGTCTCGACGCCCTCCGCCGCCGCCGGGCAAAGCGGCGCGCAGCCGCCTGACCTGGGCCTTAGCAGTGTTTCGCACGTGAAGGCGCTGCGGCCCGGTCGGCGGGCGGGTTGCCCGGGTGATCCGGCGGGCCATGCCGGCGATTGCGGCCCGGCAGACGAGGGCTCGGCGACCTGTGGGCGGCGTTCGTCACCGCGGGCCCGGCCTGCGGTTGGCGGTCAGCCAGGCCCGTGTCCAGTCGCTCAGGTTCGTGCAGGATTCGACGGACCTGACGTCTGAGGCATCTGCGGCCGGCAACGCCACCTGCACTAGCGGGCGGCAAGCAGAGCGGCGAGCAGTGGCCTGATCTCTTTCGGCCGCAGGTGGAGCTCGTCGAGCTCCGCGGCGGTGGCCCACCGCAGCTCGAAGCTGTTGTTCGGGCGGTGGTAGCCCAGCTCGGGTCCGCCGAGTTTCGGCTCGCCCGACACGTCGGTCATCACGAAATAGTGCGCGAGGCGCCCGAGATGCGAGCCCTCGAACACCTGGCGGCCGGCGGTGCCGCGCAACGAGGCCTCCTCCTGCAACTCTCGCTCGGCGGCCTGCCGGATCGTCTCGCCCTCCTCGACGTGGCCGCCGGGCAGAACCGCGTAGTGGTGCCCCGTGCAGAGCCCACCGCGATGGCCGGCCTCCTGGCACATTGCGCAGTCGGCCGGGGCGTCGCGCTGCCGGAAGCGCTTGATGACCAGCACGCGCGGCCCGTCGAGGACGACGGCGACGGCGCGGGGAATCGGGTCGGCAGACGTCATGCGGGCACTCTAACGGGCAGCGCGGAAATTGCCGGGAATTCGACCGATATCTCGCTGAGATCGACACCGTTCCGAATGGACTTCGATTATCCGACACCTCCCGGCGATCCGCGGACCGAACCGCAGTTTCGGTGGGCCGGCTTCCCGAAGCCGAAGGGGGTCCGCTACGTCGACACGAGCGTGAAGCCCACGGTCGACGCGGCCGAATTGCGGAGGCAGAGAGCGCGAGAATCCGTCACTGGCCGGCCGGGTTCAGCAGGAGGAGGCCCTCGGCGGTGCCGATGGCCGGGCGGAAGTCGGGGCGGGCGGTGTAGAGGTTGACGGCCCAGGCAGTGAAGCCGCGGTCGGCTCCGGTGCGGATCGCGGTGCCGGGGCGCAGGCCGCGCCGCACGACCAGGTCGGGGCGGCCGAAGCGCAGTTTCACGCCGTACGTCGTCGGCTGGGCGGTGGCGCCGGCCTCCCACGGCACGAAGATCGAGCCGAGGGGCTGTCGGTCGAGCAGACCGTCGGGGCGCAGGAACAGCCCGTAGCGCGTCCGGAGCACGCTGCCCCACTGCACGGGCGCGAGCAGCGCGAGCAGCACCACGACCGTGACCTGGACCGCGTCGACATCCCAGCCCCGCCGGGCCCCGTCGATGGTCTCGCACACGAGGGTCACCGACATCGCGGTGAACGCGCCGGCCGACAGGATCGCGGCGAGGGGCGGCGGCGAGGTGAAGGCGCCCTCGCGGATCTGGAACGTCTGGGGGTGGCGCGCGTTGAGGGCGGCGACCGGCGTCAGCGCGAGACCGATCCACAACAGACCCAGCAGTGCCAGGGAGGTGGTCGACACGGCGGGAATCCTGGCCAGGCGAAGCGCGCCGAGGGCGGTCGCGACCGCCAGCACGATGACGAGGAAGGCGAGTCGGTGGCGGATGAGCGTTGCCGGCATGGCCGCATGGTAGGGCACGGGTGACAGGGAAGATCAGCCGCTCGCGTCAGGCGTGGTCGGCGACCTCGGCGGCCGGTGGCGACCCGTCGGCCGGTGGCGACCCGGCGGCCGGTGGCGGCCGGTTGCGGTTGCGGGTGGGTCGCGGTCTTTCCGCGTACGTCCGCAAGGGTGACCGAATCGGGGGTGGCGGTGTCCGGGGCCCTTTCCTAGATTGCGGGCATGGGGGCGGAGGAGCTGTGGCAGCGGCTGGCGGAGGCCAGTCGCACCGGGGAGATCGTGGACTCGCCGAGGGTGATTCCGGCGGAGGCGCTGCGTCGGGCGCTGCTGCGTCCGCCGGAGATGGGGGAGCATCCGACGGGGCAGTTGCACCTGCAGGGGGTGGAGATCGAGGGGGATCTCGACCTGCGGGGGGCTACGTTGGGGATTCAGCTGACGTTGATCGACTGCACGGTGCGGGGCGGTCTCAATCTTCTGGAAGCGTCGTTGCCCGGGTTGCAGCTCGACCGGACGACGGCGGCGTGGATCGACGCGGCGACGTGTGTGATCTCGCTGGAGGTGTGGCTCAAGGAATCGTCGTTTCCGGCCGGGGTGGACTTCACCGATGCGCGCGTCGGTGGGTCGATGCACCTGGACGGGTCGGTGTTCGGTCCGCAGGACCGGGACGACGCGATCGCGTCGGTGCCCCGCGGGTGTCCGATCCGGATGCGGCGGCTGACCATCGGCGGCATGCTGAGCGCGCCGCGGATCGACTGCCGGGGGCTGTTCGACCTGGCCAACTCGCGGATCGGGGGTGACCTCGAGCTGGACAGCGCGCGGTTGGCCGCTCCGTCGAGAAATGTGGTCGACCCGGTGCCGGATACCGCCTTCAACGGGCCCGATCTGCGGATCGCCGGGTCACTGACCGCCGACCGGGGCCACGACCGCGGGCGGCGGTCGATCGTGCACGCCGAGGTGGTGCCGCGGCAGACCGGGTCGATGCGTACCGCCGACGACCTGCTCGAGGTGCGTGGCCGGATGTATCTGCCCGGGGTGGTGATCGGCGGGGACGTCGATCTGAGTGCCGCCCATCTGGCCGCGGGAAGCGGGCCGGCGAGCGACCGGCGGTCGACCGGGCCGAGCGGGGACGCCCAGTTCGACCCGGTGGCGGTGCTCGTGCTGGACCGGGCCGAGGTGCGCGGGAACGTCGAGCTGAACGACGACCTGGCCATGCTCCAGACTCCCGACCTGGTCGTGGCCCCGGCCCAGCCGATCCGCGGCAACGT
>DASWRZ010000407.1:0-27025 GCA_036402935.1 Actinoplanes sp.
GCCGGCCGTTCCGGCCGCCCGCGGACGGGGAGCGGGCCGAGGCGGTGCGGTCGGTGCTGCACGTGCTCTATCTGATCTTCAACGAGGGGTACGCGGCGAGCACCGGCCCGCGGCTGCACCGGGTCGAGCTGTCGGCCGAGGCGATCCGGCTCGCCCGGCTGGCCCACCGGATGCTGCCGGGCGACGGGGAGGCGGCCGGGCTGCTGGCGCTGATGCTGCTCACCGACGCGCGACGACCGGCCCGGTCGCATGCCGGCGGCGACCTGATCCCGCTCGACGAGCAGGACCGGACGCGCTGGAACCGCGAGCTGATCGCCGAGGGCGCCGCCCTGCTCGACGCCGCGGTGCGCCGCGGCGCCGTCGGCGAATATCAGCTGCAGGCGGCCATCGCGGCGCTGCACGATCGGGCCCCGGCCGCCGCCGAGACCGACTGGCGGCAGATCCACGCGCTCTACGAACTGCTGGAGCGCATGACCGGCAGCCCATGGGTGGCACTCAACCGGGTCGTCGCGGCGGCCATGATGGACGGTCCGCGGGCCGGGTTGAAGCTGCTCGACGAGCTGGGGCCGAAGGCGGCCGGCGGCCATCGGCGGGACGCCGTGCGCGCACACCTGCTCGAGCGGGCCGGCGAGACGGGTGCGGCGATCGACGCCTACCGGGCGGCCGCGGCGGCGACCACGAGCCTTCCGGAACGGCGGTATCTGACCATGCGGGCCGCCCGTCTCGGATAACGGTCCGGCAACGGGGTTTCCCTCGCGGGGCCGGTCACGACAGTCTGTCTGGTGATTGAGGCACTGGACGGGGGCAGATGTATCACGTGAGCTTCGGCGCGGTCCGCCGACGTACCGCGCAGGCTGTGCTGGTGGCCGTGCTGGCCGCGATCCTGACCACCGCGGGGGTCGCGGGCTGCTGGTACGGGCTCGCGGTCGCGTCGCGGGCCGCCGGTGCGGTGGTCGACGCGGCGCCGGCGGCCGAGCGGGTGGTCTCGGTGCAGAAGGACGCCGACACCGGAGGCGACCCGCGGGCGGCGCTGGACGCGTTCGGCACCCAGATCCGCGGCCTGCTCACGCTGCCCGGTGCGGTGCCGCTCGCCGGGCTCGAGGCCGACATGACGTACACCCAGGGCGGCACGAACACCGTCGGCGTCACCACCGGCCTGCCGCTGGTCTACCGCGACGACTTCTGCGGGCACGTCCGGCTGAAGGGCTCGTGCCCGGCCGCGGCCGGCGAGACCGCGATCAGCGCCGACGTCGCCCAGCGCACCTCGCTGCGGCCGGGCGACCGGATCGTCGCCGACCCGGCCGCCGGCTCGGGCGCGGTGCCGCTGCGCATCACCGCGATATACACGGTCGCCGATCCGGCCGGCGTCTACTGGACCGACAAGCTGTTCCTGTCCCACGGCGACTTCGACCCGGCGTTCACCACCCTCGACACCTTCGGCAACCCGGCGCTGGCCCGACCGACTCTCGCCTACGACCTGCCCGTCCCGCTGCCGCTGCTGCGGGGTGACGACCTCTACGACCTCAACGGCGTGCTCAACGCGGCGGAGCCGCGTTTCGCCGCCGCCCAGCTCGACATGGCCAACCCGGTCGGCAACCTCTTCGACCGCGTACGCGCCCAGCGCGCGACGGTCCTGCAGCACGTGCTGATCGCCCTCGGCCAGCTCGTCGTGCTGGGCTGGTTCGCGATCGGTCTGGCCGGCCGGTTCACCGGGCGTGACCGGCGGGCCGACGCCGGCCTGCTCAAGCTGCGGGGCACGTCCAGCGGCGCGATCCTGCGGCTGGCCACCGGACAGCACCTGATCCCGCTGGTCGTCGCCGGTGTGGCCGGCCTCCCGCTCGGCGTGGCCGGGGCCTGGATCGTGGCCGGGCGACTGCCGGTGCACTCGGAGTGGTGGCCGGCCCTGCTGCTCTCGGTCGGCGCGGCCGCCCTGATCGTGCTCGGCTCGCTGGCCGCCCTGGTCACCGCCGACGCGATCGCCCAGCGCGCGCCGGTCGTCTCGCTGCTGCGCCGGGTGCCGTCGGCCCGCCGCGACTGGCGTTCCGGCGTGGTCGACCTCGCCTTCGTGGTCCTGGCCGGGGGAGCGGTCTATCAGGCCCGCACCGGCGGCCCCGACAGCGGCCTCGGCGTGGTCGCCCCGGCCCTGGTCGCGCTGGCCATCGGCCTGGTGCTGGCCCGGCTGCTGCGCTGGATCGCCGACCGCGCCGGCGGTGCGGCCGTGCGGGCCGGGCGGCTGCGGGCCGGCCTGACCGCGGTGCAGATCTCCCGCCAGCCCGGCACCGACCGCGCGTTCGCCCTGATCACCGTCGCCGTCGCGATGGTCGCGATCGCGGCCGGCGGGCTGTCGGCCGGGCGCGCCGAGCGATCCGACCGCGCTCAGGTGCAGCTCGGCGCGCCGCGCGTGCTCGACGTCAAGCAGACCACCGTGACGGCGCTGGAATACGCCGTCCGCCAGGCCGACCCGTCCGGTCGCTACGCCATGGCCGCGTTGCTCGACGGCACCAGCAACCCGCCCTTGCTCGCGGTCGACAGCACTCGGCTGGCGTCGGTCGCGACCTGGCGGCCGGAGTACGGCCCGATGAACCTGCTCGGGCCGGGTGAGCTGCCGAACCCGGACCCGCTGCCCGCGATCACCGGCGATGCGGTGACCGTGCGCGTGAACAGCGGCCGCACCGAGGACTCGCTGCTCGGCCTCACCCTGCAGAACGAGGCCGGTGGCGCGGTCACCCGCCTCGAGTTCCAGCACATCAGGACCGGCGAGCAGAGCGTCACCGTGCCCCTGAAGGGCTGCACCACCGCCCCCGGCTGCCGGTTGGTCGCTTTCGAGCTGTTCACCACCACCGACGTCAACGGCGAGCCGGTCACCGACCCGCTCACCATCGAGTCGCTCACCCAGTCCGGGCCGGCCGCGACCATCCTCGACAGCGCGTCGCTGGGCGATGTCCGCCGCTGGCGGGGCGACTTCGGTGGCCTGGCCCTGCGCCTGCAGACGGCGCCGGCGGGCCTGGTCGCCCGGGCGGTCGTCGCCGACCAGTCGGCCCAGGTCTCCGGCACCAAGATCTATCCGGTCGACACCCCGCTGCCGCTGCCGATCGCGCTGGCCGGTGAGCCCCTCAACGACTGGCGGTTCGAGGACGCGGCCACCACCCGGTTCGGCGGCCAGAGCGTGCCGGTCACGACGGTCGACCGGCCGCGCATCCTGCCCGTGCTGGGCACCAACGGGATCCTGGCCGATCTCGACTCGGTGCGCCGGATCGCGGCCGACGCCCAGCTCGGCGGCAACCCCCAGGTCTGGCTCGCGGCCGACGCTCCGCCCGGCATCGTGGACGCTCTCGAGAAGCAGGGCCTGACCGTGGTCGGCGACCGCACCACGGCCGGGCTGGCCGCGCAGTGGGCCGCCCAGGCCGACGTCGTCAGCGCGCCGTTCGAGCTGTTCACCGTGCTGCTCGCGGTGCTGGTCGCGGCCACGATGGTCGCGGTGGTGGCGATCGTCGAGCGGGAACCGCAGGCCGAGCAGCTGCGGGCGCTGCGGGTGCAGGGCCTGGATCGGCGGGTGGCGGTCACCTCCGCGTACGCCGGGGTGGCCGCGCTCGTCGCGGCCGGTCTGGTCGCCGGTCTGGTCGCCGCCCTCCTGGCCCGTTCGATCGCCGCGGTGACCGCACCGCCGTTCCCGGACCATTGGCGGCTGATCCCGCCGCCCGACCCGCTCGGACCGGGCGCGCTCGGCCTGGCCGCCGCCGTGGCCGCGGTGGTGCTCGCCGTGGTCGCCGTGATCTCCGTCCGTCCGCTCGTGCGCCGGATGCGGGGGACCGTCCGATGATCGCGCTCGTGCTCACCATGGTCTGGAACCGTCGCGGCCAGGCCACCGTGCTCGCCCTGCTGGCGCTCTTCGGGGTGACCGCGGCGGTCGCCGCACCGGCCTTCCTGCGGGCCGCCGACCGCGCGGTCGCGGCCGGCCAGGTCGCCACCGCGCAGCCGTCCGAGCTCAACCTCGAGATCCTCTCCCAGCAGCTCGACCACCGGCACGACCCGCCCGGCACGCCGACCTCCGACATCAACCTGACGACGACCGGTGGGGCCCTGACCAACCTGCCCGACTTCCAATACGTCTACGCCGTCGAATACCCGACCATCGGCGTCGATCCCGACGATCAGGATCGCACCCGCTTCGTCTACCGCCAGCGGGTCTGCGAGCACCTGACGATCGTCGACGGGCGCTGCCTGGCCGGCGAGTCCGACGTGGTTCTCGGCGCGCAGTCGGCCGCGAAGTTCCACATCAAGGCCGGTGACTCGGTCACGCTCACCTACGCGGTCCACGTCCAAGGGCCGCCGCCCGCCTTCATAGCGGCCGGCCAGCCGAAGCACTTCCTGGTCGCCGGCATCTACCAGGTGCCGCACCCGGGCGACGTCTACTGGGGTCCGCACGACTACTTCACCGCCGGGAGCGAGCCGGCCTTCGCCGGCTCCGCCTCGCTGACCGCGATGGACAAGGGCGGCATCGAGACCACCCTGGACGGGTACGCGGGTCCGGGCGCCCTCTCGGTCGACAAGCTCCCGGCCATCCGCGCCGGGCTGGCCCAGCTGCAGGCCAACGCCACCCAGCTCGGGCCGGGGCTGCAGCTGTCCTCCGGCCTCAGCACGCTGATGACCCGCATCGACCGGGGCCGTACGGCGGCGCACCGCATCGTCCCGGTCCTGGCCGTCTGCCTGGTGCTGCTCACCTGCCTGACCATCTTCCTGGCCGTCGGCTACGGCACCGAGGGTCGCCGCCCCGAGCTGGCCGTGGTCGCGCTGCGCGGCGCCCGCTGGGGTCAGCGCTGGTGGCTGGGGACCGGCGAGAACCTGGTCGCCATCCTGGCCGGCTCGATCGTCGGCTGCCTGACCGGCCAGCTCGTGGTCAACCTGTTCGCGGCCTGGCGCTTCCCCGGGGTCGGCGCCGACGCCGGGCTGGCCGCGCTGCGCTGGGCGCCGGTCGCCGCCGGCGCGGCCCTGCTCACCGCGCTCGCCGCCGAGCGCCGCCAGCTCGCCACCCCGGTCGCCGAACTGCTGCGCCGGGTGCCGCCGGCCCCGCGCACCGCCACCGCGATCGCCGCCGAGGTGGTGGTCGTGCTGCTGGCCGCCGTCGCGGTGGTCCAGCTGTCGCTGACCGACGGCGAGCTGACCGGCGTCGGCTCGTTCGCCACCGGACTGGTCGTGGTCGCCGCCGCGCTGGTCGCCGGGCGCCTGCTGCTGCCCTGGGCGACCGTGATCGCCCGCCGGGCGCTGCGCGGCGGCCGGCTCGGAGCCGGTCTGGCCGGCTTCCAGCTGTCCCGGCGCCCGGGCGCGATCCGGCTGTTCGCGCTGCTCGTCGCCACGGTGGCGGTGGCCGGGTACGCGGCCGGCGCGGTCGACGTGGCGGCTCGCGGCCGGGGCGTGCAGGCCGGGCTGGGCACCGGCGCCGACCGGGTGCTGACCGTCGCCCCGGTGGCCCGCCAGGCGCTGCTCAACGCGGTCCGCACGGCCGACCCGACCGGCCGGTACGCCATGGGCGTCGTGCGGCTCCCCGCCGACCCGCGGCACCCGCTGGTGCTCGCGGTCGACAGCACCCGGCTGGCCGCGGTCGCCGACTGGCCGGCCGGCGGCCCGAGCGTGGTCCGGGCAGCCGAGCTGCTGCACCCGGCGGCCGCCCCGGCGCCGCTCCTCAAGGGAGACAACCTGACGTTCGACGTCACCAGCGAGGGCTTCGGGGAGGGCCAGGAGGTCACGGTCACCGCCGTCGTCTCGCCGGTCGGCGACCTCAGCGACGAGTACGTCCGGCTCGGAGTGATGCGGCCCGGCCGCAATACGTACTCGTACGAGCTGCCGCAGTGCGTACCCGGGTGCTACCTGAACTCGTTGCGGATCCAGGGCGGCGAGGGGTCGACCGACGTCTCGGGCAAGCTGACCCTGCACGCGATATCGGGCGTTCCCGCGGCGGACATGACGGCACCGGGCCGGTGGCGCGGCGGCGCCGGCGGCACCGTCACACCGGCGGCCGACGGTGTGCTGATCGACGTGACCTCGCTCAACGGGCTCCCCGACGGCATGTACGTGCAGCCGGCCGACACCCCGCTGCCGATGCCGGTGGCCGGCGCCGGGCGCGGGGACGGCCCGGTGATGTCCGGGCTCGACACCCGCGACGTCCCGATCAGCCGCGTCGCGCAGATCCCGGCCGTGCCCGGCATCGGCGCACCGGCGACCCTGGTCGACCTCGACTACCTCGACAAGGTGGCCACCGACGGCGGGCAGAGCGTCGCCCAGGTCTGGATGACCTCGGACGCCCCGAAGTCCGTACGCGACGGGCTCGCCAAGGCCGGCCTGTCGGTCACCTCCGACCTGACCGCGGCCCAGGTGCGCCGCCAGCTCGACGATCAGGGGCCGGCCCTGGCGCTCTGGTTCTACGTGATCGTGGCCGTACTCGCGACGGCGCTGGCGGCCGGCGCGCTCGTGCTCTCGGCCACGGTCGACCGGCCCCGCCGGGTCGAGGACCTGTCGGCGCTGCGCGGTCAGGGCTTGAGCCGGTCGGCCTTGCGTACGGCGGCCCTGTGGACGTACCCGGTGCTGGTCGCGGTGGCCGTCGTGGCCGGCGTGCTGATCGCGCGGCTCGGCTGGCTCCTCACCGGATGGGCGCTGCCGCTGGCCGGGCTCGACCCGCCACCGCTGCCGCTGCCCGGCTCGCCGCACCCGCTCGTGCTGATAGGCGCCGGGGTGGTCATGTTCCTGGTGCTCGCGCTGGTCGCCGTCCTGTCCGGACGGCGGACCCTGAGGTTGATCCGGTGAGAGCTGAGACTGATCCGGTTACCGCTGGGGCTGATCCCGTGAGATAGGTTGGCCGCATGCCTGAGGTCCGGTCCAACGGGATGACGATCAGCTATGAGACGTTCGGCGATCCGTCCGACCCGGCCCTGCTGCTGATCATGGGGCTGGGCGCGCAGCTGGTCGACTGGCCCGACGAGTTCTGCGACCTGCTCGTCGATCGCGGCTTCCACGTGATCCGCTTCGACAACCGCGACATCGGGCTCTCGACCTGGCTCCACGACCTGCCGCTGCCCGACCTGGCCGAGATCTTCGGCGGCGACTTCAGCACGGTGCCCTACCTGTTGAGCGACATGGCGGCCGACACCGCCGGGCTGCTCAAGGAGCTCGGCATCCAGCGGGCGCACGTGGCCGGCGCGTCGATGGGCGGCATGATCGCGCAGCAGCTGGCCATCGACAGCCCCGACCTGGTCGCCAGCCTGTGCTCGATCATGTCGACGACCGGCGACCGCACGGTCGGGCACCCGACGCCGGAGGCCGCCGCCGCGCTGATGCGCCCGGCCGCCACCAACCGGGAGGACGCGATCGCGGGCGCGGTCGCCGGCTCCAAGGCGATCGGGTCCTGGGCCTTCGGGGTCTTCGACATCGCCGAGGAAGACCTGGTCGGCAAGGCCGCGGCGAAGTACGACCGTGCCTTCCACCCGGCCGGCACCGCCCGGCAGTACGGCGCGATCGTCGCCTCGCCCGACCGCACGGCCGCGCTGGGCGCCGTGACCGTGCCGACGCTGGTCGTGCACGGCGAGGCCGACCCGCTGATCGACGTCAGCGGCGGGCGGGCCACCGCGGCCGCGGTCCCCGGCGCGACGCTGCTGGTCATCCCGGGCATGGGTCACGACCTGCCGCGCGCGACCTGGCCCTGCATCGTCGACGCGATCGCGGCCAACGCGTCACGCGCCGCTTAGGTCCTCGGCGACCGCATCGGTCCGGCGCGGCCGCTCCCAGAGGCTATGTCACGCGGGCAGCACGGCCCGGATCGCTTGCAGCGTGCCCGGCGTGCGCCTCCACAGCAGCCGGATCCTCGGGCCGTGCCGCAGCCGCACGGCCAGGCTGCTCGTGGCCAGTCCGGCCTGGAGCCTCGCCACGACGATCTGCTCGAACGCCAGCACCTGCACGTCGTGGTGGGTGGCGAGATAGTGGGCCCAGGAATCCCACTTGACGTCCATCTCCTCGCGCCCGGCCGGGCCGGCGCTCAGGGCCTTGGCGACGTGCGAGGCCGGCGCCCGCTTGCCGATCCGGACCAGGGCGTCCTCGGTCAGCCACAACTCGCCGTGGCCCCAGCTCGCCCAGCCCTTGGCGCACGAGTCACTCAACAGACGTATCCGCATGGTCCTCCTCGGGACGCGGTCCGGCTTCGATCCGGCCCGATCGGCCGGCGCGCTGGCTTCATGAGCTTTTTCTGGTTGCCTTCCCCTGCCCGTGTTCGAGGGCCGCAACACCCGCTGCCGGGCCGGCGCTCCTAAGAGCCTGGTAAATAAGGGGTTCCGCTGACCGTGGGTCACGGCAGGCTCGATGATCGTGCCCACATTCGGTGTGGCGAGGTGACATGAGGAAGGGCCTTCGGTACGAGCAAAGGTGACTAGCCAGAAGCTCGAACTCCGAAGGCCCAACCCTGTCTGTATACCTTGTCGCCGGGACCGCCGTAGCTACCACCCCGGCCACCCTTGACGCTCACCTGCCCACCAACCGGCCGCGGCACTACCCGTCCGACACCAGCGACACCGAATGGGCGATCATCGCCCCCATATCCCGGCAGGGACCGGAACTCCGGTGATGAGAGGTCTTGGCGGACGTCTCGTACTACCGGAGTTCCGTTCCATTTCCCCTGCGACAGCCGCGCGGTAGCTCCAACGAGTGACGACACGGCCATGAAGATCACCCATCAACCCACGTGATCAACGATCTTAAAGCGGCCGTGCTGGTCGGCAGTCTGCTAAATCTTCCTTACATTGACAGCGTTGCTACCCGAGATATCGTACCCGACGTGCTCGCCAGCCTTGATCTCGGAAGGGTTACCGATATAACTGGCGATGCTGAAAAACAAATCTCCTACTACGCTTGAGACGTATCCATAACCCTTCGCGGCATTGTAGAACTTTACGAAGCCAGTCATCAATTGAAACGGAGAAACCGCATTCTGGGCTTCGATTTGACGGGCTGCACTTTCCTGAAGGACCCGCTTCCCCGACGCGTTAGCCTGCGTTGTGGAAACAGCGACCATGCCTGCTGCGACGACGAGACTCAGTCCTAGGGTGACGCATCTCGGTACAGAGTTCACGATTACTCCTATGAGTGAATGATTCATATGTGGTCAACGTAATACTTATGTTTACATTGTCAAGCATGAGTTGATTTGTGCGGACCGGATTTGTAGAGCGAACGCGACTCTGATGCCACTGCCGCACCGGACCGATGACCAGCGCGATGATGGAAGGGCGGGGCCAAATCCAGCGTTGCGGACGTGAAGCGGTGTTGCCCGCAGGTGACGGACTCGGCATGGCGATGCAGCGGTAGACGCGTTTGTGCGGCGCGGAACTGCTCTGCGGCTTGCCAACTACAGGTCGCGCATCGCTGGCGTCGATGTTTCAGTGAGGATGCCGGGCCGTCACGAGTTGCGAGTCACGCGCAGACGACCTTGCTCAGTGGTGTCGGATGGGGAAAAGAACTGAGGAAACGCGGGGACTGCTTCCCATGGCCGTACTTGCCGCCAGTCAGGTAGAGCCCCCGCCAGGTGGGCACGTTGCGCTAATTGCATTGTAGCGAGGTACGGAGTCGACTGTGGCGCACCTTCTCGCCTCCGCAAACGTACGCGCTCAGCACATACGGCACAAGCCATGGTTATCGATGCCTACCATTGCCACGGTCGATTCTAGGAGGCGCTACCTTTTCGTCTGCAGTTAACGGATGCATTGTTGTCTGTCGATACCAACATGGTAGCCGCGGTTGCAGGCATGATGAGGACGCGATGTGGACCGCGTTCCTCGGGATGTTGGTAGGTGCAGGCTGCCGGGGCTCAACTGGCCGGTCTTGGAAGTGTGGACAGGCAGATGAAGGCGGTGGTGATCGGAGGATCGGGGCAGGCTCGGTGGTCGGGATCTTGTGGGCGGTGCGGGTGATCCGGCCGGCGACATGCGGCGGCCGCGGCCAAGGGTCTCGGGGCCGCAACACGGGGCTTCTGAGGGCACCGCATCTCGACTAGATAGGGGGCCGGCGATCGATCGCCAGCTCAGCCTCGAGTGGCGCGATACGACGGCACGTCTTACTCAGGTGGCCAGGCCGCTGAAAAGGGGCCGAGCACAGAAGATCATGGAGTCGACTCCACCGAACCCGGGGAAAGTTGCCGCTCCATCAAGCGGCGGGGGCTCACCCAGTTACAGACCTCGCTTGGCCTGGTCCACCAAGCGTGACCGCAGCCATCGATGCGCAGGGTCGTCGGAATTGGGTGCAGTCCAATGCAACGCCTCCACCAGCGGCGGCAACGGGACAGGACAAGGGCGTATCCGTAAATGGGCTTGCTCGCACACCGCGCGGGCGAGCCGCTCCTGAACCAGGCTCACGAACCGAGTCCCGCTCAGCAGAAACGGGATGACAACATGCGACTCCATGTTCATCGCGCGTCGCTGGAAAATTCCTTGTGCTTCGAGCTGTGGTGCGGTGAACACAGGTTGGCCTACGTACCTTAGTTCCCGGAGCCGGTCAACATCGATGTCGTCGTCCAGGTCGGAATTGTCCCGGTCACCGACCAAGACGTACCGATCTTCGAACAACACGGTCCGCGGCAGGTCTTTCATCAATGCAGACATCTGAAGCGGGCATATTAGCAGGTCAACACTCGCCCGACGAAGCCGCTCCTCGGCACCGGGTCCGGCCGCCACGACGCTGAGGAGGACTCCTGGGGCTTCAGCCGCCAGTTCAACCATCAGGGGCTTCAGCAAAACCATGGCCACGTAGTCGCTCGTCTCGATGGTAAACGTCCGCATCGCCCGAGCGGGATCAAAGGGCTTGCGTACTCCCAACACGTCTTCGGCGGCCACGACCAGGTCCCGCACCGGAACGACGAGCGACTCGGCCAGCGCGGACAACCTGTACATCCGCCCCTCACGTACGAGCAGGGGATCCCCGAGCTGTTTTCTCAGGCGCGCGAGTGCTGAACTCATGGCCGGCTGGCCGACCGACATGCGCTCAGCGGCACGAGTCACGCTACGCTCGGTCAGCAGAGCGTCTAGAACGGGCAACAGATTCATATCCAACCCACTTAACGCCATTGCTGGGATCCTTCCTCGCAGCGTTTGCGCAAAACCCCACGCGACAGCACACCATTTCGTCCTTAGCAGCCGTTGGCGGGGGATTTCAATCTGTCGGTGTAGCTGAGATATCTGGCAGGGCTCCGCCGTTCCCGCGGTGAGTTGGTGGTGCTCGAGATGATGTTGACAGTCCCAAGGATGCGGCGCTACCCCGCGGTGAGGGCTGCTCTCTACCTGAGCAGGCGCGGCCCCGAAACCGGCAATCGCTACAAGATCGACGATCTCAAACGGCCGTGACAAGCAGCCTGTCCGGCATAGAGCCGCAGCCGACCCCCACCCTTCGCCGTTGATCGGCGCGCCGTCGACATGCTCTTGTCGGTTGCGTAACAGCGACACCGCCTTGACCTGGCGGTCGAATACACGGTTTCGCTCGCGGAGAGTGTGGAACGGTGGACCGCTTCTGCGCACCAGCTCGTAGGGTCTTTGCATACGGCGTAGCCCGGCGATGAAGGACTCTGCGTCCATCAGCCCGATCACGCCGACATGGGGCGCGACGTTCAGGAGCCCTTTCGCAGACCTGCCGGCAGTAGGCCACTGGCTAGTCACCTTTGCTCCTACCGAAGGCCCTTCCTCATGTCACCTCGCCACACCGAATGTGGGCACGATCATCGAGCCTGCCGTGACCCACGGTCAGCGGAACCCCTTATTTACCAGGCTCTAAGGACTGAAAGTTCGCCGCTCAGGAGTGCACCGCGGGCCAAGTCACTTGGCCGGCGGCATGCGGGCCGCGACTCTGAGCAGCATGAAGCGACGCCTGTCTGCCCTCGCCGCTGCTACGTTCGCCGTCGCCGCCCTTGGTGGCTGCGGCCTGTTCGATGCCGATGCCGGGCGGCCGGTCGCCGCCGACGCGGCCGGACCCAAGCCCACGCCGTCCGAGTCCGGGGTCAGCGGGCTGGGAGCCGCTGACCAGAACAGCGCTGGACGGAAGGACGACCTGCCCGATCCGTGCGCACTGCTGAGCCGCTCCGATGTCGTCGATCTGACCGGGCGGCAGATCACCGAGGTCGACGGGGACGACGCGAAGCCCGGCGACACAGCCCGCTACTGCCAGTGGCAGCAGGACCGGGGCCAGCTGGCGCTGTTCCTGTCCAGGACGACCGCGGACGACTTCGAGACCGGGGTGTCGCAGGCCCAGCCGGTCGACGGGGTGGAGGGGTACGACGCGTTCGATCTGGCCGGGCACCTCTACGTGCGGGACGACGACGTGCAGGTCGACGTCTACTCGCATGGCGGCACCGACGAGCAGAACCTGACCGAGGAGGTCACGGTGATGAAGGCGGTTCTGCCCAGGCTGGAGCATTGAATCGACCAGCATCGATGGTTACAGTGAGCGGATGTGAACGCTGACAGACACCACCGCACCGCCCAGCGGCGGCCCGTTGCCGACCGAGACGGTGCCGCCGTGGGCGGCCACGATCGCCCGTACGATCGACAGCCCCAGCCCGGCCCCGGTCTCGGTCCGCGCGGTATCGCCCCGAACGAAGCGCTCGAAGGCCGACGAGAGCAGCGGCGCGGGAAACCCGAGCCCGTCGTCGGCCCATTCCACGACGACGTCACCATGGACCCGGCGCAGCGAGACCCGGACATGTGACGCCCGGGCCGCCGCACTGTTGGCGGCCAGATTCGCCAGCACCTGCCGCAGCCGGCTCGGGTCCGCGTCGATCACCACCGGGTCACCTACGGGCGAGATGTCGAGGCCCAGCGCCGGGCCCAGACTGCCGGCTTCCGAGCGCACCAGATCGAGCAGGTCGACCGGCTGCCGATTCAGAGCCAGCGTGCCGTTCCGGTCCCGCGCCAGCATCAACAGATCCTCGGCCAGCCCGGAGAGCCGCTCGGCCTGCGTCTTGGCCGCCAGCAACGACTGCTCCAGCTCCGGACGGTCGTCGAGAGCTCCCAACGCCAGCTCGATCTCCCCCCGCAGCACCGCCAGGGGTGTCCGCAACTCATGACTGGCGTCGTCGACGAAGGCCCGCTCCCGCGCGAAGGCCACCTGCAGGCGGGCCAGCATCTGATTCAGCGTCGCCGCCAGCCGGGCGATCTCGTCGTCGCCCTCCACGGCCGGCAACCGCCGCTCGGCGTCGAGCGACGAGATCGCCGCCGCCTCGCGGCTCAGTAGCCCGACCGGCCGCAGCGTGGCCCGCACGATCACCCACCCGGCCGCCGCCAGCCCCGCGATCAGCAGCGGCGCGGCCAGCGCGAGCACGACCAGCTGACGGCCACCGGCGTTGTCGACGATGTCCGAGCGGGCCGCCACCGCCAGCACGTAGTGGTGCGTCGGCGCGGCCAGGATCTGCACGTCGGCCTCGGTCTCGTGCACCCCGGCCGGCAGCTCGGCCGAGATGTTCTGCGGCCGGCTGATCGCCTGCACCTGGCCCGGGGTGAGCAGCCGCCGGTCGTGGATCCCGCGCGACCCGGTCACCAGTGTGCCGTCCGCGGTGTAGAGCTGGGCCAGCGGGTCGTCGGCCACCGCCCGCAGGTCACGGGCGCCGACCGCCGCCGACAGATCGTCGTAGCGTCCGGAGAGGTCGTTGGCCAGCGCGCCGTCGAGCTGCCGGTCGAGCGCCTCGTGCAGCACCAGCAGGCAGACGATCATGACAAGCGCGGTGCCGACCGAGAAGAGCAACACCAATCGGGTACGCACCGAGCGCGGCACCACGCGAACCATTTTGAACCCCGATTCTCATCGTGATGTCATCCGTCCCGGGCCAAGCTGGATTTCTGACCATTCCGGGAGGCCCGCCGTGCCGGTAGCGCTGATCGTCGTCCTGGCCCTGCTCCTCGCGCTGGCCGGGGCCGGTGCCGACCTGTACATTCTGATCGCCCGCCGGAACCGGGCCGCGCATTCCTGGCGGACGGTCGACACCCTGCTGCAGCGCCGGCACGCGCTGATCGGCATCCTGCTCGACGACACCCACTCGCCCGAGGCGGCTCCGGTGCGGGCCGCCCGGCGGGCCGCGATCAGCGCCGGGGTGCTCACCGATCCGGCCGGCACCTGCCGCGCCGAGGAACACCTGACGACCACGCTGACCCGGCTGGTCGCCGCGGCCGGGCGCGAGCCGGGCCTGCGCGGCGATCCCCGGCTGCGCGCTCCGCTCGACCGGTTGCGCGCGCTCGACGCACCCTTGCGGGCTGCCGTCGAGGACTTCAACGGCCAGGTCACCGGCTATCGCCGGATCGCTTCGCGGTTCCCCGGGCCGCTGCTCACCTCCGCCTTCGACCTGCGCCCGCTTGCCGCGTACGCCGTAAGCGAGCCCGACCCCGCACCCCGCCGGACCCTGGTCGCCCCGGCGGGTGAGCCGGCCTGATGGCCGGCTCTTAGGGTAGTTGTCATGCGACTTCTCGTAGTCGAGGACGACCCGGCGATGTCGGCCATGCTCAGCCGCGGCCTGCGCCGGGCCGGTTATGCCGTCGACACCGCCGCCACCGGCACCGACGCCGTCTGGACGATCGCCGAGACCGCCTACGACGTGATCGTGCTCGACGCGATGATCCCGCCGCCGGACGGTTTCGAGGTGCTCCGCCAGATCCGCGAGAAGGGCCGCTGGGCGCCGGTGCTGATGCTGACCGCCCGCGACGCGGTGACCGACCGGGTGCGGGGCCTCGACGCCGGCGCCGACGACTACCTGACCAAGCCGTTCGCGTTCGACGAACTGCTGGCCCGGGTGCGCGCGCTGACCCGGCGCGAGTCGTCCGAACGCCCGTCCTCGCTCACGGTCGGCGACCTCGTGCTCAACCCGGCCACCCGCGAGGTGCATCGGGGCGACACCCCGGTCACGCTGTCGGCCAAGGAGTTCGCGCTGCTCCACGAGCTGATGCGGCGGCACGGGCAGACGCTCAGCCGTACCTACCTGATCGACCACGTGTGGGACTTCGCGTACGACGGCGGTTCCAACGTGGTCGACGTCTACATCCGCTACCTGCGCGACAAGGTGGACCGGCCGTTCGGGCGCGGCACGATCCAGACCGTACGCGGGGCGGGCTATCGGCTCGATCCCTCGTCATAGGGCCGCGCGAGCCACGACGACAGCCAGTCGAACGACGGTGCCTCCATCGCCCGCCAGGTCGCCTGGTTATGGCCGCCACCGTTGACGTACGACGTGGTCACCGACATCGGCGCGCGGCCCGCGCGGGCCAGCGCCTCGGTGCCGCGCATCGCGTTCTTGTCGGTCCTGGCGCAGGCCAGATAGAGCGCGACCGCCGGGATCGGCAGGTGGGTCAGCCGCCACATCTCGTTGTAGCCCGTGTGCTCGGTGCCGTTGCCGACCCGGATGCCCGGGGCGGCGTACCCGCTCAGGCTGGCCGCCGCGGCATATTCGGCCGGGTGCCGCAGCAGCAGGTCGGAGGCGCAGTAGGCGCCGGCCGAATAGCCGGTCAGTCCCCAGCTGTTCAGCACCCGGAAGTGGGCCCGCGCGTACTGCGGGACGTCCACCGTCAGGAACGTCTCGGTCTGCGGGCCGCCGGCCAGGTTGGTGCACTCGGTGTCGAGCCGCGGGTTCGGCGTCTGGTAGGGGAACAGCACGATCGTCGGCGCCATCCGCCCCGCGCCGATCTCCGTGTCGAGCACGTGCGGCGCGTTCAGTTTCTTGATCCACTGCAAGGGTGAACCGGGGTAGCCGTGCAGCGCCTCGATCACCGGATAGCGCGTGGCCGTGTCCGTGCGGTAGCCCGGCGGCAGGTAGGCGTAGACCGGCATGCTGAGGTGACTGGCCGGCCCGTCCACGGTGAAGCCGACGACCTGGCCACCGTCGCTCCGGGTGATCGGGGCATCGGCCGCCGCGGCGGTCGAGCCGAGCATGCTCGCCCACGTCGGATACGCGTCGACCTGCCGGTTCACCCAGATCAGCCCGGTCGCGGCGGTCGCCGCCAGGCAGGCGACGATCGCCGCCGTGCGGTTGACCCAGCGCAGGCGCCCGTTCGAGAACGACCAGAGGATGCCGAGCCCGGCCGCGGTCAGCAGGGTCAGGACACCCGCGACGATCTCAAGGGCGAGGCTGTCGGGGGCCATGGTTCACCGCTTTCGGCTTCGGTTTCGCGTGGTGGGGACGCTTCGGCGCGGGCGGGAGGTAGGTGGGCTCCGGCGCCGAAGCGGCGAGCGGTGGGGGTGTCTGCGCGGCCGCCCACTGCAGGGCCGCCCTGAGCGGCCCGGCGAGATCGGTCGCGGCGGGTTTGCCTCGTGCGGCGGGGAAGTACGCGGTCTGGATGCCGGTCGGGAGCACTCCGGGGTGGGGTGTGGCTGCGGACGACGGCGCAGCCGGCGGAGTGCCGGCCGACGGTCGCGCGGCCGCGGAGTGGGACGGTCGCGCGGTCGCGGAGTGGGACGGCCGCGCGGTCGCGGAGTGGGACGGCCGCGCGGTCGCGGAGTGGGACGGTCGCGCGGCCGCGGGGCCCACCGGATGCACGACGAGGGCGTGCGCCGGAGTCGAGGTGCCGACGAAGGCCAAGGCCGGGAACCGCCCCCGCGCCACGGTCGCGACCTGCCGGGCCAGCGCGCCGTCGGCCGCCGACGCCACCAGCGCCCACCGATGCGAGGTCACCCGCAGGTCGCGTCCGAGCGAGCCCGGCACGGCCACGGCCAGAGTCGACGCCGTTGTGGCGGCGGTCGTCGTCACGTTCACCAGCACGGTCGGGCCGGCCACGGGCGGCAGCGGCCACGGGCGGCCCCCGAGGACCAGTACGGCCGAATACCGCCACGACGGATGGGCCAGATAGTCGGCGGGAACGGTCACGGTGGGCGCGGCGGCCAGGCGCCATGCGGTCCAGCCCGACGGCCGCCACGGGAACGACCGGACGGACGGCTGAGCGGCCAGCCGCGCGTCCAGGCGTCCCGCGGAGGTGTGATAGCTCGCCGGACCCGGGTCCGACGTGGCGAACAGGGCCGCCCACGACGGATAGAACTGCTGGGACCGGTTCACCACCAGGCCCACGGTCAGCACCAGCAGGGCTTCGGTGAGCAGGACGCCCGCCGGGCGGACCAGGAATCCCCAGCGACCCCAGCGTCGCCAGACCAGCACGGTCGCGGCGAGCGCCGCTACGGTAACAACGGCCGCGATCACGATCACGCGGACACTCGTCAACGGCACCGGAGCAGGCTGTCAAGACCAGCATGAGAGCAGAGTGAGACGGGCCCTTCATCGTTCTCTCATAGCCACCGCCCTACCGTCCGCCCCATGTCTGAGCCTTGCTGGCGGTCCCGGCCGCCGCTGTCGCGCACCGCGGTCGCGCGGATCGTGCAGTTCGTCGGCCTGTTCGACGTGCTCACCACGGTTCTGCCGCCCCGGAACGGGCGGATGGCGGCGCTGACCGAGTTCGTGCCGACCACCGGCATGCTGTCGGCGCGGGCGGCGACGGCGGTGGCCGGCGTCCTGCTGATCTACGTCGGGGTCGGGTTGCGCCGGGGCAAGCACCGGGCGTGGCTGCTGGCCGTCAGTGCGGCCGCGGCCGGCACCCTGCTGCACGTCGTCAAGGGCCTCGACCTCGACGCGGCGGCCGTCTCCGCCGGCCTCCTGGTCCTGCTGATCGTCGTCCGGAGCGAGTTCCACGCGCGGCCCGACCGCCGCAACCGCCGGCGGGCCCCCGCGGCCCTGCTCGGCTTCGGTGGAGCGGGCTTCGTCCTCGGGTTCGCCGAGATCGCCGTCCGGGAGAACCACCTGGTCGGCGCGCCGGGCGTCGGGGACTGGGCCGAGCAGGCGCTGTTCGGACTGGTCGGCGTGCCGGGACCGCTGAAGTTCGTCTCGCCGATCGGGGCGGAGGCGGTCACGCTGACCACCGGGGCGTTCGGTCTGCTCGCCGCGGTGGCGACCGTGATCCTGCTGCTGCGGCCGGGCGCGCAGTTCCCGACGCGTACGGACGAGGACGAGACTCGCCTGCGCGAGCTGCTCGCCCGGTACGGCCGAAACGATTCGCTCGGATATTTCGCCCTCCGCGAGGACAAATCCCTGATCTGGGCGCCCAGCGGAGCCGCGGCGATCGCCTACCGGGTGATCAACGGCGTCAGTCTGGCCTCGGGCGACCCGATCGGCCCCGAGTCGGCCTGGCCCGACGTCGTCACGGCCTGGCTGGCCGAGTGCACCGCCTACGGCTGGACGCCTGCGGTGCTGGGCTGCGGCAAGAAGGGCGGCCGGGCCTTCCGCAAGCACGGCCTGGACGTCATCGAGCTGGGCGACGAGGCGGTCCTCGACCTGCCGGCGTTCTCGCTGCAGGGGCGGCCGATGCGGGGCGTGCGGCAGGCGGTCAACCGGATGCAGCGGGCCGGCTACACCTGCGAGGTCACCCCGCAGAACGACATGACCCCGGAGGCGCTGGCCGAGGCGGTGCGGGCGGCGACCGAGTTCCGCGACGGTTCGGTCGAGCGGGGCTTCTCGATGGCGCTGTCCCGCTTCGGTGACCCCCGCGACGGCGACTGCGTGCTGGTCGTCGGCCGCGACTCGGAGCGAAGGATCCGCGGCGTCCTGCAGTTCGTGCCCTGGGGCGACGACGGCTGGTCACTGGACCTCATGCGAGGAGACCGCACGGCCGACAACGGCCTCACCGAGATGATGGTGGTCGCGGCGGCCGAGGCGGCGCCGGCTTTGGGCGTACGCCGTATGTCGCTCAACTTCGCCGTCCTGCGCTCGGTCTTCGCCCGGGCCGAGGAGCTGGGCGCGGGCCCGGCTCTGCGGCTGTGGCACCGCCTGCTGAAGGCGGCGTCGCGCCTGTGGCAGATCGAGTCGCTCTACCGGGCGAACGCGAAGTACCAGCCCGAGTGGCTGCCCCGCTACCTGTGCTTCCCGACCGCACGGGACCTGCCCCGGATCGCGGTCGCCGCACTGACCGCCGAAGCCTTCCTGCCGACCATAGGTCGCACACAGGAGAAGACCGCCGCGCCCGAGAGGACACATGCGCTGGTGGGTTGATCCGTCACTCGGCTCACCAGTTGTGCATGGTCCCGTCCTCGAGGCGGGCGACGGGAAGGGAGGCCGCCCGGTAGGGATACCGGGCGGCCTCGACCTCGTCGATGTCCACGCCCAGGCCCGGCTCCTCGGAGGGGTGGAGACAGCCGTCGGCGTACCGGTAGCCGTGCGGGAAAACGGCGTCGGTCTCCGCGGTGTGTGGCATGTATTCCTGCAGCCCGAAGTTGGGGATCGCCAGATCGAGGTGCAGGGCGGCCGACATGCAGACCGGCGACAGGTCGGTGGCGCCGTGCGAGCCGGTGCGCACGTGGTGCAGCGCGGCCAGGTCGAAGATGCGCCGCAGGTGGGTGAGGCCGCCGGCGTGGACCACGGTGGCCCGGATGTAGTCGATGAGCTGCTCCGAGATGAGCAGCTGGGCGTCCCAGATCGAGTTGAAGACCTCGCCGACCGCCAGGGGAGTGGTCGTGTGCTGCCGGATCAACCGATAGGCCTCTTGCGACTCGGCGGGCACCGGATCCTCCAGCCACGTCAGCGCGTACGGCTCGAGCGCGCGGCCCAGCCGCGCCGCCTCGATCGGGGTCAGCCGGTGGTGGACGTCGTGCGTGAGTCTCAAGGACGGGCCGAACTCTTTTCGGACCGCGGCGAAGACCGTCGGGAGGTAGTCGAGGTAGGCGTCCGTCGACCACATCGATTCGGTGGGGATGGCTGACGAGGCGGGCTCGTAAATCGCCACCGTCGAAATACCGTAAATATCCGACATACCGGGTGGGGCGGCCTGGATGCGCACGGCTCGATAGCCGCGCTCGACAAATCGGGCAACCGACTTGAGCAAGGCCGGGATGGAGGAACCGCTCGCGTGACCATAGACGGTGACGCCCTCACGTGACCGCCCACCGAGCAGCTGATAGACGGGCAGCCCCGCCACTTTGCCCTTGATATCCCACAGGGCGGTGTCGACGGCGGCGATCGCACTCATCGTCACCGGCCCACGCCGCCAATAGGCGCCGCGATAGAGGTATTGCCACGTGTCCTCGATGCGGGCGGGGTCACGGCCGATCAGAGCCGGCACGACGTGCTCCTGAAGATAGGCCGCGACGGCCAGCTCGCGCCCGTTGAGCGTGGCGTCGCCGACCCCGGTCACGCCCTCGTCGGTGACGATCTTCAACGTGACGAAGTTGCGGCCCGGGCTGCTGACGATCACCCGCGCTTCGAGAATCCTCAATCCACGTCCTCCTTGACCCGGGCCACCAGCTGGGTCGGATTGACGAAGCGCAACGCGATCACGAGCAGGACCAGCATCATCGCCATGTACATGACGGCCATCGCGTCGACCGACTGCTGAGCGCGGATGCCGGCCGCCGACATCGTGTAATAGAGCGCCACGACCAGGGTCTGCGAGTCGGGCCCGGCGGTCAGGAACGTCAGCTCGAACATGCCGACCGTGCGCACCAGCACCAGGATCGACGCGGCGAGGATGCCCGGCACCAGCAGCGGCGCCAGGACGCGCAGGAAGACCTGCCAGGTGCGGGCGCCGCACATCCGGGCCGCGCGTTCGATCGCCGGGTCGACCTGCTCGATGAACGGCGTCATCGTCAGGATCACGAACGGGATCGACGGCACCAGGTTGGCCAGCACCACGCCGCTCAGATGTCCGGCGAAGCCGTACTTGTAGAGCACGGTCGCCAGCGGGATGCCGTAGGTGATCGGTGGCATCAGGATCGGCAGCAGAAAGAGCAGATAGAGGACGCGCCGGCCCGGGAAGGTCCGGCGCGCGAGGACGTACGAGGCGGGGACGCCCACGAGCACCGAGATCAGGACGACCAGCAGTGACACCTCGACCGTCACGATCAGCACGTCGAGCAGGGTGAACTCGTGCCAGGCCTGGCCGTACCACTGGCCGGTCCAGCTCTGCGGCAGCCAGGTGTCGAACCAGCGGCGGCCGAACGAGCTCACCACCACCGAGCCGATCAGCCCGGCCAGGTTGACGAAGAAGAAAATGACGACGCCCCAGACGACCCAGGCGCCGGGAGAGCCGACGATCTTCCGGCTTCTCATCCCTTGCCTCCCGTCGATCCGGTGTAGAACAGCGAGCGCACGCCCAGCACCGCGGCCACGACGAGCAGCTCGACGACACCCATGACGACCGCGATGGCGCTGGCCAGCGCGTAGTCGTAGACCTCGTAGGCGGCGTGGTAGGCCGCGATCGAGATGACGCGGGTCGAGCCGGCCGGGTCGCCGACCAGGATCGCCGACGGGAAGACGCTGAAGGCGAGCACGAAGGTCAGGCAGAACGTGGTGGCCAGTCCGGGCGCGAGCAGCGGCAGCGTGATCCGGTGGAAGCGCGGCCACCAGCCCGCGCCGAGCGTCGCCGCGGCCCGCTCCAGCGTCGGGTCGATGCCCGAGAGGTAGGAGAGGATCAGCAGGAAGGCGAACGGGAAACCGGTGATGACCAGCGAGAAGAACACGCCCCAGTAGTTGTTGGTCAGCCGCAGCGGTGTATCGACCAGCCCGACGCCCATGAGCACCCGGTTGAACCATCCGGTCGGGCCGAGGAAATTGAGCAGCCCCTCGGCGGTCAGCACCGTCCCGAGCGTGATCGGCACGACCAGAACCGTGGTCAGGATCCGCTTGCCGCGGAACCTTCCGCGCATCCGGTACGCGATGGGGACCGACGCGGCCACATTCAGAAGCGCGGCCGGCAGTGACAGTTTGAGCGTCGTCCAGATGGTGTCGCGCTGGTAGGCGTCGCTGAAGAAGTCGCGATAGGCCCCGAGCGTGCCGCCGTGCGACGGCTGGAACGACAGCCCGACCCCGTAGGCGAACGGATAGACGAACAGGATCAGTACGCAGAGCAGCGCCGGGGTCAGCAGGAGCAGCTGTCGGTCGACGCCGCGCTCGGCCAGCCGGTGCCGCAGCGCGAGCTTCGCCGGCGGGCTTTCCGCGGTGGCGGTCATGCGATGCCTCCCCCCAACATGCTCTTGTCGGTGCCGGCCGCGCTGCCGTTCAGCGGCGTGGCCGGGAGCCGGTCGTTGTGCGTGGCCGGGAGCCGGTCCTTGTGCCCGGCGGGGAGCCGGTCGTTGAGCGCGGCGGGAGGCCGGTCCTTGTGCCCGGCGGTGAGCCGGTCGTTGTGCCCGGCGGGGAGCCGGTCGTTGTGCTCGGCGGGAGGCCGGTCGTTGTGCGCGGTCATGCCGGGAACACCAGAACCCGCGAGGGGTCGGCGGTGACCGTGATCTTGTCGCCCGGGGAAGGGCGTTCGGCGGCCCGCAGGTGCAGGGCGACGCCGGACTCGGTGCGGGCCTCGACGGCCAGCTCGCGGCCCTGATATTCGACGACGTCGACGGTCGCGGGCACGCCGTCCTCGCCGGGCACCAGGTCCTCGGGACGGATCGCGGCGATCACGTCGTCGCCGGCTCGGAGACTGCTCACCGGCGTACCCCGCAAGCGGAAACCGGATCCCTCAACCGTGACCGACGCCGCGGTCGCCTCGGCGACCGTCATCGCAAGCAGGTTGCGGTAGCCCATGAAATCCGCGACGTGCCGGTTGGCCGGACGCGTGTGCAGCTCCTCGGGCGTGCCGACCTGCTGCACCCGGCCGTCCCGCAGCACCACCAGGCGGTCGGCCATCGACAGGGCCTCCTCCTGGTCGTGGGTCACATAAACCGTGGTCAGGCCCAGTGACTGGTGCAGGCGGCGGATCTCGGTGCGCATCTCCAGGCGCAGCTTGGCGTCGAGATTGGACAGTGGCTCGTCCATCAGCACCAGCGACGGCTCGAGCACCACCGCACGTGCGATCGCGACCCGCTGCTGCTGGCCGCCGGAGAGCTGGCCGGGCAGCTTGCGAGCGTGCTCCTCGAGCCGGACCAGCCGGATCGCCTCGTCGGTGCGCCGCCGCACCTCGGCCCGCGGCACCCGGCGCATCTGCAGGCCGAACGAGATGTTCTTGCGGACCGAGAGGTGCGGGAAGAGCGCGTAACTCTGGAACACCATGCCGAAACCGCGGCGCTCCGGTGGCAGCGTGTCGAGGCGCTGCTCGTCCTGCCAGATGCTGCCGCCGGACAGCGGGAGCAGGCCGGCCAGACAGTTCAGCGCGGTCGACTTGCCGCAGCCGGACGGGCCGAGCAGGGCGATGAACTCGCCCCGCTCGATCGTCAGGCTCAGGCCGGTCAGTGCGTCCTTCCCGCCGAAACGACGGGTCACGCCGTCCAGCCGGAGCTGCTGGAATGCCTCTGCGGTCACTTCTTCACCTTGGCGCCACCGATTTCCCGGTCCCACTTGTCGAAGGCGGCCACCAGCGACTTCGCGTCCAGCGGCACATCGAGCGGGTTGTTCGCGATGAGCTGGTCGTACTCCGGGCGGCCGTACTCCGTGATCGCCTGCCGGCTCTCGGCCGGCGCCATCTGGATCGTCACGTCCTTGACCGCCGGGCCGGGGTAGAAGTAGCCCTTGTCGTAGGCCTTGGCCTGCTGCGCCGGGGTCAGCATGTCCTTGAGCAGGTTGAGGATCGCCGCCTGCTGGTCGACGTCGACGCCCTTCGGGATGACCGCGTAGTGCGCGTCGGTGACCCAGTGGAAGCCTTGCAGGGTGCCGATCGCGGCCTCCTTGGGCACCGTGCCGAGCACCCGCGGGTTGATGTCCCAGCCGGTCGTGCTGGCGATGATCTTCGCCGAGCCGTTGGCCAGGTTCTTCATCGTGTCCGAGGTGGTGGACGGGTAGAGCGTGACGTACTTGTTGAGCTCGGCCAGGTAGGCCCAGGTCTTCGCCCAGCCGTTGACCGGGTCCTTGGGATCCTTGTCGCCGAGCAGGTAGGGCAGCCCCATCAGGAGCGTGCGGCCGGGACCGGAGTTCGACGGTCTGGCGTATTGGACGGCGCCGGGATTCGCCTTCGCGTACGCCAGCAGCTCGTCGGCGTTCTTGGGCGGGGCCGGCACCTTCGCCGGCAGAAACTCGATCAGCGGCCCGGACGGGTAGTAGGTGATCGTCACACCGAAGTCGCCGGCCAGCTTCTGCATCGCGGCCGCGCCGTCCAGGTAGTCGCTCATGCCGGGCAGGCGGCTCTGATAGGCCGGCAGCAGCGGGGTCCACAGGTTCTGGTCGATGCCGGCGGCAAGGCCGTCGACCCCCGTCAGAACCAGAGAGATGTCGACCCGGTTCGCGGCCTGCTGCGCCTTGATCTTGCCGACCAGCTCCGGGGCGGTCGCCTTGGAGTAGGTCACCTTGCCGATCTGATCCTTGTTCTGACCCGAGAACTGATCGATCATGCCCTGGGTCAGCTGCAGGTTGCCGGCCACGTCGAGGATGTTGAGGGTGACCGCCTTGCCGGGCTTGTCGGGCACCGGACCGTCGGTCTTGCCACTCGAACCGCCGGGCTTGTCGGGGGCACCGCAGGCGGCGGCCCCGGTCAGGACCACCGGGACGACGGCGGCGGTGGTCAGAAGAGTCCTTCGCTTCATTGCTGCCTTCTCTCTGGCGGGGTGGCGGGCCAGGTTTGGCTTGTTGTGGTGCCGCTCGGTTCCGGCGGTGTGGTGCTTGCGGGGTCGGGTCTCGGGTGGCGTGGCTGGTATTCGGCGGTGCGGTGCTTGCGGAGTTGGGTCTCGGGCGGCGTGGCTGGTATTCGGCGGTGTGGTGGTCGCGGGTTGGGTCTTTGGGCGGTGCGGCGCTTGCGGTTGGTTCGTTCTTCGGCGGTCAGGGCCTTGCGGGGCCGGTTGAGCCGCGCACCATCAGCTGGGTGGGCAGCTCACGTCGGACCGCGCCGGCGCGGTCCGGTTGCTCCAGAAGTTGCAGAAGCAGGTCGACGCCGGCCCGGCCGGCTTGCTCCTTGGGGAGCGCGACGGTGGTCAGCGACGGGTGGACCATCTCGGCCAGGGCGATGTCGTCGAAGCCGAGCAGGCTGATGTCGGTGGGCACGGCCACGCCCCGGGCGGCGAACCGGTGCAGCAGACCGAGGGCGACCAGGTCGTTGTAGGCGATAACCGCGGTGACGTCGGCCGCGAGCACCTGATCGGCGGCGGCCACCCCGCCCGGGAACTGCGGGATCACGTTGCCGATCTCGACCAGATCGACGTTGCCCTGCCCCGCGACGGCGCGCAGCGACCGCACCCGCTCACGGTTCGCCCAGCTGCTTCGCGGGCCGGCGACGTACGCGATCCGGCGGTGACCGAGGGCGGTCAGATGGCTGACCGCCTGGCGCATGGCGTCGGTGAAGGCCGGGGTGACCGACGGCACCCGGCCGACGCGGCGGTTGATCAGCACGACCGGGGTCTCAGCGAGGATCGTGCGCAGCTCCTCCTCGGCCATCCGCGGCGAACACAGGATCAGGCCGTCGACCTGCTTGGACAGCTTGCTGACCAGGCCGGCCTCGGCGGTCGCGTCCTCGTCGGTGTCGACCAGGAAGACCGCGTAGTCGGCCTCGTGGGCCCGGGCCTGCACGCCCTTGACGATGCTCGGGAAGAACGGGTTGGCCAGGTCGGGGACGAGCAGGCCGAGGTTGCCCGTACGCCCGGTGATCAGCCCCTGGGCGGCCCGGTTGGGGTGGTAGCCGAGCGCGGCCGCGGTCTGCCGCACCCGGTCGCGGGTAGCCGCGTTGACCATCTCCGGGTTGCTCAGCGCCCGCGTGACGGTGGACGCGGACACGCCGGCGGCGCGCGCCACGTCTTTGATCGTCACAGCCATGCCGGCCAGTCTGAAATCCATTTCGGATCGCTGTCAATACATCGACCAAGATCAGTTTAGACAGCGGCCTGAAGTGCCCATGCGTTCGCTGAAAACGATTGCAGAACTCGGTCAGTCTTGCTTTGATGGCGGCGTGCTTGCTTTGATGGCGGCGTGGGAGTCGCGGAGCTGAACGGAATCCGGATCGCTTACGACGATGCGGGCGCCGGGCCCGCTCTGGTGCTCGTGCACGGGCACCCGTTCGACCGGTCGATGTGGAGCCCGCAGGCCGCCGCGTTCTCGTCGCGTTGCCGGGTCGTGGTTCCCGACCTGCGGGGCTACGGGTCGAGCACCGTCGTCCCCGGCAAGACGCTGCTGTCGACGTTCGCGGCCGACCTGCTCGCCCTGGCCGACTTCCTGGGCCTCACGCGGTTCGTGCTCGGCGGCCTGTCGATGGGCGGCCAGATCGTCATGGAGTGCTACCGGCAGTTCCCCACGCGCATCGCCGGCGTGCTGCTGGCCGACACGTTCCCGCGGGCAGACTCTCCTTCCGCCCGCCAGGCCCGTTTGGCAGCCGCCGACCGCCTGACCGCCAAGGGCATGGACTGGTACGCGTCGGAAAACCTGGCCAAGATGATCGCCCCCGACAACGTGTCGGCACTCCCGTCGGTGGCCGCCCACGTCCTCGGCATGATGCTCGCGGCCCCACCGGCGGGCGCCGCGGCGGCCCTGCGCGGCCGGGCCGAACGTCCCGACTACCGTGCCCTGCTGACCACCGTGACGGTCCCGTCCCTGGTGGTGGTCGGCGCCGACGACAAGTTCACCCCGGTCAGCGACGCCGAGGAGATGCACAGCCTCCTACCCGACTCAACCCTGACCGTGATCGACCGCGCCGCCCACCTGCCCAACCTCGAACAGCCGGACGCCTTCAACGACGCCCTCCACTCCCTCTTGAACCGAGTCAGCTAGTCCCCACCCGTTCCTAGGCAGAGTCAGCTGGCCTGTGCTGCTGATTGGCCCGGGGTCGGTTGGGCTGTGCTGCTGTTTGCGCCCAGTTGGCTAGCCCTCGGTGGGTCCGTTCCGTGCTGACTTCCGCGGTGAGCCATCGTGCCTCCTGGCTGATTACCCCATCGTGCCTCCTGGCTGATTACCCCATCGTGGCTCCTGGCTGATTACCTTGGTGCACGGCAAGGCCCAGCGCGCGGTGGCGGTCCTAGCGCGGGTCACGGTTGTAAAGCTTGCGCGCCCAGACGTAGCCGACGGCGGTCAGCAGCAGGCACCAAGCGAGAGCGAGCCAGCCGTTGTGGCCGATGCCTGCGCCGAGCAGGAGGCCGCGCAGGGTTTCCATCATGG
>DASWRZ010000408.1:0-10104 GCA_036402935.1 Actinoplanes sp.
CGCGGCCGACATGTTGGTCCGGTGGACCACGCTCGACCTGCCTCGCGGGCGCAAGGGGCGGATCATCACCACGTTCGGCCACCCGGCCGGAAGTGGGTTGTCCGGCGATGTCGTGACCATGCGCGGGAAGAGTCGGGTCACCAAACTGTTCCGCAACGGCATCGAGTTGGACGTGGCCGAGCTTCCCGAGGTCGTCGGCGGGATGATCACCGCCGCCGCTCCGCGATGATCTATGAGGAGAGGCGGTCGGCGTCAGGCTGGCGGCTCGTCAGCGTGGCCGGGGTCGGGCCGGTCGTCGCTCTTGCGGCGGCCATTGCGCTGACGACGATTGCCGCGCCCTGGTCGCTGTTGATCGCTGCTGCGTTCCTGTACACCTTGTTCGCGTTCCCCTTCCTCTATCGCAACTGGCCGACCGGCATCCGGCTGGACGACAGCGGAGTCCACATCGGATCGACGAAGCGGAAAGTTCGCGTTACCCACCAGAATCGGGGCGCCTTCGAGTGTCCGTGGCGCGGTGCCACCGACATTCGGGTGGTCACCGATCCGGCCGAGCTCAAGCGCATCCGCACGTCACGGGACCTCTTCACACTCAGCAACCACTGGGGCAAATCCCGCGAGGTGACCCGCTGCATGCTCGGCGTTCTCACCGCGCCGCTCATGCGGGCCGCGCTGGTCGTCGAGCTCTACCCCGGGGATGCGACGTTCCCCGAGACCAAGCCGGCCTGGTTCTTCCCCAACCAGATCGGCCGGCCGTTCCGGGTCAAGCTGCCCGGCTACCCGAGCGCGACCTGGATCGCCCCGACCCGGCGGCCCCAGGATCTGGCCAGATACTTGGAGACCCGGTTTCCGAGTTTCAAGCCGGGAAGCGCTTAGAGAACGAGCGGCCGGTTCCGGTCGTAATCGGGGCCCGCCCGCGCCTGCCACGGCTGGGGCCGCACGTGCCGATGCCCTCAATCGCTGGTGCCTCCTCAGCTTTAACGTGTAAGTTTCGGCGGTGACGCTCGCCGACCTCGACCGCCCACGTCTCGACCGGGCCAAGGTCGCGGTGGGCGTCACGTTCGGCACCAACGGGCTCGCGTTCGCCGGCTGGTTTGCCCGCGCCCCCGCGGTCCGGCACGATCTGCACCTCTCGGCGGCCGGATTCGGCCTTCTCCTGCTCTGCATCTCGGTGGCCGGCATCGCCGCGATCCCGGTCGCCGGCCCGCTCGTGCAGCGCGTCGGTCCCGCCCGCGCGGTGCTGCTGGCCAGCCTCTCGATGTCCGCAGGCCTGGCCTTGCTGGCGACCGGCACGCTCCTCGGCTCGATCCCGGTCGCGGGCGCCGGCCTGGTACTGGCCGGCATGGGCAACAGCAGCTGGGACGTCGCCATGAACGTCGAGGGCGCCGACGTCGAGCGCCGCCTCGGCCGCACGATCATGCCGCGGTTCCACGCCGGCTTCAGCCTCGGCACGGTGCTCGGCGCCGCGGTCAGCGCGGCGGCCTCGGCCGCCGGCGTCGCGGTCTCGGTGCAGCTCTATCTCACTGCGGCCCTCACGGTCGCGGTCATGATTTTCGCCGTACGCGGGTTCCTCCCGCACGAACCTCTTCCCGAGGGCGAGTCGCACCCGATGAGTGTCCGGCAGGCCTGGCTCGAACCGCGCACGATCCTCATCGGCCTGATCCTGCTCGGCTTCGGGTTCGCCGAGGGCACGGCCAACGACTGGCTGGCGATCAGCCTGGTCGACGGCTACCACGCCACCGAGACCGTGGGTGCGATCGGCTACGGCGCGTTCGTCGTCGCGATGACGCTGTCCCGCATGGTCGGCGGGCGCGCGATCGAGCGCTGGGGCCGGGTCGCCGTGCTGCGGGCCACCGCGGTCGCCGGCGTGGCCGGCCTGCTGCTCGTCTTCAGCGGCGCGGCGGTCCCGCTCGCCCTGGTCGGCGGTCTCCTCTGGGGCGTCGGCTGCTCACTCGGCTTCCCGGTCGGCATGAGCTCGGCCGCCGACGACCCGGTCCGCGCGGCGATCCGGGTCTCGGTCGCCGGCTCGATCGGCTACGCGTCGTTCCTGGCCGGTCCGCCCCTGATCGGCGTCCTGGCCCAGCACCTCGGCGTCCTCAACGCGATCCTCTGCGCCCTGGCCTCCCTCCTCATCGGCGTCCTCGCCTCGGGCGCCGCCCGCCCGCTGAAGCTCGCCCGCTGAAGCCGGCCCTAAGCCCGCGCCCTGAAGCCCGCTTCTTGAAGCCCCGCCCCGACTGGCTGACCACCCGTGCCGAGCTCAGGACGCTGTCCCGCGCCCAGGCGCCGCTGAGCCATCGGCTGCTGCGCGTCGGCGCTGCGCCCACCGGATGACCGAGGCGCTGCCCCCACTGGATGACCGAGGCGCTGCCCTCACCGGATGACCGATACGTGCCATGCTGTCCGCCATGGCATACGACCAGTCCGCGGTGATCACCGTCCATCTGGTCGCCCCGCCTGAGCGGGTCTACGCGGCGCTGACCGATGCCGAAGCCCTCCAGGCCTGGTACTGGCCGGCCGCCAGGTCCCCCAACGCCTCCTCCGACCCGGTGGTCGGCGGCCGCTTCGGCATCGAGGCCGACGGCGCCGGCTTCACGGGCCACTACACCGAGCTCGACCCGCCGCGCCGCATCGTCCAGTCCTGGCGCTGGCAGGGCGACGACCGCGACAGCCGCGTCACCATCGACCTCGTCGAGTCGGACGGTGGCACCGACCTGGCCGTCGTTCACGACCAGGTCGACGCCGAGACCGCCGAGATGTATCGACCAGGCTGGGTGAGTTGCCTCGACCGGCTCCCGGCGTACCTCTCCTGACCGTCGATGCGCAAGCTGACCGCCGCCCGGCTAGGACGAACTCGTGGCGGATCCCGACGGGCTTCCTGCCCGGTGACCGGTACGCCGTCGAGATCGTCCGGCCCATCGACGGCGAGGGGAACGCCTTTGCGGAGACCGTCTCCTTCGACCCCGCCCAGCCGACGACGACGATGCGGGACGACCCGCCTCGGTCGACGGCGCGGACGGACTGCACGCCCGGGCCCAGGTCAACGTGAGCAGGGCGGGTACCGGTCAGCGCCGACATCAAACCGCGGCGGCCGCCGTCAGAGGCGTGAGCCCGTTCCTCGTCACCTGCGGAGGGCGGCCGATACCTGCGGAGGGCGGCCGATCAGGCGGTTCGAGCTGGCCTGCTTCGGCACCCCGAAGAAGGTCTTCGGCCCGGTGGCGGCGCCGTCACCGTCCTGAGCTGGTCAGGAAGTCACTGATCAGGTCGGCCAGCAACGCCGGCTGCTCGATCACCATGGCGTGCGAGGCGTCGGCCAGCGAGAGGTAACGCAGGTGCCCGACCGCGGCCGCCTGCTCGACCAGGAACCGCCGGTGGGCCGCGTAGAGCTCGGCGAACGGCTCCTGCTCGGGCAGGTCGCGGGTGGGCAGTACGACTAGCTCGGGGCAGGTCGTCGCGGCGTAGACCGGGCTCAGGTCGAGCTCGTTCATCAGCTCGCGGATCTGGGCCGTGGCCTCGGCCGACGGGCGCGTCGAGGTCTCGCCGTCTTTGTGTACCAGGTTGCGGCGGAAGCCCTCCAGCCACACCTTCTCGTTGGCGCCCATGTCGCGGGCCGCCATCTGCTGGGCCTCGACCAGGTCGGCCAGCCGGTCGGCCGGGATCGGCTGCCCCATGCCGGCCTGCATCTGGTCGAAGACCTTCCTGAGCCGGGCCAGCTCGGCCGCCGCCGTCCGCGGTTCCATCCCCGGCAGGTGCTCGACTCGGGTCGGCGGCGGGTTGCCGTCGAGGCTCACCACGCCCGGCGTCTCCGGGTGGCGCTGGGCCCAGAGCGCGGCCAGCATGCCGCCCAGCGAGTGCCCCACGACAGCCGGACGATCCAGCTCCATCTGTACGCAGACCGCGGCCAGGTCGCCGAGCGCGGCGTCCCAGGTCCACGGCCCGTCGCCGGACCGGCCGTGGCCGCGCAGGTCCACCGTGATCACCCGGTGCTTCGGTCGGAGCGCGCGGGCCAGCGTGGTCATGTGCGCGAGGTTGCCGCCCGCGCCGTGCAGCAACAGCAGCGGCGGCTGGTCGCCACCGAAGTCACGGACCGCGAGCGGCAACTCGCCCGCGTCGATCAGCCGGTCGTTGATCACGTCTGCTCCTGAGAGTCCGGGCGGGACCGCAGGCGGTCCCGGATGGCGGACGACGGCACGCCGCCGTCCGGATGTCGCGGCAGGCGGCCCCGCCGCACCAGATCGTGTACGCCCTGCCGCGTGATGCCGAGCATGGCCCCGGCCGTCGCGTAGGAGACCGACTCGGCCCACGGATGCCCGGCCCGATGCGCGACCACCTGGCCGAGCGGGGTGGCCCACCAGTCGGCCGGCGGGTCGAACCCGCGGTCGCCGGGGTAGAGCGTGGCGATGAGCCGGGCCGCCAGCATGACGGCGGCGGTGTCGTTGTCCGACCGCATGATGTCGGCCCAGCGGCGGGCCCGCAGCCGCACCAGTTGACGCACCGCGTCGACCACGTCGTCGCCCTCGAGGAGCACCTCGAGCGGATCGAGCAGCCGCACGTCGAGCAGCCGGGCGATCTGCCCGACCAGGGCATCGTCGTGGTTGCCCGGCACGATCGCCATCCTCCCGGCCCTTGACGAGCGGTGTCAAGTTGGTGGCGACGGTCACGCAGCGTACGCCTTTGGTGCCGCACGTGGCCCTTTCGCGTTACCCGCCGCACAAAGTACGGTGTGCCCCGAAATAACTCCGGGGAGGACTAGCCGTGCGTTCGCGTTCCGCCGCCGCGGTCGGCGTCGTTGCGCTGCTCGCGCTCACGGGCTGCAACAACAAGCGGGATGCGTCGGCCGAACCGGAGGCCCTGCCCCCGGTCAAACTGGTCGAGCAGCCGGCCGCCTCGGCCGGTGGCGCCTGCATCCTGTGGGACTACGCGTTCATTCAGGAAAAGGTCGGCGTCACCTTCAACGTGGCCGCCGCTGACCAGGTCGACGACACGTCGACCTGCGTGGTGCAGACCGTCGAGGGCGGCTACCCCGACCTGATGCTCTCGGTGGTCGAGAGCACAACGGCCGACGCCAAGCTGTTCCTGTCCGACCTCAAGCCTGACAAGGCGGCCACCCTCAAGGGGCTCGGCAAGGCCGGCTTCCGGCTCAACTCGGCCGCCTCCGGCGACCACGGCCCGAGCGTCGAGATCAGCTGGCTGAGCGAGGCCAATCAGCTGCAGACCCTGAAGTTCACCTTCGCCAAGACCGCCCGGACCACCGACGTCACCGCCATGAACGGCAGGCTCCTGAGCCTGGCGAAGGCCATGGACACCACTGACTAATGGGCCGCCACGAAGACCCGCGAAGCAACCTCGCGGGGTAGGCGGATCTTGTCGCCGGAGCGGTCGATGGTCACGCCGTCGCGTTCCTGGGCCACCGTCACCGTCGTGCCCGGGTCGATGCCGGCCGCGTGCAGCTGGCGCAGCACGTCGGCGTTGGTCTGCACGCTTTCGCAGATGCGGCGAACCACGACACTGCCGGTCAGGCCCGGGAACGCCAGGTTGCGCTCGCCGGTCACCCCGTTGAGGTGCTCGTCAGCCGACTCGTCGAGCACGTCCAGCCCCGGGATCGGGTTGCCGTAGGGCGAGCGGGTCGGCTTGTTGAGCAGCTCGTAGACCTTCTTCTCCACCTGGTCGCTCATGACGTGCTCCCAGCGGCAGGCCTCCTCGTGGGCCTCCTCGTAGGGCATGCCGATGACGTTGACCAGCAGAAGCTCGGCCAGCCGGTGCTTGCGCATCACGGCGACCGCGGTGACCCGGCCCTCCTGGGTGAGCACGAGGTGCCGGTCGCCCTCGACGCTGAGCAGCCCGTCGCGTTCCATCCGGGCGACGGTCTGGCTGACCGTGGGACCGCTCTGGTGCAGCCGCTCGGCGATGCGTGCGCGCAGCGGCGGGACGCCTTCTTCTTCGAGCTCGAGGATCGTCCTCAGATACATTTCGGTTGTGTCGACAAGGTCGTTCACAATGCGGCCCTCCCAGCAGCGATATTACCTCGTTACCGGGGGTTGACTTCCGCCCCGACAGGTGGTGCTCAGACCCTACCCGACCTGAGCGGTCAGGCCCTTACCGGCCGTGATGCGTGAAGGCCGCCCACGCTACCGGTTCGGCGAGCCGTTCGGGCCGGAGCGGATAGATCGGCTCAACTGCCGGGAACACCGGCCGGTCCGGGTCGATCATCCAGATCTGGGCCGCGCGCAGGGCGTCCCGGTCCGCGAGTCCACCGGCCGTACGGAAGTGGTGGAACACCACCATCAGGCAGGCGGTCAGCTCGTCGTCGACCGGCCAGCGCGAGCCGGCCACGCTGACCGCGCCGGCCGCCAGGCAGGCGGTGGCGATCGTCAGCGACTCGTCGTAGGCCGTGGTGGTGAGGTCGCTGCCGCACGCGGCGAGTACCACCAGGCCGCCGGGCGCGTCGGCCGGCCGGTGCCGGGCGTCGGCCAGGATCCGGGCCACGGGCAGCTCGGCCCGTCCAGCCAGCAGCAGATGCGACAGATCGGGCGTCGTCCCGGTCGTCGCGTGGCAGGCCAGGTGCAGCAGGGAGGGGGAGGCGGCCAGCGCGTCCAGTACCTCGTCGGGGGTGCTCGTGCCCACGGCCGCCGGATAGATTCCGCGCAGGATTCCGACCTCTTGCGGGCCGAAGACCAGATCCGGCCCGGTGACCAGGAACACCGGGCCGTCGTCGGCCCGCGGCCGCTCCAGCACCACTCGAAGGTGGCGGGCCGAGACGGCGTACGAGAAGGTGAACTCGGTGATCGCGTAGCGGTCGCCGGACCGGGCGGCGTGCCACGGGACCCGGCCGAGGCCGCCGACCGGCACCAGCACCACCCGTCCCGGGCCGCCGAGCACCTCGCGCAGCGGCTCGATCAGCGCCGGCCAGGCCCAGTCACCGACCGAGCCCAGCGGGGCCGGAGACGCCGGGCCGATGTCGCGACCCGGCCCGACAGGAGAGCCGGTGAGCTCGGGAGCGTCCAGCCGCAGCCGATCGATCTCCCGCACGACCAGCCGTCCGTCGGTGGTCACCACGAGCAGGCGGCCGGGCAGCAGATATACCAGCGCATCGGCATCGGCGTCGCGAACGACGGCCGCGATCTCGGCCGGCCCGGGCGCCGCGGAGAGCCGCTGGTCGGCCAGCGCGGCGAGCACCCGGGGACGCAGGCCGGACGACGGCGCCACCAGTCCGGCGACGACCCGCTCGGCGGTGTAGACGGGCGGCTCCCCGGGAGCGGCCTCCCACTCCCCGGCCAGGCCGGTCTCGCCGGCCGCGCGGAGCAGCACCGGGACGGTCGTGCCGATCATCGCGGCGTGCAGGGTGATCCCGCGTCCGAGCTCGACCGCGGCGAGGGCCTCCGGATGCAGCCCGGCCTCGATCGCCCAGTCGACGACCGGGCCGAGCAGGTTCCCGGCCTCGCGGGCCGCCTCCAGCGCGTGCCGGGTCCCGCTCTGCAGGAGTACGTCGTCGCCGAGCGCCCGCAGCGCCTCCAGTCCACTGCGGACCGCGTCGGCCGGCCGACCGTCGGCTCGGTAGGCGAGCGCGAGCCGGGAGTGCAGGTGGGCGGCGAGCGGGTGACCGGGGCGCAGCGGCTCATCGCGCAACCGCTCGAACCGTTCGACCGCGTCCGGCGCCGACCGGGCCTGCGCGACCGTCGCCGCCAGCAGCTCCAGCGCGATCCGGTCGCCCGGCGCGGCCTCGGCGGCGATCTCGTCCAGCCGCCGCGGGTCGCCCGCCCGGCCGTCGACCAGATCGGCGATCTCCGCGGCGGCCCGCAGCACCGGCCGCCCGGACTGTTCCACCAGCAGATCGGCGTCGGCCCGCCGGAGCCGCTCGGAGCCGCGGCGCAGATCGCCCTGGGCCAGATAGGCCAGCCCGAGCATGGCGTCCAGGCGCGACCGCCACGGATACCGGTCGTCCAGCGCCGCCAGCCCGTCCTCCAGTTCGAGGACCACCGCGTCGAGCTCGGCGCGATCCTGGCGGCGGAAGGCGAGCACGGTCCGCGACATCAGCCCGGCCATCCGGATCACGGCCCGTTCGTCCGCACCGGCCGGGCCGTCCGCCGCGGCCAGGAACGCGGCCGACGCCTCGGCGTTCAGCAGCTCGCCCTGGCCCAGGTGCTGGTCGTGCAGCAGCACGCCGAGCATCGCGGTCGCGGTCGGCCGCAGCTCGTCGTCGGCCGGCAGCGTCGCCAGCGCCGATCGCAGATCCTCGGCCGCCGCCCGCAGATCGTCCGGATCGTCGGCGAGGCGCCCGCGAAGGACCAGGGTCAGCGCCCGCAGAAACCGGTCGCGGCCGCTGCCGCTCTCCGCGACCAACCGGTCGGCCAGCTCGGCGACGCGGGTCACGCTTTCCGCGTTTCCCGTGTACGCGGTGGAAGTAACGAGCAGACCGGCCAGCCGGCGTACGGTCTCGTCCCGCAACGGATCGTCGTCGCGTACCTGATCGAGGGCGTCCGCGAGGGCGGCCGGCAGGCCGGCGAGCGTCTCCGGCAGTTCCGCGACGGCCCCGCGCCGAGCTATCACCACCCCGGCCTCCGCCAGCAGCACCGGCCGCAGCCGATGCCCGGCCGGAAGCTGGCGCAGCACCGCGTCGAAGGCGGGCAGCAGCCGCTGCGGCCCGGCGTCCGCGAGTTCGGCGCTGAGCAGCTCGACCAGTGCCTGCCGGCCCGGCCCGAGCGTCGCCATCGCGGGGCCCAGCCGCGCGAGCGAGCCCAGCAGCCGCAGCGGATCGGTGTCGCCACCGAGCAGGTCGAGCGCCACGATCATCGCCTCGGCGACGGTGCGCACCTCGGCCCCCGGTGGCTCGTGCGCGCTCACCCATTCCATGTGCGCCCGAACCAGGGCGCTGTCGGCCCGGCGTTGCGGGGTGGCCAGGGTGCCCGACAGCAGGGCGGTCGTGATCGCGGCCGCCTTGCCGCCGTCCGGGTCGGCGCCCGGCGCGATCGGCATGGCACGGAAGAACAGCAGCGTGCCGCGGGCCACGTGGGTGACCGTGGCGTCGTCGTGGGGCACGGTCAACGCCTCGTCGAGGAGGTCGATCGCCTCGTCCCGTACGTCGTCGCCGGCCCCGCCCCGGAAGTACCGGGCGGCCAACTGCCGGCCGAGGGCGTTGGCCAGGTGGGCCGCGGCCGGGCCGCCGGCCGGCGCGGCGGCATGGCGAGCCCGCAGATCCCCGGGGGCGGTGTCCATAGTGGGGCAGTCAACTCGCGGCCGCACCGGACTCCATCGGCCGAACGGCCGGGCCCTTCGGGCGGAATCGTCGAAGGTGGACCGTCGTGCACAACAGTCCGATGCAGTCCGGCTAACGCGTGGTCACTCTGACCCCATGTCGTCCTCGAACTACAGCCCGTCCGCACGCCACAGCACCCGAGCCGCCGGGTTCGTCCTCGTCGCACTGGTGATCGCGCTGGTCGCCGGACTGGTCCTCTATCTGCGCTACGCCGGCAGCCGGAACTCCGCCGTCGCGCTGCTCGCCGGCAGTGCCCTGGTCGCGTTCGTCCTGGTGATCGCCGCCATCCGAATCTCGATCACGCACCGGCGCAGCCGTCGCCTCGAGCTGGAGAACAACGTCCGGCCGCCCCGCCTGCATCGGCTCATGGAGCTGCGGCAGTGGCTGATCCTCACCCTGGGTATCGCGTTCTTCGCCCTGGCCACCGGGGCGTTCACCGCGCTGCGGGTGGTCTCCGACGACGCGGCGGTGGCCGCCCCGCCGGTGCCGGTCGTCACGGAACCGACGGTCGCGCCGGTGGCCGCGCTGCCCAGTGAGGATCCGACGCCGACCGAAACGGCCGTCCCCTCCGACCTGGCCTCGCCCTCGGACGCCTCCACGGATCCGGACGCCACCGATCCCACCGACATCCCGTCCGACACCCCGGCGACCAAGTACCTGGACACCGAGGATGCGCTGGACGGCGGGTTCGACGCCAACGCCGTCACCTTCTCGGCCCAGCGGTACCCGCGCGGCGTCTCCTTCTACTGCGACACCGATACGCAGAGCCGGCTGCAGTGGGACGTCGCCGGCTACGCGCACTTCACCGCGGTCGCCGGGATCGACGACGAGACCGACGGCGCGTTCGGCGCGGTAGT
>DASWRZ010000409.1:0-8651 GCA_036402935.1 Actinoplanes sp.
GAACGTGCCGCCGAGCACGACGTCGTTCGAGCGCGGATGGACGTAGAGGCTGCGCTCCTCGTCCCGGATCGACGTGGACAGGCCCGGGTTGCGCACGAGGACGACCTGACCGCGTACGGGATAAACCGCGAGGTCGCCGCAGAGGCGACCCGCCGCGAGGCCCGTGGCGTTGACCACCCGGTCGCCCGGCACCTCGTCGAAGGTCTTGATCCCCCGTCGTCGCACCCGGCCGCCGGCGTCCTCGAAGCGCCTCCGCAGCCAGGGCAGATAGGTCTCCATCTCGACCGCCGGGGCGGTGAAGCGGATCTCGACGCCCGGGGTGGCGGGCGCCCACCACGGCTCGGCGCGGGACAGGTTGATCGTCGGCCGCATCCGCACCCCCGGCACGCCGTCGTGTGCCTGCCGAGCGAACTCCCGGTACGCGACTCCGGCCCAGGTCACCAGCCGCGGGTCGGGCTCGGAACGGCTCGGGAACCAGACCGCGGCGGCGACCGCCGAAACGGTCTCGACGGGTTCGACCGGCGACCACAGCTCGACGCTCGCCCCCTGCTCGGCCAGCCGCACTCCCGCGGTCAGGCCGATGATCCCGCCACCCACAACGATCACGTCGGCCACGCGGACGACCCTACTGGCCGAGAAGCTCGGCGGTTCGCGGGTCGGGACCGTCGAAGAACTTCGCGAGAACCGCCTCGAACGGCGCCGGATCGTCGGCGACCTGCGCGAACAGCGTCATCGACGAGCGCAGCTTGAGGTCGTCGGGAAAGCCGAACATCAGGTGGTTGTGGGCCAGCACACCGTCGGCGCACTCGCGCAGCCGCGGCCCGAGGACCGGGTCGTCGAGGTAAGCGCGGGCCTCGGCCCGGCCGCTGATCCCGTACCGCTCGGCGGCCGGACTCCGGCCGAGCCCCTTCACCTGCGGGAAAATGAACCACATCCAGTGGCTGCGCTTGTCACCCGCCCGGATCTCCTCCCGCACGGAGTCGTAGACCCGCTCCTGCGCGTCACGGAACCGCTGCACATCCGCCATTTCACTACGATATTGCACCCGTTCCGCACCCGTCCGGGCAACCGAACCGCAGCAGGCTGGGAGACCCCGGACCCGCGAACGGAGTCGCCCAAATGTCGGACGGCGAGTTTTACGCCTACATCGGCCTGCTGCTCCTCAGCGGCGTCGTGCTGGCAGTCATGGCGGCGCGCGGGTTCGGCCAGGGCCGCCCGGCCCGCCTCGTCGACGCGGTCTTCGCGGCGGGTTTCCTCGGCTACGCCGTCTACCTGGCCGCCACCACCCCGGCCACGGTGACAATCTTCTTCTACGCGTTCGCGCTACCGGTCCTGGCGGCGGTCAACATCGTCCGGTCCCGCCGGCAACGGCGCGGTGCGCCGGTTCCGGCTCCGATGCCGTACGCCGGGCCGACCGGCCGGCCCTCCGGGGGCTTCCCGCCGGCGCCCGAGTTCGCACAGCAGCCCTCGGCCGGCCGGCCGCCCGCGCCCAGCTTGGCACCCAGCGTTCCGCCCACCCCCGCCTTGGCGCCCGGCCTTCCGCCCGCCCTTCCGCCCGCGCCCGGCTTGGCACCCAGCTCGGCGCCCGGCGTTCCGCCCACCCCCGGCTTGGCACCCGGCCTTCCATCTGCACCCGGCTTGGCGCCCGGCCTTGCGTCTGCACCCGGCTTCCCATCCGCGCCCGGCTTGTCGCCTGCGTTCGGCTTATCGCCTGCGTTCGGCTTGTCGCCTGCGCCCGACTTGTCGCCCACGCCGGGCGGGATGCAGGTTCCGTCTACGCCCGGTGGGGGGTCGAATCCCCCGGCGGTCGCCGGTTTGCAGTCGGCGGCAGCGTTGTTCGCCGCACCCAAGCAGCCGGCCCATTCGGAGCCGCCCGTGGTCGATCCCGGCACCTACCAGACGATGCCGTCCGGTCTGGCCGGCTACGAGAGCCACGAGCCGGCGAGTCCTTCCGCCCGCCCGTCCGGCTTGCCGGCGGCCGCTCAGGAGACCTTCCCGATGGCGCCGACCGCCCCCGGATCTCGGCCCTCCGGCCTGCCCCGCCGCGTGCCCACCCACGTCGAGCCGCCGGCCGAGCATCCCGCCCACGTCGAGTTCACCCAGCGCCTGGAGCCGCCCCAGCCGGCCCCGGCCCGCGACGAACCCGCCGGGCCGCAGCCGCTTTACCCAGGAGCACAGATTTACCCGGGAGCACAGCCGGCGCAGTCCTGGCAGTCCGACCTGACCCAGCAGTTCCCGGCTTCGCGCGACCGCCAGCACCCGCGGCCCGCCGACCCGCGCTTCCCGTCGGCACCGCCCCAGCAGCGCGGCCACGGTCCGGCTCCGGCCTTCGTCGACGAACGCTACGTGCAGATCCCGGCCCAGCACTTCGAGCAGCGGGAAGGCCGCCGCGGATACGACGCGTCCGATCGTGGCCGAGCCGACAGCGGCCGGCACAGCGGCCGGGCCGACAGCGGCCCAGCCAACAGCGGCCGGCACAGCGGCCCTACCGACGGCGGGCCAGCCGACAGCGGCCGGTACAGCGGCCCTACCGACGGCGGCCGAGCCGACAGCGGGTGGCACAGCGGCCCGACCGACAGCGGCCGGCACAGCGGCTCTGCCGACGGCGGCCCAGCCGACAGCGGCCGAGCCGACAGCGGCCGGCACACCGGCCCGACCGACAACGGCCCAGCCCACAGCGGCCCGGCCAACAGCGGCGCACCCGACGGCAGCGGACCCCCCGACGGTGGCCGGCCGGCCCGGCACGGCTACCGGGAGCAGCCCGCCGCCGGCCAACGCTGGCAGCAGTCCTTCACCCAACCCTCCTACCGCCCCGCGCACGGCGAGCAGCACCCCGCGTACCCCGAAGAGCCGGAGACCCACCCGGCCGACTGGCCCCCGCTCCCCCGCTGACGCCGCGCAGCGGCAGTGCACAAGGCAGTGGCAGATTGGTCCTATGGACTACCGCCGTGCCTTCCGCTCCGCCGCCGTCAGCTTCGCCGACCTGATCGCCCGCGTCCCCGCCGACCGCTGGGACGAGACCGCCCTGGGCGACTGGACCCTGCGCGAGCTGGCCGGGCATGCGACAAGCTCGGGACTCCGGCAGGTCCCGGCCGTCCTGGACACCCCGGCCGACGAGATCACCCGGGCGAGCAGCGAGGACTACTGGCTTCTGGCCCGAGCGGTGACGCCCGACGTCCTCGCCGCCGCTCGGAAGGCCTCGTCGGAGGACGCCCGCGCCAACGCCGAAGCCCTGAAAGGCGACCCGGCGGGTGTGGTCGGCGACCTGGTCGGCCAGGCCACCCAGGCACTGGGCCGGGTCGAGGACGACGACCTCGTGAATACCCCGGCCGGCGGCATGCGGGTCCGCGACTGGATCCCCACCCGCACGTTCGAGCTGGTGGTGCACGGCCTCGACGTCGCGGGCGCAGCCGGCATCGAGCTGTTCCTGGGCCCGGAAATCTACGCCGAGGCGGCCGCCCAGGCCGCCCGGGCCGCCGCGACAGCGGGGGACGGCCCGGCGCTCCTGCGAGCCCTCACGGGCCGGGCTCCCCTGTCCCCGACGATCACGATCGTCTGACGCTGCGTAGTCAACGGTGGCGACGGGACAGACCGGCGCTGCGGTAACAAACCGGTATGGATTTGAAGTTCCTGCACGGAAAGCAACAAGATGTCGCCGCGCGTACGTCTCCCGGACGACTTCGCGCCACTCGTCTTCCTCAAGATCCGTCCTGCGCGCCGGACTCCCGGCCAACGCAGAAGGAGGAAGTGTGCGTTTCCTTGTCAGCACGGCGGCCCGCACGGCAGCCCGCACGCCAGCCCGCACGGCAGCCCGCACGGCGGCCCGCACGGCAGTAGCCACCCTGGCGGCGGCCACCATCGCCGCGACCGCGGCCTGCTCGCCGCCCGAGAAGAAGGCCGAGGCGTCGTCGACGAGCGGCGCCGCGACCGCCACGAGCGTCGCCGACCTGGGTGGCATGGACGCGCTCGTCGCCGCCGCCAAGAAGGAGGGCCGGCTCAACGTCATCGCGCTGCCCCCGGACTGGGCCAACTACGGCGAGATCATCAAGAGCTTCTCCGACACGTACGGGATCAAGGTCAACTCGGCTCAGCCGGACGGCTCGAGCCAGGACGAGATGAATGCCGCCGACCAGCTCAAGGGCCAGGACAAGGCGCCCGACGTCTTCGACCTCGGCGGCGCGGTCGCGAGCGCCAACACCGCCAAGTTCGCGGCCTACAAGGTCAGCACCTTCGGCGACATCCCGGACTCGCTCAAGGACGCGAACGGCACCTGGACGAACGACTACGGCGGCTACATGTCGATCGGCTACGACAGCGCCAAGGTCCCGGCCCCGGCGAGCGTCGCCGACCTGCTGAAGCCCGCCTACAAGGGCAAGGTCGCGATCAACGGTGACCCGACCCAGGCCGGCGCCGCGTTCTCGGCCGTCCAGATGGTCGCGCTGGCCAACGGCGGCGCCCCCGACGACATCAAGCCCGGTGTGGACTTCTTCGGCCGGCTCAAGAAGGCCGGCAACTTTCTGCCGGTCGACCCCACCCCGGCGACGATCCAGGCCGGCCAGACCCCGGTCGTCTTCGACTGGGACTACCTCAACGTCGCCGAGGCGGCCAAGGTGTCGACCTGGAAGACGGTCGTGCCGTCCAGCTCGGTGCTCGGCTCGTACTACGTGCAGGCCATCAGCAAGGACGCGCCGCACCCGGCCGCGGCCCGGCTGTGGGAGGAGTTCCTCTACTCCGACGCCGGCCAGAACCTCTGGCTGAAGGGTGGCGCGCGCCCGGTCCGGGCCGACGCGATGCAGAAGGCGGGCACGATCGACGCGACCGCGTACGCCGCTCTGCCCAAGGTCGACGGCACCCCGGTCTTCCCGACCGACGCCCAGACCAGCACCGCGAAGGACTACCTGTCGAAGAACTGGGCCAAGGCCATTGGCTGAGGTCGCTCTGCAGCGCGTGGCCGCGAAGCGGCGGCCACGCCTGCGGGGCACCGCCCTGCTGGGGACGGTGCCCTTCTTCGCGTACGTGGTGGTCTTCCTGATCATCCCGACCCTGGTCGTGGTCGTCGGCGCGTTCGCCGGGGACGACGGCGGCGTCTCGCTCGAGAACGTCAAGGCCCTCGGGCAGTCGTACATCCTCGACGCTTTCGGCCGCAGCATTCTGCTTTCGGCCGTGAGTGCGGTCATCGGCGCCCTGTTGGGCGCGCTTCTCGCGTACGCCGTGGCCACCGCGAAAGCGGGTGGCGTTCTGCGTCGGGTGGTGACGGCGGCCTCGGGCGTGCTCGCGCAGTTCGGCGGCGTGACCCTGGCGTTCGCGTTCCTGGCGACGATCGGGCTGTCGGGCTTCGTGACGGTCTGGCTGCAGGACCATCTGAACATCGATCTGTACGCCGGCGGTGTCTGGCTGTTCGAGCTGCCCGGCCTGATGCTGGTCTACACCTACTTCCAGATCCCGCTCATGGTCATCGTGTTCCTGCCCGCCCTCGACGGCATCCGTCCACAGTGGCGGGAGGCGGCCGAGAGCCTGGGCGGCACCACGTGGCAGTACTGGACCCGGGTCGCCGGGCCGCTGCTGGCCCCCGCGTTCCTCGGTTCGGCCCTGCTGCTGTTCGCCAACAGCTTCTCGGCGTACGCGACCGCCGCCGCCCTGGTCTCCCAGGGCAATCCCATCGTGCCGTTGCAGATCCGCAGCGCCCTGACCAGTGAGGTCGTGCTCGGTCAGGCCAACCTCGGCAAGGCGATGGCGCTCGGCATGGTCCTCGTGGTCGGCATCGTGATGACGCTTTACACCTGGCTGCAACGGAGGACCGCGAAGTGGCTGGGGTGATCGCCCGGCGCGCCCGCAAGCAGCGCGCCTTCCGGTGGGTCGTGGTCGTCGTGCTCGGCGTCTTCTTCCTGCTCCCGCTGTACGCCATGGTCGAGTTCTCGACCCGCGACAGGACCACGTGGCCGACCCTGGTCGACTGGCCGAAGCTCAGTTCGACCTATCCCGACCTGACCGAGGGCATCCTGGCCTCGCTCGAGCAGGCGGCGCTGACCGCCCTGCTCATGCTGGTGCTGCTGGTGCCGACCGCGATCTGGGTACGGCTGCGGCTGCCCCGCATCCGGCGCATCGTCGAGTTCCTGTGCCTGCTGCCGCTCACGATCCCGGCCATCGTGCTGGTCGTCGGTCTGGCCCCGGTGTACGCCTGGGTCAGCTACCTCCTCGGCGAGTCGTCGCTGACGCTGGTCTTCGCGTACACGATCCTGGTCCTGCCCTATGCCTATCGGGCCATCGACGCCGGGCTGTCGGCGATCGACGTGCGCACGCTCTCGGAGGCCGCGCGCAGCCTGGGATCGGGCTGGCCGGCCGTGATGTGGCGGGTCGTGCTGCCCAACATCCGCTCGTCGGTGATGTCGGCGGCGTTCCTGACCGTCGCGCTGGTGCTCGGCGAGTACACGATCGCGTCCCTGCTCAATCGGACGAACCTGCAGGTCGCGATCAACCTGCTCGGCAAGTCGTCGGCGACTATGTCGGTCGCGGTTTCCCTCGCCGCACTGGCCCTCGCATTTGTCCTACTGCTCGTCCTTTCGTTGTTCGGTTCCTCCCGGGAGAAGCGTTCATGAGCGGCCTCGCCGTACACCTCGACGGGCTGCGCCGCAGCTTCGGCTCGGTCCACGCGCTGGACAACCTCGACCTGTCGATCCAGCCGGGCGAGTTCATCGCCCTGCTCGGGCCGTCCGGCTGCGGCAAGACGACGGCGCTGCGCATCCTCGCCGGCCTGGAGGACACCGACGCCGGCCGGGTCATGGTCGGCGGGAAGGACGTGACGGCCCTACCGGCCAACCGCCGGGACATGGGAATGGTCTTTCAGGCATACAGCCTGTTCCCTCATCTGACCGCGGTGAAGAACGTCGAGTTCGGCATGAGACTGCGCGGCCGCCGCAAGCCGGCCGGCCGCGCCCGGGAGATGCTCGAGCTGGTCGGCATCGGCCGGCACGCCGACCGCTACCCGCACCAGCTCTCGGGCGGTCAGCAGCAGCGCGTCGCCCTGGCCCGCGCCCTGGCGATCGAGCCGCAGGTGCTGCTGCTCGACGAGCCGCTGTCGGCGCTCGACGCCAAGGTCCGCGTCCAGCTGCGCGACGAGATCCGCCGCATCCAGTCCTCGGTCGGCACCACCACCCTGTTCGTCACCCACGACCAGGAGGAGGCCCTGGCCGTCGCCGACCGCGTCGGCGTCATGCGGGCCGGAAAGCTGGAGCAGCTGGCCGCACCGGCCGAGATCTACCAGCGGCCGGCGACGGCCTTCGTCGCCGACTTCGTCGGCTTGAGCAACCGGCTGCCGGGCGAGGTCTCCGGCACTTCGATCTCCGTGCTCGGCTCATCGCTGCCGCTTGTCTCACCCGCCGCGGTGGGTGCGGCCACCGCTCTCGTACGCCCGGAGGCCGTGACCATCACACCCTCCGCCGACGGCAACGGGACGGTTCTGACCAGCAGTTTCCTGGGTCCGACCAGTCGCGTGACGGCCACGGTCGGCGACGTGACGGTCATCGGCCAGGTACCGAGCGGCTCGCTGCCGTCGCTGGCCCCCGGCACCCGCGTCCGGGTCACCCTGGAGCCCGTACCGGTCGCTCTCGAAAACTGAGAATTTTCCGTGTTTCGGCCGCGGCCGGCCGATCCGGTTCGTACGGTCGGTAACCGTGCCCCGCCGTCCTCTCGCCGCCGTCCTCGCGCTTCTGCCGGCCCTGGTCCTCCTCCTGCTGCCAGGGCCGGCGGAAGCGGCCGGCGTCTGGCATGTGGTAGCTCCGGGCGAGACCGCTTCATCGATCGCCCGCGCCGCTCACGTGCGGCTGGCCGACCTGGGCCGCTGGAACCAGCTCGTCGCGCCCTACCCGGTCCACGTCGACGAGACGCTCCGCCTGACCCCGCCGTCCTCCGTCCTGCCGGCCTGGCGCAGCCGCATCGAGCCGGTCCCGGTCGGGATGATCAACTGGGACACCCGCTGCCCGGTCGCGCCGGCCGACCTGCGCAAGGTCTGGGTCTCCTACCTCGACCTGCAGGGCAACTACCACGACGGCAGCATCGTCGTCCGCTCCGACCTGGCCGAGGCCACGCAGCGCATCTTCTTCACCCTGTTCCGCTGGCGCTACCGCATCATGGCGATGGCGCCGATGTCGGTCAACATGCCCGGCGAGACGGACATGAGCATCGTGACCGCGGGGTACAACTGCCGCCCGGTGGCCGGCACCACCGTCTGGTCCCAACACGCCTACGGCACCGCGATCGACATCAACCCGCTGCAGAACCCGATGCTGCGCGGCACCCTGATCGACCCGGCCGGCGGAGCTCTCTACCGCAACCGCAGCCGCCACCTGATCGGCATGGTCCACCCGGACGGCGTCGTCCGCGCCTTCACCGCCAACGGCTTCTACTGGGGCGGCGCCTGGTCCTCCCTGAAGGACTACATGCACTTCAGCAGCACCAACCGCTAATGACCAGGTCATCTGTAGGTCAACTCCCGCTCTGGGCCGTCGCTGGGCCGTCAGAGCTAGTCACAGGGTCAAGGAGTGCGTCCATCGCTTTCCGAGCCCGAGCCGGACTTTCCAGCATGAGATGCATGTAGACCCGGAGAGTGAAGGCGGCATTTGCGTGACCCAGCCACTCAGATACGGCCTTGACGC
>DASWRZ010000410.1:0-10815 GCA_036402935.1 Actinoplanes sp.
CGGACGAATCGGAAACCTCGACCGGATCCGATCGATCGGCGACCGCCACCGAGTCGGCGGAGCGATCCGCGACGGGTACGGAGTCCGAGTCCCCGGATGACGACGACACCGGCTCGGTGCCCAGAAGGTCCGCGAACAGGGCGCGATAGTGCACCAACGCCTGGCGCAGGTCCTCGGTGCTGGCCTCGCCGGACCGGTTCCGCTCGCTGATCTCGTGCGCGTCGCGGTAGTGCTGGAGCGTACGGGCGTGCTCGACCGAAAGGTCGGCCAGCCGGTCCTCGTAGTCGCGGGTGGGGTATCCGCGCTCGGTGATCAGCCGGGTGACCAGGTCGTCGGCCGTACCGACCGCCTCGGCCGGGTCGTCGACGAACTTGAGCTGTACCTCTTCCCAGTCCGCCGAGTACTTCGCCTGCGACTCCGGCGACAGCGGCTTGAGCTCCAGCTCGGCGTGCCGCTTCTCGCGCTCGCGCAGCTCCTTCTCGGCCTCGGTCCGGTTGCCGGAGTCGGCCACCGCCCGGTCGTACTCGGGTCCGAAGGTGCTCTGCAGTTTCTTACGCCGACCCACTTGCACGCCGTAGACGATCGCGGCGATGACCACCAGGACGACGATGATCAGGACGATGATGAGTATGGGGGACATCGGCCTCCTCCTTCTTCACTGCCCGGTATTCCCACCTACCGTGGGTCGCCAATCACGCGCGGCCAGAAAAGAGCGGTTCGATGGCAAGGGTCCATTGTTGTGTCGCAACAACGACCATGCAGATGGTGATCAGGCAACGACAAAGTCCCTGAACAATTAGGACACTGTCTACAAATTGCCTCATCGCCGAGGTGGCTCTGATTGAAGGTTTTACGTATCCTCGCGGAGGCGTACGAGGCCGGACCTCAGGAAACCGCCGATGCGCCGGAAGCTGCCAACCCTCGGGCGGAGCCTGATGAGAACCCGCAACTGGTCGATCCGTTCGAAGATCATCGCGTTGATCACCGTGCCGCTGGTGGCGTTCCTCGCGCTCTGGATCTTCGCGACCACCCTGACCGCCGGACCGGCGTTCAACCTGCTGCATGCCCGCACGCTGGTCGACCAGGTCGGCACCCCCGGCATCGAACTGGTCGGTCAGCTCCAGCGTGAGCGGTTGTTCTCGGTCGAATACCTCTCCGGCACCGGCGCGGTGCCCACGGCGCTCAGCGACCAGCGCGCGGCCACCGACCGGGTCGCCGAGCAGTTCCGCCGGACGGCCGGTGGCGACGCCGTACAGAACGCGGCCAACGACGCGCTCCGCAACCGCATCGCCGGCATCTTCACCGAGCTCGACAGCCTGACCGGCAACCGCGGCCACATCGACCGCCGCGAGATCGACGCGATCGGCGCGCAGAACTTCTACAACAAGGTCATCGACTCGGCGTTCAAGATGTTCGCCGCCTGCGCCACCTTCAACGACGAGTCGATCGACCGCGAGCTCAAGGCGCTGACCACGGTCGGCAACGGCGAGGAGTACCTCGGCCGGGTCGACTCGCTGGTGGCCGGCGCGACCGTCGCCGGATCGCTCAACGCCGACATGCGCAACGAGCTGCTGCAGGACGTCGGCACCGCGCGCTACCTGCTCGACCAGGGCATCGACGACATGACCACCGACGAGCGGGCCGAGTGGGTCCAGCTCAGCGCGAGCGACGGCTACATCCGGTTGAACAAGCTGCTCGACCAGCTGGTGCAGGACAGCAAGGTGGACGCCCCGCCGCCGGTGGCGAGCTCGGTCTACCGCCCGACCTACGTCGCGGTCGGCCAGCAGGTGCGCGACTTCGAGGACCGCGCCACCGACTCGCTGGCCAAGCGCGCCACCCCGCTGGCGGTGAGCGTGCTGGTGCGGCTCGCCCTGGCCGCCGTGCTCGGCCTGCTCGCCCTGGTCATCTCGCTCGTCGTCTCGGTCAAGATCGGCCGCTCGATCGTCGGCCGGCTGGGCCGGCTGCGCGCCGAGGCACAGGAGATGGCCGACGAGCGCCTGCCCTCGGTCGTGCGGCGGCTGCAGCGCGGCGAGGCGGTCGACGTCGAGGTCGAGACGCCACCCCTGGCGTACGGTCGGGACGAGATCGGCCAGCTCGGCCGCGCGTTCAACGACGTGCAGCGTACGGCCGTGCGGTCGGCGGTCGACGAATCCACCGTCCGCCGCGGCGTCAACGAGGTGTTCCTCAACATCGCCCGGCGCAGCCAGACGCTGCTGCACCGCCAGCTCGCGCTTCTGGACAAGATGGAGCGCCGCGAGAACGAGCCGCAGGAGCTCGAGGACCTCTACCGCGTCGACCACCTCGCCACCCGCATGCGGCGCCACGCGGAGGACCTGGTCATCCTGGCCGGCGCGGCCCCGGGCCGGGGCTGGCGCAACCCGGTGCCGGTGATCGACGTCGTCCGCGGCGCGATCAGCGAGGTCGAGGACTACAAGCGCGTCGACATCCGCACGATCGAGCAGTCGGCGGTCCTCGGCCGCGCGGTCGGCGACGTCATCCACCTGCTCGCCGAGCTGCTGGAAAATGCCGCGTCGTTCTCCCCGCCCCACACCCGGGTCCAGGTCGGCGGCCAGGTGCTGCCCAACGGCTACGCGATCGAGATCGAGGACCGCGGCCTCGGCATGAGCCCGGGGGCGATCGAGGAGGCCAACCGCCGCCTGCTCGAACCCCCCGACTTCGACCCCTCGGACAGCGCCCGCCTCGGCCTCTTCGTGGTCGCGCAACTCGCCGGTCGGCACGGCATCCGGGTTTCCTTGCGCCCTTCCGCGTACGCCGGCGTGACCGCGATCGTCCTGATCCCCGGCGACCTGGTCGTGGTCGGCCCGGGTCCCTCCTCCACGACCCCCGCCTCCAAGTCGTGGGAGAGCCCGCTGGTCGGCTCGGGCACCGAGGACCGCCCGTCGCTCGCCGCCCGGCAGGGCCCGGGCCAGGTCTCCGTTGCCGGCCGCCCGGTAACCATCAGCGGCACCGCGGCCCCGGCCGCCGACACGGGCTGGGAACCACAGCCGACCCTGAGCAGCCCGGCTCTGGGTGGCTCGGCTCTGGGTGGCTCGCCCCTGAGCACCCCGGCTCCGGGTGGCCCGGCTCTGGATGGCTCGGCTCCGAGTGGCTCGCCCCTGAGCGGTCCCGGCCTGAGCCGCCCGGCCCCGAGCGCGGCCGCCGGCGAACTCAACGCCGACGGCCTCGTCCAGCGCCGCCGCAACCGTCGTCCGACAGCCCCGAAGCCCACCGACTTCTCCAACCTGGCCGGTCCGCGGATCCCGTCGCCCCGGGCGCCCGAGTCGCCGGTGACCCCGACCTCGTCGTCGCCGCTGTTCCCGCACGCCGGATCGCCCGGACCGGTCGCCTCCGGTCCGCCGGCACCCACCTCGGCCGCACCGATGTTCGTGGCACCGACTTCGGGGCCGCCGTCTCCCCGCCCCGATGAGCCCGGCACCGACCAGCCCACTCTCGGCCAGCCCGGAACCGACCAGCCCAGCCCCGGTCAGCCTAGCCCCGATCAGCCCAGCCCCGATCAGCCCAGCACCCACCGCCCGACCGGCACCGGCACGCCCGACGCGGACTCGTCGACCGGCTCGAGCGAGCCCGGCGACCGCAAGCCGGGCGAGGGCTCGGCGTCCGTCAGCGGCCTGCCGAGCGGCCTCGGCTGGCCGGGCGGCCTCGACCTGCCGGCACTGGACGCGCCAACGATCAGCCTGCCCACGATCCGCCGGCCGGCCTCAGAGCCCACCAGCGGTCCCGGCTCCACGAGCGGCCGAAACGGCGACGGCTTCGGCGCGACCGGCACCGGCGCGACCGGCACCGGCACCGGACTTGGCTCCGCCGGCCCGGGACTCGGCTCGGCTGGCGGCGGCAGCGGCCCGGGCCTGATAGGCGCTGGGGGCGGCAACGGCTTCGGTTCGAACAGCGGCGGCGCCGGGACCACCGCCGGGCCGGACCTGTCCGGGGACCAGGGGCCGTCCACCGAGGACGGTCTGCCCCGCCGGGTGCGGCAGGCCAACCTGGCGCCGCAGCTGCGGCATCGCCCGCCGGCCGCGCTGCCCGACGAAGACACCGTCCCGCTGCGGCCGCCGGAGCAGATCCGGGCGATCATGAGCGCGCTGCAGCAGGGCACCCAGCGTGGCCGCCGCGACGCGGCGCGGATCGGGTCGGAGCCGGCCGTCGATCCCACATCCCGGGAGGATGATTCCACGCCGGGGCCGTCCGACCTGGAGAAAACGGGCAACGGGGCACCGCCTCACGGCGCCTCGTTCGCCGAGGCGGCTACCGTCAGTTTCCCGGCGATCGTGAATGCTGCGGCCGCCGCGGACGAGGCAAAAGACGTAACCGGTGGTGACGCCGCGGTTGACGACCGCGCGGCCGGGACCGAGCAAACCGATGTGACCAGGCCGGAGAAGGACGCATAGTGACAACGACAAAGCAGAGCGCGAACCTCACCTGGCTCCTCGACGATCTGGTTGAGCGAGTGCCGACGGCCCAGCAGGCGGTGGTGCTGTCGGCGGACGGGCTGATGATGGGCGCCTCGTCCGGCATCGGCCGGGAGGACGCCGAGCACCTGTCGGCGATGGCGGCCGGGTTCCAGAGCCTGGCCAAGGGCGCGAGCCGGCACTTCCAGGCCGGCCCGGTGCGGCAGACCGTGGTCGAGATGGAGTCGGCGTTCCTGTTCGTGACCGCCGCCGGGCAGGGCGCGTGCCTGGCCGTACTCGCGTCCAGCGAGGCCGATCTCGGCCTGATCGCCTACGAGATGGCGATGCTCGTCACCCGGGTGGGGCAGAACATGACCGCACCCGAACGTCCCGCGACGGCACCCTCCGATGCCGGCTGACTCTCCCGGCGGCCTGCACTGGCTCGATCAGGACGCGGGGCCGGTCGTCCGGCCGTACGCGATGACCCAGGGCCGGGTCGCCCCGTCCGGAGGCGAGTTCGACCTGGTCGCGTTCGTGGTCGCGGTCGTGCCCGACGGCGTCTCGATGCCCGGGCTCCAGCCCGAGCATCACGCGATCGTGGCGGCCGCCTGGGACCCGGTCTCGGTCGTCGAACTGGCCTCCACTCTCGACCTGTCGATCGGTGTCGTCCGGGTTCTGCTCGGTGATCTACGCTCGGCGGGGCTTATCTCGCTGTACGAACCCCCGGCGGCCGCGAAGCCGCACGACGTCGACGTACTCAAGGCGGTTGTCAATGGACTCCGTGCGCTCTGACCGCAACGGCGGGTCGTCGCGCATCCCCACGGCGCTCAAGATCCTGATCGCCGGTGGCTTCGGTGCCGGCAAGACCACCATGGTCGGGTCGGTGAGCGAGATCCGCCCGTTGCAGACCGAGGAGATCCTCACCGGTGTCGACGGCGCGGACGATCTCTCGGGCGTGGAGGGCAAGACCACCACGACGGTGACCATGGACTTCGGTCGCATCACGATCACCGACGATCTGCAGCTCTACCTGTTCGGCACGCCCGGGCAGGACCGTTTCTGGTTCCTCTGGGACGAGCTGTCCGAGGGTGCGCTGGGCGCCGTGGTCCTGGCCGACACCCGCCGGCTCGCCGACTGTTTTCCGTCCATCGACTATTTCGAGCAGCGTGGCACCCCGTTCGTGGTGGCTGTCAACTGTTTCGAGCCCGATCAGCGGTTCGCCATCGACGCGGTGTCCCGGGCGCTCGACCTCGACCCGGGCGTGCCGGTCGTCCTGTTCGACGCCCGCGAGCCGATGGGGGCCCGCAACGTGCTCATCGAGCTGGTCGAATACGTCGCCCGCCGCCAACTGGCTGCCGCCGGCTCGCGCTGACGAAGGCAGCCGAAGCTCGAGCGGACAGAAAGCCGGACGGACTAGAAGCGGGGCGGCACCCCGTCCGGCGCGATGCACACCAGCCGCGGCGCGATCCGCGCCATCTGGCGTGCCGTCACCGCGCCCCGTGCGACCAGCTCGTCGACCGTCCGGAACGGCCCCCGCTGATCCCGGTCGTGCACGATCCGATAGGCCAGCTCGGGTCCGATCCCGGGCAGCGCCGTCAGCTCGACCGCCGCGGCGTGATTGAGGTCGACCAGCCCGCCGTCCGAGAAGCTGCGCAGCTGTCCCGGCCGCCCGATGCCGATCTGCCGGGCCCGCGCCGGGTCGAACGCGGCCAGCTGCCGGGCCGAATCGCGCCGCGCCCAGTCGCCCCGGGCCGCGCCCAGATGCACCGCCACCAGCGCCCCGTGCGCGGCCGAGATCAGCGGCGGGATCAGGAACAGCGGGAAGCCGACGTTTTCCGCCGTGGTGTAGACGTCGGTGTCGACCGGGCTGGGGTCGACGACGAAGGCGAGCGTGAACCCGGCCACCAGGAGCATTCCATAGACCGCGGCCACGAGGTATTGCCGGCGGTCGTGGTGCTTGGTGCCCGCGTACACGAAGTAGACCCAGGTGCCGAACCCGAGCGAGAGGAGCGGGGTGAGGATCGCGAACAGCATCTCGCCGAGCGGGAACCGGCCGCCCGCGCTCTGGGCCGAGCTCAGCATCGACAGGAACGGATCGGCCGGCGGAACCGGCGAGGACGGAGCAAAGAACGGTGCGGAGGGCAGCGAGGACGGAGCAACGAAGGGTGTGTAGGGCGGCGGGGTCGCGTACGCCTGAGGCGCCAGCACCGGCGGCTCGGTGAGAACCGGTGAGGCGGAGCCGGCCCAGGGGTCGACGGGCTCGGTGTAGAAGGGCTCGCCCCGCAGGATCTTGCCGTGTGCCTGCTGCATGCGCTCGCCCGGCTCGGCGCCGAACTCCTCCAGGAAGTAGGCCCGCGCGTCGCGGAACGCGGCCAGCGCCTCGGCCTGCCGCCCGGCCTGGTGCAGCGCAATCATCAGCTGGGCCCGCAGCCCTTCGCGCAGCGGGAACTCCTCGACCAGCCGGGCCAGGTCGGGGATGACCGCGGTGTGGTGGCCGAGCGACACCTCGATCTCGAACCATTTTTCCCAGGCGTTCGCCCGGGTCTCGGCCAGTCGCGCGCGGGCCGCCTCGAAGACCGGCCCGGTGAGCCCGGCCAGCGCGTCACCCCGCCACAGCGCCAGCGCGCCGCGCAGTGCGATCGAGGCCTCGGCCGGTCGTCCGGCCCGCCGATGGGTGTCGGCGAGGGCGAGCGCGGCCTGGAACTCCTCGGCGTCGACGCTCGCCTCGCCGGTGCGCAGCACGTAGCCGCTGCCGGTCAGCGCGAGGAGCTCGCCGGGGGTGCGCGGCGCCCGGTCGGGATCGAGCACCCGCCGGAGTCCGGCGACGTACTTCTGGACGACGTTGGCGCCGTTCTCCGGGGGATCGTCGCCCCAGACCGCGTCGACGATCTGGTGGGTCGGCACCGGGCGGCCGGGCTGGAGCAGCAGAACGGCCAGCACGGCCCGCTGCTTGGCCGGGCCGAGGTCGACGACGTCGGACCCGCGGAGCGCGCGCACCTCGCCCAGGATCTCGAAGCGCACTGCCGACCCCCTCTTGACCAGCGCAGACATAGAACGGCAGCAGTACGGCAGCCGGCAGCAGCATAGCGGCAGCGGTGCGGCAGTCGTGCCCCGCAGGCTGATGGCCGTCACTTCGAACACCACGCAGAAAGAGCTACCGACATGACTGCTCGCATCGCCGGCCTCGGTGTCGTCCTTCTCGTTTCCCTCGCGGGCTGCGGCGCTACCTCCGCCGATCCGAAACCCGCGGCGAGCCCGGAGAAGAAGGCTCCCGCCGACGTCCTGCTGGCCGCGGTACCGGACGAGAAGTCCGGCCCTTACCACTTCACGGTCGTCAACTCGGACGGGAAGTTGACCGGGATCGTCGACGCACCCGAGAAGGCCATCTCGATCGGCATCACGCAGAAGGAGGACGGCGTCCCGGTCACGCTCGACATGAAGTTCCTGATCCTCGGCTCCCGGTCCTGGGTAAAGATCAAGTTCTCGCCGGCGAACACCCCCGGGCTGCCCCGGATCCCGTCGAAGTGGCAGCTGATCGACCCCAGCAAGATCAAGGACAAGGACAACAGCCCGCTGGCGTACGGCGATGACCAGAGCGACCCCGGCTACGCGCACGAGGTGATCGCCGGCGCCGGCAAGGTCGAGCAGACGTCCGCCGGGCACTACAGCGGCGTCACCGACCTGAGCCGGACCGGCGTCGAGGACATCGTCGACAACGACACGGTCAAGGTGCTCGGGGACAAGGCCAAGACGGTCCCGTTCACCGCCGTCACCGATGCCAAGGGCCGGCTCACCCGGCTCGACCTCGAGATTCCGGCGGCCGGCAAGGCCAAGGCGCACACCTATTCGGCGGTCTACGACGGCTACGACAGCACCACGACGCCGGCCGCGCCGGCGGTCGGTGAGCAGCAGAAGGCGGTCTCCGCCGTCTACGACATGTTGAACAGCTGAACGAGCCGGAGGAGCGGCCGTGCGGGTCGGACGGGGGTCCGCACGGCCGTTGCTCGCTCTGCGGCCGGCTGGTTCTCGGGCTGGAGGGGCACGACTGGGTCGTTCTGCGGTGGATGCTGGCCGTCGGGGTGACCGAAGACGAGGTCGTGCCCGGTGCCTGCCACGTCGGCTGCCTGCACGACCTCGGCGTGGCCCGGCTCTGGGCCGAGGCGGTCGAGGAGTACTACTGCCTCCGGTGGCCGCAATGGCGCACCGGGCGCAGCGCCGGCGTGCGGTGGCGGCTGCACGGCAGCCACCACGCACGGCGCTTTCATCTCTGGCGGTCGGACGGGCGGCTCAGCTCTTTTCCGTACGCCGCCCTGGCCGCCGGAGCCGGCACCCCGGAGCTGACCACCGAGATCGCCGAGGTCGGCACCGGCTACGCCGACGTACTGCTCGAGGCGATGGGCACCGTCGAGAGCGGCGTACCGGTGCCGCTGTCCGAGGTCGTCGCCGCTCTCGGCCTGAGCGACCGCTATCCGGCCGCCGACGGTGTGGTGGCCCGCCGGCTCAGCGGTCGCCGGCCGGACGTGCCTGACGTCATCGTCGTCCGCTACCGCGTGGCCCTGGACGCGCCGTGCCGGGACGCGGCCCGCGCCTTGGTCCGCGGCGCGGTGTGATGGGATCTGGGGCATGGGCGCGAACGCTGAGTACGTCTTCGTCGGCAGTTACACCGCGGACAAGGGCGGTGACGGTGAGGGCATCTCGCTGCTGCGGCGCGATCCGGCCACCGGTGTCCTGGCCCGGCTCGGCCTGGCCGCGCGCACGCCGTCCCCGTCCTTCCTGGCCCAGCACCCGCGCCGGCCGGTGCTCTATGCGGCGAACGAGCTGGCCGACGGCGGCACGGTCAGCGCCTTCACGGTCGGCGACGACCACGCGCTGACCCCGCTGGCGGTGCGGCCGACCGGTGGCGACGACCCGGCTCACCTGGCGGTCTCCCCGGACGGCCGGCACCTGCTCGTGGCCAACTACACGAGCGGCTCGGTCTCCGTACACCCGCTGGCCTCCGATGGCACTCCGGGTGAGCGGACCGACCTGCTCGACCTGGTCGGCAGCGGTCCGGAGCCGGACCGGCAGGCTAGGCCGCACGCTCACATGGTTCGTCCCGACCGGGGGGAATGGCTCGTCGCCGACCTCGGGTCCGACCGGGTGTGGCGGTGTCGTCTCGACCCGTTCGCCGGCCGGCTGACGATGCTCCCGCCGGCCGTGGTGGCCAAGCCCGGCACCGGACCGCGCCACCTGCGGCACTCGGCCGACGGCGCGTTGCTGCTGGTCGGTGAGCTGTCGGCGACCCTCGGGTGGTACCGCCCGGGCCGGGACGGCTCGCTGGTGCTTCAGGGCGAGGTGGCCACCTCGAACGCTGCCGGTGTGAACTATCCGTCCGAGATCGTTACCGGTCGCGACGGCCGGTTCGTCTACGTGGCCAACCGGGGGCCGGACACGGTCTCCGCCTTCAGTTGGGACGGCGACCAGGCCACGCTGGTGGCCGAGGTGCCGGTCGGAGGGGCATGGCCGCGGCACATGACCCTGCTCGGGGATCACCTCTACGTAGCCAATCAGATGTCACAGACCGTGAGCACCTTCCGGATCGACGGCGAGAGCGGCGTACCGGTGCCACTGGGCGAGCCGAGCGCTGAGCCGACTCCGACATGTCTTCTGCGCTGGACACCGTTGGTTGCCGGATAAACCAGATCATGCGTGAGACTGGACAAGCGCCAACAAAAAGCGTGTGAGGCGCGAAAGCGGACAGATTCCCGCACTGATCGAGATGGCGTCATCACTGTTCGTAATTCAGGCGGGCAAGGCGTGCTAATCGGCGTAACTTTCCGCCGAACATATATGGCGCTCAGGTTCGGTCATGCGCAGTATGGAGCGCGTGTCAGGTCGCCATCGTCGTAACTTCAACGTAAGAGGAGCGGGCGTCGTCGGTTCAGCAATGGCGATCGTCGTCGTTCTGGCCGGGTCGTACTTCGGCTATCAGCAGCTGTCCGACCATAAATGCACCGGCTCCATCCAGCTGAACGTCGCCGCCGCCACGGAGATCGCTCCAGCCGTCAGCTCGACCGCGCAACACTGGGTCGAGAACGGCGCGAGTGTCAACGGAACGTGTGTGACAGTCAACGTCCAGGCGATGAGCCCGGCTACGGTCGCGTCCGCGGTGGCCCGTGAGCACAAGGTCACGCTGACCGGTCTTCCCGCCGCGCCTGCCACCGTGGCGGTGCCCGATGTCTGGGTGGCCGACTCGTCGACGTGGCTGTTGCGCCTCAAGTCGGAGGCGCCCGGCTTCACGCCGACCGACCTCAAGCCGCTCGCGCAGAGCCCGATCGTCGTCGGCATGCCCGAGCCGGTCGCGCAGACCATCGGCTGGCCCGACAAGAAGCTCGGGTGGAAGGACCTGCTCGGTCTGCTGACCACCAAC
>DASWRZ010000411.1:0-5278 GCA_036402935.1 Actinoplanes sp.
GCGGTCTGCGGCCTGGTCGGCGTGCTCTGGACCCTGCGCTACTCCAGTGCCCGGGCCGACAACGGCTCGGGACTCGAACTCGCCGTGGTCGCGGCCGTCCTCCTCGGCGGTGTCTCGATCTTCGGTGGAAAGGGCAGTCTGCCCGGCGTCCTGGCCGGTGTGGTGCTGCTTGCCGCGCTGCAGAACGCGCTGCGCCTGGAAGACGTCTCCGGGCAGGCGCTGAACATCGTCACGGGCGCCCTGCTCGTGCTGTCGGTCCTGCTTCCCAACATCGTTACCGCGATCCGCGGGTCCTGGCAGCGGCGAAAGCTCCGCCAGGCCCCCGCCCGTTGAAACCGCCAATGAAGGAGTCCACCATGCTCCGTTCCCGCCGTCAGTTACTGGCCGCGGCCGCGGCCTCCGCGCTCGTACTCGGATCCGCCGCCTGCGGCGGCACCACCAAGAACAATTCCTCGGACACCGGCGCGGCCAACCAGACCGCGGCAACCGCCGATCCGAACGCGCAGCTCAAAACCGGGCTGAAGATCGCGTTCCTGCCCAAGCAGCTGAACAACCCGTACTCGGACGTCGAGACCGGCGGCGGCAAGGTCGCGGTGGGCGAGCTCAAGGGCGACTACAAGCTGGTCGGCCCGAACGACGCGAGCGCCTCCTCGCAGGTCAGCTACATCAACACGCTGATCCAGCAGCAGGAGAACGTGATCGTGGTGGCGGCCAACGACCCGAACGCGGTCTGCCCGTCGCTCAACCAGGCCCGCCAGGCCAAGATCCACGTGGTGACGTTCGACTCGGACGCCAGCAAGGACTGCCGCGACCTCTTCATCAACCAGGCCACCACCGAGGGCATCGGCGAGTCGCTGGCCAAGATGGCGCTCGATCAGTCCGGCGGCTCGGGCCAGATCGCGATCCTGTCGGCGACGCCGAACGCGACCAACCAGAACTCCTGGATCGACGTGATGAAGACCCAGCTGAAGAAGCCGGAGTACAGCAAGCTCCAGCTCGTCAAGATCGCGTACGGCAACGACGACGACCAGAAGTCGTTCACCGAGGCGCAGGGTCTCCTCCAGTCGTACCCGAAGCTGAAGGTCATCGTCTCGCCGACCACCGTCGGCATCGCGGCCGCGGCGCGCTACGTCAGCTCGTCCAGCTACAAGGGCAAGGTGCAGATCACCGGTCTCGGCCTGCCGAACCAGATGCGCGAGTACGTCAAGGACGGCACGGTGAAGGTGTTCGCGCTCTGGAACCCGGCCGACATCGGCTACCTGGCCGCGTACGCCGGTGCGGCGCTCGCCTCCGGGCAGATCACCGGCAAGGAAGGCGAGAAGTTCAAGGCCGGCAAGCTCGGTGACTACACGATCGGCGCGAACGGCGAGGTCGTGCTCGGCCCGCCGACGCAGTTCACCCCGGCGAACATCGACCAGTTCCACTTCTAGGAACCCGGATGCGGTACTGCTTCCAACTCCAGGTCCGACCGGACCGGCTGGCGGAGTACGTGGAGCGGCACCAGGCCGTGTGGCCCGAGATGCAGGACGCACTTCGGGCCACCGGCTGGCGCAACTACTCCCTGTTCCTGCGGCCCGACGGCCTCCTCATCGGCTACGTCGAGGCCGACGATCTCGCCGCCTCTCAGGCGGCGATGGAGGCGACCGAGGTGAACACCCGCTGGCAGGCATCGATGGCGGAATTCTTCCAAGGCACCACGCCGACCGAGGGATTCCCGCTGCTCACCGAGGTCTTCCATCTTCCAGAAAGTATGTGATCACATGACTGACCTCGCCGCAGTCAAGCGGGCGTTGGCCGCTCAACGCATCGAGACCCCGTCCTGGGCGTTCGCCAACTCCGGCACCCGGTTCAAGGTCTTCGCCCAGGCCGGTGTCCCCCGCAATCCGGAAGAGAAGATCGCCGACGCGGCCGTCGTGCACCGCCTCACCGGCGTCACGCCCACGGTGGCCCTGCACATCCCGTGGGACAAGGTCGACGACTACGCCGCCCTCACCCGCTACGCGGCCGATCAGGGCGTCGGCATCGGGGCGATCAACACCAACGTCTTCCAGGACGACGACTACAAGCTGGGGTCGGTCACCAACCCCGACCCGGGCGTGCGCCGCAAGGCCACCGATCACCTCCTCGAGGCGATCGACATCATGGACCAGACCGGGTCACGCGACCTCAAGCTCTGGTTCGCCGACGGCATCAACTACCCGGGCCAGGACGACCTGCGCAACCGCCAGGACCGCCTTGCGGCGGCGTTGCGGGAGACGTACGACCGGCTCGGCGCCCACCAGCGGATGCTGCTCGAATACAAGCTGTTCGAGCCGGCCTTCTACGCCACCGACGTGCCGGACTGGGGCACGTCCTACGCCCACTGCATCGAACTCGGCGAGCGGGCCGTCGTCTGCATCGACACCGGCCACCACGCGCCGGGCACCAACATCGAGTTCATCGTGGCGTTCCTGCTGCGGCAGAAGAAGCTCGGCGCGTTCGACTTCAACAGCCGCTTCTACGCCGACGACGACCTGATGGCCGGCGCCGCCGACCCGTTCCAGCTGTTCCGCATCATGAACGAGATCGTCCGCGGCGACGCGCTCGACCCGGCGTACGGCATCAACTTCATGCTCGACCAGTGCCACAACATCGAGGCCAAGATCCCGGCGATCATCCGCTCGGTCATGAACGTCCAGGAGGCGTCGGCCAAGGCCCTGCTGGTCGACCGCGGCGCCCTGGCCACGGCCCAGAACAACGGCGAAGTGCTCGACGCCAACGCGATCCTCATGGACGCCTACAACACCGACGTACGCCCCCTGCTCGCCGAGGTCCGCGCCGCCGCCGGCCTCGACCCGGACCCGATCGCCGCCTACCGCCGCAGCGGCTACCAGGAGAAGATCGTCGCCGAGCGGGTCGGCGGCACCCAGGCCGGCTGGGGCGCCTGATCAGGTCTGGTCGGCCCGCACGCTCGCGAGCGCGGTCGACCAAGCCACCGGCCCGGGTGTGCTCGTCGGCGGAAACCCTAAGCCGGAGGGGGCGCCCAGCCGATTCTGGGGGCCGACCTCGAACAATAGGAGCGGTCATGTCCCCCACCAACCACCGCGGCACCGGCGGCCCCTGATGGACCAGTTCGTCAACACCGCCTATGACGTCTCGTCGCAGCTGTTCGGGCCGGACTCGGGCATCCCGTGGTGGGCCTGGGGCCTCGTCCTGGTCGGCCTGTTCTGGAAAGTGCTCCTGCCCGAACGCAAAACCGCCGACGACCGCGACGCCGCGATGGTCGCCGCCATGACCGGCAACGGCGACGGCAAGAAGGACAAGAAACAGAAGAAGTGACCGGACGGCCCCGCCCACGGGGCCGTCACTGCCGCGACCACGAAGCGCGGCCTGAGAATCAGGCCGTGGATGGTGGGGGTTCGGCCGCGCCGGTCATGATGGCGACCGCGTCGGACATGGAGTGGGACTTCGGGGTGATGACCGTGGCGCGGCGGCCCAGGCGCTGGATGTGGATGCGGTCGGCGACCTCGAAGACGTGGGGCATGTTGTGGCTGATCAGGATGACCGGGAGGCCGCGGTCGCGGACGTCGCGGATCAGTTGGAGCACGCGGTTGCCCTCCTTCACGCCGAGCGCCGCCGTGGGCTCGTCGAGGATGACCACCTTGCTGCCGAAGGCGGCCGAGCGGGCGACCGCGACCGCCTGGCGCTGGCCGCCGGAGAGGGATTCGACGGCCTGGCCGATGTTCTGCAGGGTGGCCACGCCGAGATCGCTCATGTGGCGGCGGGCCTCGTCGCGCATGTGCTTGCGGTCGAGGGTGCGGAAAACGGTGCCGAGCGGGCCCGGCCGGCGTTCCTCGCGGCCGAGGAAAAGGTTGTCGGCGATGTCGAGGCCGGGGGCGAGCGCGAGGGTTTGGTAGACGGTTTCGATGCCGGCGGCTCGGGCGTCCATCGGCGTACGGAAGTGCACCGGGCGGCCGTCCAGCAGGATCTCGCCGCTGTCCGGTGTCAGGGCGCCGGACAGCGCCTTGATCAGGCTGGACTTGCCGGCGCCATTGTCGCCGATGACCGCCAGGATCTCGCCGGGGTAGAGCTCGAGGTCGCTGCCGTCGATCGCGACCACCCGGCCGTAACGCTTGGTGAGCCCGCGCGCCTCGAGGACCGGTGTGGTCATCCCTTCACCTTCCTGATCCACTGGTCCAGCGAGACCGCGACCAGCACGAGCAGGCCGATCGCGAAGCCCTGCCAGACCACTTGGATGCCGGCGAGCTGCAGGCCGTTGCGGAACACGCCGACGATCAACGCGCCGATGAGGGTGCCGATCACGCTGCCGCGGCCGCCGAAGAGGCTGGTGCCGCCGAGCACGACCGCCGTGATCGAGTCGAGGTTGTAGTCGGTGCCGACGTTCGGGCTGGCCGAGGCGAGCCGGCCGATGAGGATCCAGCCGCCGATGGCGTACAGCAGGCCGGCCGCGGTGTAGACCGACAGGAGCACCCGTCCGGTCTGGATGCCGGCGAGCCGGGCGGCCTCGATGTCGTCACCGGTGGCGTACACGTGCTTGCCCCAGGCCGTGGAGCGCAGCGCGTAGAAGAAGTACGCGAAGAGCAGCAGCATGATGATCGACCCGTACGTGAGCCGGAACCCGCCGATGGGTATCGCGTTGCCGGTCCAGCTCATGATGCTCGGCATGTCGGTGCCGCGTACGGTCTGGCTGCCGCTGACCACCGAGTTGAGCGAGAAGAAGATCGTGAGCGTGCCGAGCGTGACGATGAACGGCGGCAGCTTGATCCGGGTGACCAGGACTCCGTTGATCGAGCCCATCGCCGTGCCGCAGGCGAAGCCGAGCACCAGCGCGAGGATCCCCGGAATCCCCGCCTTCACGCAGAAGTTCGCCATCAGGATCGAGGAGAAGACCGCGACGGCACCGGCCGACAGGTCGATGCCGGCGGTCAGAATGACCAGGGTCTGCCCGAGCGCGAGCGTCGCGATGACGGTGACCTGCTCGAGCACGAGGGAGAGGTTGACGGCCGAGAAGAACCGGGTGTTGACGATGGAGAACGCGATGATCGCCACGATCAGCACGGCCAGCGGTCCGAGCACCGGGTTGGCGTGCAGCGCGGTCTGAACGCGCAGACCGAGCGAATCCTGTCGGTGCACTTCGAATTCGGCGGTAGCGGTTGTCATGGTTTGTCACCCCCAGCAGTTCTGCTTGCCCCACGTGGCGTCCTTGGACGTCACGCCGGCCTGCGGATCGTCGGTGATCAGTTGGGCGCCGGTGTCCACGAAGCTCTTGCCCGGCGTG
>DASWRZ010000412.1:0-20220 GCA_036402935.1 Actinoplanes sp.
CGCTCGGCAGGCGGTACACCCGTCGCACCAGCTCGTCTCGGTAGTTACCGGCCCGGCCGCCACCGACTGGGCGGCGACCGGACTGACCCGGGCCGACTCGCCGCGGGTCGGCCGGCCCTTGCCGGAGCGGCCGTACAGCGAGCCGTCCGCTCCCGCGCAGGGTGCCGGTGAAAGGTCGCGTCCTGGTTTCGACGGCCCGACCGGCGACCCCCGGCCGACACCGGCTCCGGCCGACGCGGTCTCCGCGTCCGCCTCGGCGGCGACGATCGACGCGAAGCCGGAAGGTACGCAGGGCAGCCACGGTCCGGCTTGGACTCCGGTGCGTCCTTCGGTCCGCCCGGACGCCGCGCCGAAAACCACCGGACGGCCGGACGCCGAGGAGACCAGGCCCGGCACCGCGGGCCGCCACAGCGCGGACCGGAATGCCGACGCGCGACCGCGACTCAAGCCGATGGCCGAGGCGTCCGGTTCCGAGGACATGCCGACCGCCAACGGCTCCCACACGACGACCAACGGTGACGCACCCACCCGTACCGCCAACGGCACCGACCCCGACCGCTCCGCCTTCAGCTCGATCGCCGGAGCCGCACCGTCCGACCAGGGCGACGGCCCGACCGACACCGCTCCGGCCGTGCCCCGCCCGGCGCCGCCCCGCCCGGTCGGCCCGCAGCGCCCCGCGGTGCCGTCGCCCGCGAAGCCCTCCGGCCCGGACCAGCCGGCGCGCCCTGAACCGGGCTCCACCAATACAGCCGGCTCAACCCAGCCGACCTCAAACCAGCCGACCTCAAACCAGCCGACCTCAGCGCAGCCGACCTCAGCGCAGCCGACCTCGACCCGACCGCAGCCGGGCGGCGCCCAGCCGATCTCAGGCCAGCCTTCATCGGCGCCGCCGAGCGCGGCTTGGCCATCGTCGTCGGCCTCGGCGTCGAATCAGCAAGCTCCGGACCAGGCGCCGCCGGACCGACCGGGAGCGATCCAGCCATCATCGGGCCAGCCGAATCTGGCGGCACCGTCGTCGGGTCAGCCGGCCCCCGGCCAGACGCTGTCGGGTCAGCCGGCTCCTGCCCGATCGCCGCAACCCGGCCCAGTGTCACCGCTGGCGAGTCAGCCCGGCTCGGGCGAGAGTTCGCCGGATCGGCCGGGCACGATTCGTCCGGCGTCGGGTCAGCCGAACTCCGCCTCACCGTCCGGCAGGCCAAGCCCTCGCCCGACGGCGGGTCCGCCGGATTCCGGCCGCGGACCGTCGAAGCAGCCCGGTGCGGCTCAGCCGTCGTCCGGTCCGCAGGCATACGTCCGGCCGTCGCCGACGCAGCCAGGCGCCGCTTCGGTATCCCCAACTCAGCCGGGCGCCGCGCCGGCGTCGGATCAGCCAGGCGACGCGCACGCGCCGGGTCAGCCAGGCGCTGGGCATGCGTCGGCTCAGCTGGGCGCTGCGCACGCGCCGGATCAGCCAGGCGCCGCGCGGGCGTCGGGTCAGCCAGGCGCTGGGCATGCGTCGAGTCAGCTGGGCCCTGAGCATGCGTCGGGTCAGCTGGGCGCAAATCGGCCGCCTTCCGGTCAGCCGACTTACGTCCAGCCATCATTCAGTCAGCTGGGCGCGGCCTCGGCGCCTACCGGCCAGCCGGTCGGGCCTGGAATGCCTTCCAGCCAGCCCGGGATGGCCGCTCCCTCGCGAGGTCAGTCTGGCTTTACGCAGCAGCCGTCGGCGTCGCCACGCGTGGCTCCGATGCCGTCGGGGCGGCTGAGCTCGCCTCCAGCGTTCGGTCAACCGGGGCTGACCAATGTGGAAGGGCAGCAGGGCATGTCCCCGCCGTCGGATTACCCTGGTGCGGCCCATGCGCCGGGGCAGTCCGGAGCGGCGCAGCCGTTTGGGCGCTCGGCCTTGGCTCAGCCGTCGAGTTACCCAGGTCCGGCTCAAACGCCGGGTCACCCGGGCGCATCGCCGGGGCAGTCTGGAGCGACTCAGGCGGCTGGCCGTCCGGCTGCGGCTCAGTCGCCGGTTCACGCGGGTGCTGGCCAGCCGTCGGGCTACTCGGGTGCGGCGCAGTCAACCGCACGGCCGGGTGCCGCTCTCCCGCCGGGGCATCCGGGAGCGGCTCAGCCGTCGGGCCAGTCGGGTGCTGCTCAAGCGTTGAGCCAGCCGGATGCGGCTCAAGTGTCGGGCCAGCTCGGTGCCGCTCCGGCGTTGGGGCAGTCGGGTGTGGCTCAAGCGTCCGGGTCGGTGGCTGCGGGCCGGTTGACAGGTGAGGCCGACGGTGGTGCCGGGGCGACCGCGGGAGCGGCGGCTGTCGAAGCGGGGGCGCCCGCCGAGGGAGCCGGCGGACGGGGGGATGGCGCGGCCTGGGAGGTTCGGGTTGATGGGCCGCGGCCTTCGGCTGCGTCGGTGATCGCGCGGGTTCAGGGACAGGGGACGCCGGCGACGGTGGCCAGCGACTGGATGCGGGTGCAGGCCGAACCTACGCAGGCGATCCACCTCGTAATTCCGGGGCATCCGGCGGCGGCCCGTGCTCGCGGTGAGGTTGAGGGGATCATCGATACCGGGGAGACCGTTGCCGCTGAGCCGTTGGAGAGCATCGGTGATCTCACCGGGCCGACCGGGCACGTCGAGGTCGGGCGCCCGGGCAAGAGTGAGCAGCCGGGCAAGGGTGAGCAGCCGGGGATGGAGAGCCGGCTGTTTGCGCAGGCGCAGGGGCGGGTGGACGGGACGTTTACGCCCAGCCACACGACGGCGCGGCCGGCGGGGCTCGGTCTTGGACGTCCGGCGCCGGCGGCGTGGCGGAAGGCGGCCGAGTCGATGGCGGCCCGTGCGGCCGGGCTCGCGGCGCCGGGGGACGAGACGTCTGAGGCCGACAAGTTGCCGGCTGCCAAGCCTCGCGTCACTCGCGTGACGAAGCAGGCGGACAGCGAGACGGGGACGACCGCGGGCAATGCGCGTACGGGGAAGGCCAAAGCGGACGTCGAAAGCGCGACCACCCGGCGGTCGTCCGCGAAAGCGGATGTCGACGCGGGCGAGACTCGGGGCGGCCGGGCGGCCGCGGCCAAATCTGCGGCCGCGGCCAAGCCTGCCGCCACCCGCTCGGCGCCGGGAAGTGCTGCGGTGACGCCGGCCAAGCCCGCGGGCGGAAGTAGCCGGTCCGCGACGCCGGCGCGGCCCGTGGCCGGCAGCGCGACCAATGGCCGTGCCGCGGCCGGCAATACAACGCCGAGCCGGTCGGCGACAGCCAGCGCGGCCACAGGCAAAGGTGCGGCCGGCGCGGTCACGGGCAAGGGTGCGACCGGCGCGGTCACGGGCAAAGGCCCGGTCAGCGCGGCCACAGACAGAAGTCCGGCGAGCGCGGTCACGGGTAAGGGCGCGGCCGGGGCGGTCACGGGCAAGAGTGCGGTCAGCGCGGCCACGAACAAAGGTCCGGCCGCGGTCACAAGCAAAGGTCCGGCCAGCGCGGCCACGAGCAAAGGTCCAGCCAGCGCGGCCACAGGCAAAGGTGCGGGCAGCGGGGCCACAAGCAAAGGCGTAGCCGCCGGAAAAGGCGCGGGCAAGGGCGCAACGACCCCGGCCGCGGGCAGGGGTACCAGCGGAACCAGTGTGGCTGACGAGGACGGAACCACCCGGGCGAGTTACCGGGATGAGGCGGCCGAACTGCTGGCCGGGAGCACGCAGCGCCGGCGGCGACGGACCGCGGCCGAGGCGGAGGCGGCGGCGGCGGAGACGCGGCGCCGCGGTGCGGGTTCCGAGCCCGGCTGACCTGGCCTTCAGCTGGGAAAACACAATAACGAAAGGGCCCTCCACGCTGCCGACGTGGAGGGCCCTTTACCCGGGGGGAACGGAGTAACCGAAGGGGGGCTTCGTCCGTTATCACCAGTTTAGCCGCTGATCGCCGGAAGTGGGAAGTCCCCTCCCGAAAGCGGACAAATAGCGCCGCCGTCCGGATGCTGCCACTGGTGGGCCCCTGGAGGGACGTGGCGTCGTTACCGCCCGCTCGGGCGTAGGCTGTCCGCGTGGCTGATCATTTGGTGTGGATCGACTGTGAGATGACCGGTCTCGACCTCGGCAAGGACAAGCTGATCGAGGTCGCGGTTCTGGTCACCGATCCTGAGCTGAACATTCTCGGCGAGGGCATCGACCTGGTCATCCACGCCGACGACGCCGCGCTCGACGCGATGCCGCCGGTGGTGCGCGACATGCACGCCAAGTCCGGCCTGACCGAGGAGGTCCGGCGGTCGACGATCACGATGGCCGAGGCCGAGGAGATCGTGCTGGCGTACATCAAGGAGTTCGTGCCCAACCCGCGTACGGCCCCGCTCTGCGGCAACTCGATCGCCACCGACCGCGGCTTCCTGGCCCGTGACATGCCGGCGCTCGACACGTTCCTGCATTACCGCATGGTCGACGTCTCCTCGATCAAGGAGCTGTGCCGCCGGTGGTACCCGCGGGTCTACTTCGGTCAGCCGGCCAAGGGTCTCGCGCACCGGGCGCTCGCCGACATCCGCGAGAGCATCCGCGAGCTGGAGTACTACCGCCGCGCGATCTTCGTGCCGCTGCCCGGCCCGGACGTCGAGGCGGCCAAGGCGATCGCCGCCGAGCTCTGACGGCGGTGTCACCCGGGCGCGCGGGGTAACCCGCTCGACGAGGCCGCCCGGCTTCCAGCTATGATGGTCCGGCACCGAGAGGTGCAGATGGTGGTCGTAGCTCAGTTGGTAGAGCACCGGGTTGTGGTCCCGGGGGTCGCGGGTTCGAGTCCCGTCGGTCACCCCACTTGCGAAAGCCCGCTCGTTGTTCGAGCGGGCTTTCTGCCTTTCGCAGCATGACCTTACTCGCGGCACGAATCCGGCAAAAACCGCGTAACGTCGGATTGCAGCGAGACGGGGGTCGCGGGAGTGGGAACGCCGGCGTCGGCGGTGGTGCGCCGCCATTACGTGTGGCTGCTCTGCGTGCTGATCGTCGCCGGCGCGGCCCAGCTGGCCGGAGGGCTGCTGCTGCTCGCCCGGTTCGAAGGGCAGGTGAGCCGGTTCGATCGGGCCGAGAGCGCCCACGCGGTCATGCTGCAGTCGATGACCGACGCCGAGACCGGCCTGCGCGGCTGGCAGCTGACCGACGAGCAGCTCTATCTCCAGCCCTACCAGGCCGGCGTGCAGAATTTTCCGGCCGCCACCCATCGGGTGCTGACCGATGTCGGCGAACCCCGGCTGCGAACCCTGATCACCGCGGAGGAGTCGGCGGCCGACGAGTGGCTCGACGACTTCGCCGCCCCGACGGTTGCGACGTCGGCCCGCTACGCCGACGTCGGGCAGGGAAAGGCGCTCTTCGATGCGTACCGGGAAAAACATAGTGCCGCGGGCGCGGCACTGACCGTGAGCCGCCGCCAGGCCGCGCATTCCTTCCGGGTGGCCAGCACGGTGATGCAGGGTGCGCTGGCCGGGTTGGCTCTGGTCGCGGTGCTGGTCACCTTGCGGTTGGGCGTACGCACGCAGCGGCTGCGCGAGGAGCAGCGGCGCTACCTGGGTGAGGTGCTCGACACGCTGACGATCGGCGTCGTGGCGGCGGCGGCCGACGGCGCGATCGTGTGGATCAACCGGGCGGCGCGGGACGGGACCGAGTCGATGCTGCCGACCCATATCGACGAGTTCGACCGGGTGCTCGAGCGCAGCGGCGCCCAGCCCGCCGACGGTCATCCGCTGAGGGTCGCGCTCGCCGGTCACTCGATCCGCGGACGCGAGATGACCTATGTGCCGCCGGGTCGTCCACCGATCGAGGTGATGGTCGACGCCGGGCCGCTGCGCGACGACCGGGGCCGGATCATCGGCGCGGTCGCCTCCCGGTACGACATCACCGCGCTGCGCGAGCGGGAGGCCGAGCTGACCGCGTTCGCCGGGATCGTCGCGCACGACCTGCGGGCGCCGCTGGCCGCGATCGCCGGGCACGTCGAGCTGCTCGAGCAGGACCTGGCCGTGCTCGACGAGCTGGACGAGTTCAAGGACACCCTCGATCGGGTGCGCAACAGCATCGACCGGATGTGCCGGCTGATCGACGATCTGCTGGCTTATGCGACCGCCCGGGACGCGCCGCTGCGGCTCGAGCCGGTCGACCTGGGTGAGGTGGTCGACGAGGTGGTGCACGAGCGTACCGCTCACCTCAAGGAACGGGCGCCGCACATCGAGGCCGGTCCGCTGCCGACCGTGCATGCCGACCCGGCGATGATCCGCCAGATGATGGACAACCTGATCGGCAACGCGATCAAGTACACCCGGGACAGCGAGCCGGCCCAGGTGCGGATCACGGCCGACCGGCTGGACGACGAGTGGGCCGAGATCCAGGTTTCCGACCGAGGCATCGGCATCCCGTCCGATCAGCGTACGTCGATCTTCGAGTCGTTCTCGCGGGCGCACCGCGGGCAGCCCTATGCCGGCACCGGTCTGGGCCTGGCGATCTGCCGCCGCGTGGTGGACCGGCACGGGGGAACCATCAGCGTCGATGACAACCCGCTCGGCGGGACGAGGTTCCACATCGTGCTCCCGACCGAGCCTGGCGAATAGGTCCCCTTATTACAGGGCCTCAGTCGAAACCTTGCAATAACTTGTTTCGATATTGCGCCAGTGTGTCGTAGAGGTTACGGTCCCCGTAGCCCCATCCCCGTCCCCCGACTGCTCCGTCGAAAGTGAGCACTCATGTCCAGAAGAAGGCTCGGCGCTGCCGTACTCGGCACAGCGCTCGTCGCCTCCGGGCTCGGCGCGCTTGCCGCCGCCGGCCCCGCCCTCGCCGCCGCCACCGGAGGCGTGGGCGCCACGCTCCCCTACGTGGAGGTTCAGGCCGAGAACTCGGCGACCTCCGGCTCGGTGATCGGCCCGTCGGCCGACTACGGCACGCTGGCCGACGAGGCCTCGTACCGCAAGGCGGTCACCCTCTCCTCCGGGCAGTACGTCGAGTTCACCACCCCCGTGGCCACCAACTCGATCGACTTCCGCTACAGCATCCCGGACACCTCGGGCGGTTCGGTCTACACGACGCCGATCAACTTCTCGATCAACGGAGCCGCGTCGTCGGCGTTCACGCTGACCAACGCGTACAGCTGGTACTACGGTGGCTACCCGTTCACCAACTCGCCCGGCAGCAACCCGCACCACTTCTACGACGAGACGCATCGGCTCTTCTCGACGAGCTATCCCGCGGGCACCAAGTTCCGCCTGACCGCGACCTCGAACACCACCATCGACTTCGCCGACTTCGAGAACGTGGCGGGCGCGCTCGCACAGCCGTCCGGCTCGGTGTCGGTGGTCAGCAAGGGTGCCGACCCGACCGGTGCGGCCGACTCGACCGCCGCGTTCAACTCGGCGATCCAGGCCGCGGGCGCCGGTGGCACGGTGTTCATCCCCGAGGGCACGTTCAAGATCCCGGGCCACATCGCGGTCAACAACGTGACGGTCAAGGGCGCCGGCATGTGGCGCTCGACGGTCACCGGCGCGGCGCCCGGTTTCTACGGCAACGACGCTCCCAATGCCAGCACCAACGTGCACCTGTCCGACTTCGCGATCTTCGGTGACGTGCAGGAACGCAACGACGGCGCCCAGGTCAACGGCATCGGCGGCGCGATGAGCAACTCCACCGTGGACCGGCTGTGGATCGAGCACGACAAGGTCGGCGCCTGGATGGACGGCCCGATGGACAACCTCGTGTTCTCGGGCATGCGGATCCGCAACACCACGGCCGACGGCATCAACTTCCACAAGGGCGTGACCAACTCCAAGGTCACCAACAGCGACCTGCGGAACCTCGGTGACGACGGCCTGGCAACCTGGGCCGACACGGTGGCCGACGCGAACGACTCGTTCGACCACAACACCGTGCAGTACCCGATCCTGGCCAACGGCATCGCGATCTACGGCGGTCACGACAACTTCGTCACCGACAACCGCGTGATCGACTCGGGCCTCACCCAGGGTGGCGGCATCCACGTCGCCCAGCGCTTCGCGTCGACGACCCTCGGGCGTACGGACGTGCTGCGCAACACGCTCATCCGGGACGGCAGCCTCGACCCGAACTGGCAGTTCGGCGTCGGCGCGCTCTGGTTCGACGCCCGCGACGCCGCGATGAGCGGCCTGGTCAACGTCGACAACATCCTGATCCAGCAGAGCCCGTTCGAGGCGATCCAGTTCGTCTCGGGCTCCAGCATCACCAACGTTAAGATCAACAACGCGACGATCCAGAACACCGGTACCTGGGTGATCCAGGAGCAGGTCGGCGGCTCGGCGACGATCTCCAACAGCACCGCCACCGGCACCCAGGCGCCGGGCGCGGTCTACAACTGCGGCGTCGGCTTCACGCTCACCGACGGCGGCGGAAACTCCGGCATCACCTCGCCGACCGCCTGCACCAACATCAGCAACCCGGCGTTCCCGCCCTACCTGCCGGACAACGGCTCGCTGATCTCGATCAGTCCGACCGCGGTCGGCTTCGGCTCGGTCGCGACCGGTGCTACCAGCGCCGCCCAGTCGGTCACGGTCACCAACAGCGGCTCGTCCGCGGCGCCGGTCACCGCGGTCAGCACGACCGGCGACTTCTCGCAGACCAACACCTGCGGCACCAGCATCGCCGCCGGCTCGTCCTGCGTGGTCAGCGTCAAGTTCGCGCCGAGCGCCGCCGGCTCCCGCAGCGGCAACCTGACGATCACCGCCTCGGGCATCACCAACACCGTGCCGCTGTCCGGCACCGGCGTCGCCCCGGGCCCGATCCTCAACCCCAACCCGAGCAGCCTGAGCTTCGCCGGCACCATCGTCGGCAACACGGCCGCCGCCCAGACGGTCACCGTCACCAACTCGGGCACCACGGCCGCGACGGTCTCCGGCGTCACCGCGAGCGGTGACTACAGCCAGACCAACAACTGCAGCTCCCTTGCGGTCGGTGCCTCCTGTACGGTCACCGTCACCTTCAAGCCCACCACCGGTGGTACGCGTACCGGCAGCATCTCGATCGCCAGCAACGCCAACAACAGCCCGACCGTCATCGCCCTCACCGGCAGCGGCATCGGCAGCACCACCAATATCGCGGCCGGCCGCCCGGCCACCGCGAGCAGCCAGGTCAACTCGACCCAGGCCGCGAGCACGGCGACCGACGGCGACGCCAACACCTACTGGGAGAGCGCGAACGGCGCGTTCCCGCAGTGGCTGCAGGTCGACCTCGGTGCCACGTACGCGGTCGGCAAGGTCACCCTGAAGCTGCCGCCGTCGACGGCCTGGGCCACCCGTACCCAGACCCTGTCGGTGCAGACCAGCACCAACGGCTCGTCGTTCAGCGACGCGGTCGGCTCGGCCACCTACACCTTCAACCCGGCGTCGGCCAACACCGTCAACATCACGGTGCCCGGCACCAGCGCCCGCTACGTGCGGGTCAACATCACCGCCAACTCGGGCTGGGCGGCCGGTCAGGTCAGCGAGTTCGAGGTCTACCCGAGCGGCGGCTCCACCAACCCGACGGCGTCGCTGAGCGCCAGCCCGTCGGCGCTCACCTTCGGTAGCCAGGCGCTGAACACGACCAGTGCCGCGCAGGCGGTCACGGTCAGCAACACCGGCACGGCGTCGGCTACCGGCGTCGGCGTCTCGACGAGCGGCGACTTCTCGCAGACCAACAACTGCGCCTCGACGATCGCGACCGGGGCGTCCTGCACGGTCAACGTCTCCTTCAAGCCGACCGCGAGTGGGACGCGTACGGGAAGCGTGTCGATCGCCGGCAGCGCGCCGGTGACCGTAAGCCTCACCGGCACCGGTTCCGGAGGCACCACGAACACCAACCTCGCCGCCGGCAAGCCGACCAGCGAGTCCAGCCACAACGACGTATACCCGTCGTCCAACGTCACCGACGCCGACCAGAACACCTACTGGGAGAGCGCCAACAGCGCGTTCCCGCAGTGGGTGCAGGTCGACCTCGGCTCGGCCCAGAGCGCGAGCCGGGTCGTTCTGACCCTGCCCGCCGGCTGGGGTGCCCGCAACGAGACGCTCGCGGTGCAGGGCAGCACGGACGGCAGCAACTTCAGCACCGTCAAGGCGAGCGCGAGCTACGCCTTCAACCCGTCCGCCAACAACACCGTGACCATCACCTTCTCGGCCACGACCCAGCGTTACTTCCGGCTCAACATCACCGCCAACAGCGGGTGGCCGGCCGGCCAGATCTCGGGCTTCCAGGTCTGGAACAGCTGACACCCGGTTCGTCGACGGCCGTCGCCTGCGGGCGGCGGCCGCCGCCGTTCTCGGACAGATCCGTCGTATTACTCGCGGGTAGGCTGCCGGGCCGTCTTGCCCGGGAAACGCTTGCCGACCGCTCGACGGCCACCGCCGCGTGGGGCCGGCGCCGGTGCGGCGGCAGCGGCGGCCTGCGACTCTCGGTGTCGGCGGGCGTCGTTCGCCACCGTCTCGTCGCTGTCGTTCTCCAGCGCCTGCCGGATATGTTGCGGGGTGACCGCGGATGTGGCCATCGAGCGCCGAACCTCCGCCGACCGGTCGTCCAGCAGGGACCGCAGATCCGCCTCGTCCAGCTTCGCCGCCCGCACCAGCGTGGCGCGAACGTCGGGCGAGGAGTCCTGGGCCAGAAGGTGCCGCTGCTCGGCGTTGATCCGCTCATTGACGGCGAGGCCCTTACGTACCCGTACGGTGCGGTCGCGCAGCAGAGCCGAGATGACGTCCGGGTCGTGGGTATGGCTGGCGAGCCGCTCCCTGACCTCGGGAGAGGCGTCGTCGACGAGGACCGCGGCCAGCTCCGGTTCCAATGCCCGCATCTCCGCGAGCAGGCCCCGTAGCTCCTTGTCCTGCGCCTTGGCCATCACCTGGCGTACGCGGGCATCACAGGCCGGATTGGCCGCGACCGCCCAGCGCACCCACCGATCGTTGTCGGCCACGAGACGCAGGAGGTTTCCCGGAGAGGTGGCGGGATTCTTCGCGACTGCTTCCCGGACAGTGCGGTCACGATCTCGGGCCAGGGGCCGCAGCGCCTCCGCCGGAGCATCCGGGCGCGCCGCGACCGCGGCACGAACCTGGGCCGAGGGGTCGGAAGCCAGCTCGTAAAGCTCCGTGGGGGTGGTCGCTCGATCCTGCGCAAGGGCGATCCGTGCATCGATGTCGCCGGCAGTGCGCTGATTTCCCATGGCCGAATCTTCTCACGGTCTCGGCGGTGGCTCGGACCAGGCTGATCGCGGCGACGAAGCTTCTCCAGGCGGCCGGTGAGCCAACCCGGACGGCGTGGCCCCGTGCTGATCGCGCTCTACCAGGGCCTCCAACTGCAGACCGCCGGGGACGAGCGTGTGACAACGCGGCCTACGTCGACGCCGTTCAGTCCCTGTTGCGCAGCCTGTCCATCACGTCCGGAGCCGGCCAGCCCTCGACCCGATAGCGCGGCGGCGCGAGCAGCGGCTCCGGCTCGAGGTCGATCTCCTGCGCGACCGCCGACCAGGGCACCTGGAGCTCGACCGCGCCGTTGCGGGCGAAGACGATCGACCGCGCGGCCGGCAGCAGCGTGGCGATCCCGTCGACCCAGGTCGCCACGGTCTCGGCCGGTCCGTTCGCCGGGGCCACCGCGAGCAGCTCACCGACGTGCACGTCGATGCCCGCCTGGAGGTACTGGCCGGCCAGCCACGCGGTCTGGGCGCCGTACTCGCTCGCCGCGAGGATCGCCTCGGCCCGCCGCACCGGGATCTCGTGCGGATGGCCGGGCGGCGGGGAGTAGGGGACCGTACGCCCGTCCCGGCCGGCCACGTAACCGACCGGCGAGACGCTCCGGGTCGCCTCGGTGAAGTGTTTCTCGACCAGGTCGTACAGCGGGCGGAGGTCGTCCGGCGGCGAGCAGAGCACCAGCGTGTGGTTGTCCGGGGCGAACGCCATGATCGGCGCGCCGATCCGCTCGCCCACCCCGGCCAGCCAGCCCGGCGCGAGCAGCAGCGAGGTGAAGTACGCGTCCCCGTCGTCGATCATCGTGATCATCGCCGACCCGCCGTCGTGCTCCCACGGCCCGTCCAGCGACCGCGCGGCGATCCCGGCCAGGTTTTCCCGGGCCGCCGCGAACACCTCGTCGGCGGTCACGCCCCAGTCGGGCAGCCGGGCCGCGGTCACGTACGCCATGGCCTCCTTGTGGTCGACCACCACCAGCTCGTGCAGGAACGGCAGCGCCGGGCGGGACAGCGGCGGCTGCATCCCGGGCGGCCCGGCCTGCCCGAACGTCTGCCCGCGCACCACCGGCCGCAGCCGCCCGCGTACGGACTCCCAGTTGTCCTCGGACCGGGACGCCGTCATGATCCGGACCAGCTGCTCCAGCCGTTCCCTGCGCCGGGAGGCCGGCGCGGCGGCCGCTTCCTGAAAGATGTTCGACAGGTAGAGCCAGGCCGCCGTGCCACCCTCTTCGCGATAGAGCGCGATCGCGAACTTGTCCGGGTGGTAGGTGGCGCTGCGCACGCCGGGCATCCGGCGCACGATCCGCAGCGCCTGAGCGGCGAACCGCCCGCGCGAGGGTTGCAGATGCGACTTGAACCATGCCGTCGGCGCACTGAACCATCCCACCCCGCGCACGGTAACCGATCATCGCACCCGGGTGGTGACCGGTAGCGGCCAGAATGGAGGCATGGAATCCACGGAATACGACCTGATCGTGCTCGGTGCTGGTCCGGTCGGCGAGAACATCGCCGATCGCGCGGTCAGGGGCGGGCTCACCGCCGCGCTGGTCGAGCACGAACTGGTCGGCGGCGAGTGCTCGTACTGGGCCTGCATGCCGTCCAAGGCGATGCTCCGCTCGGGCCAGGTGCTGCGGGACGCTCGGGCGGTGCCCGGTGCGGCCGAGGTGACGCGCGGCGGCGTCGACGTGCGCGCGGTGCTGAAGCGCCGCGACGCTTTCGCGTCGAATTGGAACGACGAGGGCCAGGTGCAATGGGTCCGGGGCGCGGGCATTTCTCTCGTACGCGGTCACGCCCGGCTGTCCGCACCCAAGCAGGTGACCGTGACCGGCGCCGACGGCACCGAGCGGATCCTGACCGCCCGGCACGCCGTAGCCGTCGCCACCGGCTCGGACGCCCTCGTGCCCGGCATCGACGGGCTGGCCGACGCCGACCCGTGGACCAGTCGGGAGGCGACCAGCGCCCAGGAGGTGCCGGCCGGTCTTGCGATCATCGGGGGCGGGGTGGTGGCGACCGAGATGGCCACCGCGTACGCCGACCTCGGCTCCGAGGTCACGCTGATCGCCCGGGCCGGCCTGCTCACCGGCACCGAGCCGTTCGCCGGTGAGATCGTCGCCCGCGCGCTGTCCGCCCGCGGAGTGAAAGTGCTGCTCAAGACCCATGCCGTATCGGTCACCCGAGACTCTGACGGGGTCACGCTGTCGCTGAGCGACGGCCAGACGATCACCGCCGAGGAGGTGCTGGTCGCGACCGGCCGCACCCCGCGCAGCACCGATATCGGTGTCGACACGATCGGGCTGACCCCGGGCGAGTGGCTCCGGACCGACGACTCGATGCGGGTCGAGGGCTTCGACTGGCTCTACGCCGCCGGCGACGTCACCGGCCGCGCCCTGCTCACCCACCAGGGCAAATACCAGGCCCGGGCGTGCGGCGACGTGATCGCGGCGCGGGCGCTCGGCAAGCCGGTCCACGATGAGCCGTGGGGCGCCCACGTCGCCACGGCCGACCACCGGGCGGTCCCACAGGTGATCTTCACCGATCCGGAGGTGGCCACGGTCGGTCTCACCGCCGAGGCGGCGCGCGCCCAGGGGTACGAGGTCCGGGTCGTCGACTACGAGATCGGCAACGTCGCCGGGGCGGCCCTGCACGCCGACGGTTACCAGGGCACGGCTCGGATGGTCGTCGACGAGAAGCGCAAGGTGCTGCTCGGGGTGACGATGGCCGGCCCGGACGTGGGGGAGATGTTGCAGGCGGCCACATTCGTGGTCGTGGGCGAAGTGCCGCTCGACCGGCTCTGGCATGCCGTGCCCGCTTATCCGACCGTCAGCGAGGTTTGGCTGCGGCTGCTGGAGGCGTACGGAAGGCCGTGAGCATTCTGTTCATGAATGGCTCGGAAATGGCGCGACGGCCCAGGGGTGCACCCCTCGGCCGTCGCGTTTACCGTTTGATCAGTGGTGGAACGGCGGGCGGTGGGTCGGGCCGTGACCGCTGTGGTCGCCGTGGTCGCTGTGGTCGCCGTGGTCGTGGCCGAACGGGCCCCGGTGCGAGCTGACCGAGAGCTCCCAGTCGCCGCGGTGCCGGCCGAAGCGAACCGGGTTGCAGTCGTGGCTGTCCCAGCGGTCGCGCAGCTCACCGAAGCGACCGGACCGCTCACACTGCAGCCGGCTATGGAAGTAGCCCTCGACACGGTCGTGTCCGGGAGCCTTCGCGGCGGTGGTCGTCGAGGCCGAAGCCGGCCCGGCGCCCATGGTCAGGCCCGCGACCACGGCCATTCCCGTCATTGCCAGCAAGCGAGTCGCCTTATTCATGCAAACCACCTTATTCTCTAACCCAAGATCGGGGGTGTATGTCCTGACTATAGGAGCCGTTCGGCATTTGTACCGACAGCGACGCGTACACGATAAGGTGACTTCTCGCGGCAATGTGAGGGAATAGACGGACTGTTTCACACATGATCCACAGTGCGTTTTAATTTGACCCGACCGCACATTTACATATCGCATTCAAATTCGGCCCTGAGCTGCACTGCTCGGCCGCCGGGCGCCCGGTCAGGCCGGAGCGCACTCCACGGTGGACGGCGCGGAATCCGTTCCCGACGCGGGGCCGGGGAACCCGGAAGCGGTGCTGCCGCCGGGTCGCACCGACGAATTGTAGGTGTCGTTGTGCGCCACGGCGTCCACCGCTCCGCTCCTCGGAGTGCCGAGCGGCTGGTCGGCGAGCGCGTTGATCATCCGGCCCGGCGGCTTGGTGGGGCCGGACCGGGGTGGGGCCGCGGACCGCCCGGCCGAGCGCCTGCCTGTAGCGGTGCAATCATCGGTTTCAATGCGTCGCGCCGGAGAAGAGAGTCAAAGATCACGGAAGGTCGATGCAACAAACCTTAAGTAGCAGCTCAACCCGGTCAAATTGCCATGTAGCGCACCATGCACACAAAGTCATGTGCAACGGATCCACCGCCCGGTCCCCTCTTCACCCCATGTGGACGAGACCCCCTCCGCGGCCGCGGCCTCCTCAGCCCGGCCCTCGCCCGATCCGGCCCATCCCCAGCCCTTCCATCAGGCCCAGCCCTCCCAGCAGCCCCAGCCCTCCCAGCAGCCCCAGCCCTCGCAAGAACATCAGCTTCAGCCCTCACCGGCCCAGCCGCAGCTCTCACCCGCGGACGAGACCACCGTCCTCTGTCAATCCGGTGCCAGCGATCCCGAAGACCTCCAGCCCGAAGACGCCCGACTGGGCGAGGCCCATCCCGAAGACCTTCAGCCCGAAGACGCCCGACTCGGCGAGGGCCGTCCCGCGGAACCGTGTCCCGCGGACCCCCGCCCCGCGGACCCCCGCCCCGCGGACCCCGAGCTCAGGGACGGCCGCCCCGGTGACGTCCGATCCGAGGGCCTGGCACCGCCGTCGACACGGCGTCGCCGTCGGTGGCGCCGCGTCCTGAGCCAAGCGCTGGTTCTCGCGCTCTTCTGGACCGCAGCCGGCGCCGGCGCCGCCGAGGCCTACGTCGAATCCGTCCCCATCCCCGCCATCCCGCCCCAGCCCGAAGCGTCCGTCCTCTACTACCGGGACGCGCACACGATCCTCGCCCGGGTCGGCGTCACCGACCACAGTGACGTACCCCTCTCCGACGTACCCGTCCCCGTACGCCATGCGGTCCTCGCCGCCGAGGACCGTGACTTCTATGACCACCCCGGGGTTTCGTTGCGCGGTGTTCTCCGTGCCGCCGTCGCCGATGTGAAAGGCGGCCGGGAGGGTGCTTCGACGGTGACCCAGCAGTATGCCCGAAACGCCTTCCTCACCCAGGACGTCAGTTTCGAGCGGAAGACCCGCGAGTTCGCGCTGGCCGTGAACCTGGAGCGGCAGTATTCGAAGGACCAGATCCTCGAGCGCTACCTCAACACGGTCTACTTCGGGCGCGAGGCCTACGGGATCGCGGCCGCCGCGCACGCCTACTTCGGCGTCACCCCGGATCGGCTCACCTTCGCCCAGGGTGCGGTGCTCGCCGCCGTGATCAAGGATCCGTGGCGCTATGACCCCGACAACGATGCCAAGGACGCCTGGTACCGGTGGAGCTGGATCGTCTCCGCGGCCCGCGGTCTCGGCTGGGCTCCGGCGGGCGATATCGCGTACCCGAAAGCGCAGGCGCCGCAGGCCGCCGTCGCCGGGCCGAACGGTTTGATCGTCGACCAGGTCGAGCAGGAGCTGGCCGGGCACGGAATCACCTCGCAGGAGCTGCACACCCGCGGCCTGGCCGTGGTCACCACGATCGACGCCCAAGCCCAGCGGGCGGCCCTGAAGACCGTGAGCACCCAGCTCGGCAAGGAACCGAAGGGCATGGAAGCCGCACTGGTCGGAGTCGACCCGGCGGACGGTGGTGTGCGCGCCTATTACGGCGGCGACAAGGGCAGCGGCTACTACGACTACGCGGCCGCGCTGCATCCGGCCGCGTCGACCTTCAAGCCGATCGTGCTCGCCGGTGCGCTCACGGAGGGTATCGGCTATCAATCACGTTGGGACGGCAGCTCTCCGCGCATCTTTCCGGGCCGTAACGGCGTGCCGCTACGCAACCACGACAACCTCCAGTGCCCGAACTGCACGCTCGAGCAGTCGATGGTCGTCTCCCTGAACACGCCGTTCTACGCGGTCGCCGAGCGGATCGGCGCCGACAAGGTGCGTTCGATGGCGGTCCGGCTCGGCATCCCGGACCGGTACGCCGGCCAGAAGTCGATGGTCGACGTCAAGGGCGATCCGAGCCCGGGCAAGACCCGTCCCGACATCGCGATCGGCCGCTACCCGGTGGAACCGGGCGACCTGGCCACCGTCTATGCCACGTTCGCGGCCGGCGGGGTGCGCCATGAGCGGCATTTCGTGCAGTCGGTCACCGGCTGGAAGGGCCCGCAGCCGACCGGAACGGCGGTCCTCGACCCGAAGATCGCGGCCGACGTCTCGACCGTTCTGCAAGCGGTCGTGAAGGGCGACCACGTCGTGCCCGGCCGTCCGGCGGCCGGCAAGACCGGCAGCCAGCAGTACCTCAACACCGACGACAACCAGGACGCCTGGATGGCCGGCTACACCCCCGACCTGGCCACCGCGGTCTGGCTCGGCCGGGCCAAGCCGGGACCGCTGCGCGACAAGCAGGGCAAGTCGATCCAGGGCGACACGGTGCCGGCGAAGATGTGGAGCGACTTCACCCGGCAGGCGCTCAGCGGCCTTCCTCCGGTGCCGTTGCCGCCGCCGGCGCACGTCGGCCGGAGCGACGTCGGCGACGCCGGGCACACCCACGACGGCGACGGCGACAGCGGCGGCAAGAATCCGGACGAGGTCTCCCGCCTGCACGCCGCGGACAGCGGCTACGAGCCGGTCGTGCACACCGCCCACTCGGGCAAGCGGCTGGCGCTGACCTTCGACGACGGGCCTTCCGAGTACACCCCGCAGGTCCTCGACCTGCTGGCGGAGTACCACATCAAGGCCACGTTCTGCATGGTCGGCGAGAACGTCAGCTGGTACCCGGACACGGTCAGGCGCATCGTCGCCGACGGCCACCGGCTCTGCAACCACTCGATGCACCACGACGACCTGGGCCTGCTGTCGCCGGCCGCCGGCAAGGCCGACATCCAGGGCGACGACGCGCAGATCGAGCGGGCGGCCCCGGGCTCGGTGGTCACCTATTACCGCGCGCCCTACGGCGACTTCGGTCCGACGGCCAAGATCGCGACCCAGCTCGGTCACACCCCGCTGGGCTGGCTGGTCGACCCCGACGACTGGAAACTTCCGGGTGCCGAAGTCATCGCCCAGCGCATCGAGGAGCAGCTGACGCCGCGAGCGGTCGTCCTGGTCCACGACGGCGGCGGCGACCGCCGGCAGACCATCGATGCCCTGAAGATCCTGATCCCGAGGCTCCTCCACGAGGGCTGGACCTTCGATTTCCCGCAGACCACGGTGACTGCCCACGCTCCGGCGCCGCCGTCGGCGCCGGCTTCCAGCGGTACGCCCTCAGCACCGCCCACCGGAACCTCGTCGTCCCCGAGCCTCAGCCCGAGCGACAGTCCCAGCCCGTCCGACCCGGCCCAGCCGGAGGACTCGAACGTGCCTCCCATCCCGCCGGCCCCCGACCCGACCGAATAAGCCCTGCTCGCCGGCCCTGTTCGCCGGCCCTGTTCGCCGGCCCTACTCCCTGGTCCCGCTCCCGCCCCCACCCTCGTTGGGTGGGGGCGAGAGTAGTGACCGGGTATGACATTTCGCGGCCGTTGTCCACAGCCGTGCAGCGCCTACGGCTTGGTGAGCAGGCAACCCGCGACGGTCAGGTCGATCGTCCGGCTCGAGTTGACGCACGTGGCGAACCAGTACGTCTCCTCGCCGTAGCTCTGGCCCTGGTAGGCGTGCGTGGTGCCGTTGGCGTCGACCTCGCACGGGTTGTTCAGCGTGCACATCTCGCCATCGTCGTTGCCGGTGTTGTTGATGCCGACGAGCTGGCCGTCGGAGGCGTTGACGATCGGCGAGCCCGACGTGCCGTGGATGGTGTCGCAGGCGGCGTCGTAGCGCAGCGAGTCGTGCCAGGTCCACTGGTCCTCGCGGAGCGTCGGCACGAAGCTGGAGAGCTGGCAGTTCCAGATCTCCTTCCAGTAGCTGGAGGGGATCGCGACCGACGCCCCGGCGGCCGGGTGGGAACCGGAGATGGTCAGCGCGGTCGCGCCGTAGCGGCTCGACAGCGTGGCGTACGTGCTGGTCAGACGGTAGAGCGTGACGTCGGTGCCGGTCATCGTCGCGTAGATGACGCGGTCGGCCCGAACCGTGGCCAGCGCGCGGCCGCTGCTGTTGAGCAGCGAGCCCGACCGGCTGCTGGTGCGGTTCTGCAGGATCACGCCGGCGTTGATGAAGCCGCCCTCGTAGCAGTGTCCGTTGGTGAGCATCATGGCCCGGTCGCTGCTGATCGAGGTGGGGAAGCGCACCAGCGACGCCGAGCAGTTGCTCAGCGAGATGGTGTTGGCGAGGCTGACCGCCGTAGCGGCCTCGGCCGGTGCGCCACCGATGAGGACAGCGGCGGCGGCGGCCAGAACCGGAGCAGTCAGCCCGGCCGTGACGAGTGCGAGCGCCCGTCGAACGCGCATGAAGGGTCCCTTCTGCTTTCGGCGGCGGGGGCCGAGGTCGGGCAGCCCGCCGCACGGTGGGGCGGCGCGACGCGTGACGGGTCGGCGGCACGCTAACGCCGAACAGGTTGCCCGTACCCTGGCATCTATATTGATCAGTGTCAATTAGGGATCATCCAGCCCAGCACCGGTGTGCCTTGCAGCGCGACGATCAGGCACATGATCAGCAGCAGGACGACACTCCACAGCACCACTCGGCGGAAGATGTCGCCCTCCCGGCCGGCCATGCCGACCGCCGAGGCGGCGATCGCCAGGTTCTGCGGACTGATCATCTTGCCGAGCACGCCACCGGACGAGTTGGCCGCCGCGAGCAGCACCGGATCGAGCCCGGCCTTGGCCGCCGTCTGCACCTGCAGCGCGCCGAAGAGCGCGTTGGCCGAGGTGTCCGACCCGGTGACCGCGGTGCCGATCCAGCCGAGGATCGGCGAGAGCAGCACGAACACCCCACCGGTCGCGGCCAGTGCCTGGCCCAGCGTGTTGGTCTGCCCGCTCTGGTTCATCACGTACGCCAGAGCCAGTACGGCCATCACGGTCACGATGGCGTGCCGGAGGTTGGCGTAGGTCAGCCCGTACGCCCGCAGGGCCCTGCCCGGAGCGATCCGCAGGACGATCGCGGTGAGGATGCCCGCGACGATCATCATCGTGCCGGCCGCCGGGAGCCAGCCGAAGGCGAAGGTGACCGAGGAGAGCGGCTTGCCGTTGGCGCCCAGCACATGCAGGCCGGGCCAGGCGAAGCTGACCGTCCACGGCGACTTGGCCAGCGCCGCCTTGATCGGACCGATGCTGATGATCGAGAAGATCGCGATGATGATCAGGTAGGGCGCATAGGCCCGCACGATCTCCGCCGGACTGTCGCGTTGCTCCGATGTGGAGCCGGCGGCGTGGGCGAACTCCGGAGTCGGCGCGCCCTCGCCGCCACGAGCCGTCCCGTCGGCCTCGCC
>DASWRZ010000413.1:0-10474 GCA_036402935.1 Actinoplanes sp.
ACGCCCCGAGCTCGGCCGCGAGCAGGCGCACCTGGTGGGCCTGGTCGGCCTTGGTGGCGCCGTAGGCGACGTTGTTGGGCCCCGCGAACAGCGAGTTCTTGCTCGAGATGTAGACGATGTCGCCGCCCATGCCCTGGGCGATCAGAATGCGGGCGGCCTCCCGCGACACCAGGAACGAGCCCTTGGCCATCACGTCGTGCTGCAGGTCCCAGTCGGCCTCGGTGGTCTCGAGCAGCGGCTTCGAGATCGACAGGCCGGCGTTGTTGACGACCAGGTCGACCCCGCCGAACGCCAGCACCGCGTCCCGCAACGACTCGACGATCGCGTCGGCGCTGGTCACGTCGGCGGTCGTCGCGATGGCGACGTCGGTGCCGCCGATCTCGGCGGCCACGTCGCGCGCGGCCTGCGCGTCGCGGTCCGCGACGATCACGCAGGCGCCTTCGGCGGCCAGCCGCAAGGCGATGGCGCGGCCGATGCCGCTTCCGGCTCCCGTGACGTACGCGATGCGCGTCGCCAAGGGCTTCGGCCTCGGCATCCGCTGGAGCTTCGCCTCCTCCAGCGCCCAGTACTCGATGCGGAACTTCTCCGACTCGTCGATCGGCGCGTAGCGGGACACCGACTCGGCACCGCGCATCACGTTGATCGCGTTGACGTAGAACTCGCCGGCCACCCGGGCGGTCTGCTTGTTGGCGCCGAAGGAGAACATGCCGACGCCGGGCACCAGCACGATCGCCGGGTCGGCGCCGCGCATGGCCGGGCTGTCACCGGTGGCGTGCCGCTCGTAGTAGGCGCGGTAGTCGTCGCGGTAGGCAGCGTGCAGCTCCTTGACGCGGGCGACGACGTCGTCGAGCGGGGCGTCCGGCGCGGTGTCGACGACCAGCGGCTTGACCTTGGTCCGCAGGAAGTGGTCGGGGCAGCTGGTGCCGAGGGCCGCGAGCTCGGGCAGGCGCGCGCTGTTGACGAAGTCGAGCACCACCTCGGAGCCGGTGTAATGCCCGACCTGCGGCCGGTCGGTCGAGGCGAGACCGCGCAGCACCGGGAAGAGGGCGGCGGCGCGCTCCCGGCGTACGGGAAGGGTCTGGTGGATCGCCGGACCGAAAGGCGCCGGACGGCCGTGATCCGTCAAATAGGTCGCGGCCTTTTCGATGATCTCGCGGGAGTTGGCCTCGCACTCGGCGCTGGTGGCGCCCCAGGCGGTGATGCCGTGCCCGCCGAGGATGACGCCGATCGCCCGCGGGTTGGCCTTCTGGACGGCGGCGATGTCGAGGCCGAGCTGGAAGCCGGGGCGGCGCCAGGGCACCCAGAGCACCCGGTCGCCGAAGATCTCCTTGGTCAGCGCCGGCCCGTCGGCCGCGGTCGCGATCGCGATCCCCGAGTCGGGGTGCAGGTGATCGACGTGGGCGGCTTCGACCAGGCCGTGCATGGCGGTGTCGATGCTCGGTGCGGCGCCACCGCGCCCGTGCAGGCAGAAGTCGAAGGCGGCGACCATCTCGTCCTCGCGGTCGACGCCGGGGTAGACGCCGGTGAGCGCCCGGAGGCGGTCGAGGCGCAGGACGGCCAGGCCCTTCTCGGTGAGGGTGCCGAGGTCGCCGCCCGAGCCTTTGACCCAGAGCAGGTCGGTCGGCTCTCCGGTGACCGGGTCGGTGGCGCTGCCCTGGGCGCTCGTGTTGCCGCCGGCGTAGTTGGTGTTGCGCGGATCGGCGCCGAGCCGGTTGCTGCGCTCGAGCAGGTCGCGCACCGCTGGGTTGGTCATCGCTTCCCTGTTCTGTCGGCCGGTAGAACTGCCGGTAGGGCTGTGAAACGTTTCACTGAATGCCGCCAGATTACGGCCCGGTCATCACCGCGGTCAAGACGCGGCGTCGGCTTGCCACGTTGCGGCGCCGTAACATTCCGTCCACATCGGACCCCGGTCTTCGAGCATCGGTAACCCAGGGTTCATCATGGTCCGATGCACCCGGAGGCCCCGCTACGCCTCATCCTCATCCGGCCGGGCACCTGGGCACCGCCGGCGCCGGGCGAACCACTGGGCGGCCTGACCGCGGCCGGCCGCGCCCAGGCTCGAGCGTGCGGCCGATGGTTGCGTTCGGTAGCGGTACCACTGTTCACCGCGGGTGGTTTCTCGTTGGTCAGCTCGCCCGCCCGGCAGGCCCGGCAGACCGCGGAGCTGCTGGGGCTGGGGCCGTGGACGCTCAGCGCCGACCTGTCCCGGCTTCCCGCTCGTGGGCCGTCCTTCGCGGCCGGGGCCTACCCGTCGTCCGGGGCGGCCGCCGACCTGCCCCGGATGACGCCGGCCGACCTGCGGGAGCGGGTAACCGCCTGGCTGGCCGGGCCGGAGGTGGCGGGCGCTTCGGCGGCCGCCGTGGTCGCCGTGTGCCCGCTGGACGTGTTGCTGGCCGTACGCACCGTGCTGGAATCCGACTCGCCCTGGCTGCCCGGTCCTTGCGACGTGCTGGCCTATTCGCGGCTGGCACCGGGCGGCGAGGTGGCCGACCGCTACCGGTGGCGGGCGTGGGTGCCGCAGCCCTGGTCGGCACCGCCCGGCTGGAACGAGAACCTCTGGCGGCCGATCAACTGAACGTTGTTCCGGTTCTAGCGAGCCCGCAGGCCCGCGATCAGGACCTCGACCATCCGGCGAGCGTCGTAGCGCGGGCTGGCGCCGGCCCCGATGCACAGATTGCCGACCGCGAACATCAGCTCGAAGCCGTCCATGTCGTCGCGGATCTCCCCCTTGGCCGCGGCCGCCTCCAGCAGCGACGCACACACCGGGACCAGCCGGTCGAGGAAATAGGCGTGCAGCTTCTGGAACGCCGCCTCGTCGGACTGCAGCGCCTCGGCCAGCCCATGCTTGGTGACCAGGAAATCCACGAACAGGTTGATCCATCGACCCAGTGCGACGTGCGGCGACGACGAGGCCGCCAGCAGTGTCGGCCCGGCTTCGGCGCACGCCTCGACCTGGTGCTGATAGACGGCCACGATCAGGTCGGCCCGGGTCGGGAAATGCCGATAGATCGTGCCGACGCCCACCCCGGCCCGCGCGGCGATGGCGCGCACCGGCGCGTCGACCCCGGACGCGACAAAAGCCGCTGCCGCCGCCGCCAAGAGCGTCTGCTTGTTCCGCTCCGCGTCCGCTCTCTTCCGCGGTGTCATGACCCTCCTCACTTGGCATCCGGAACACCGTTCCGTATGTTTACTTCCGGAACCAAGTTCCGCTTGAGTCAAGCATGCCAGAGGAGCCCAACGATGCACTACCGCACCCTCGGCCGGACCGGAGTCCAGGTCAGCACCCTGGTCCTCGGCGCCATGAACTTCGGCCGCCTCGGCGGATCCCGCCGCTGGCTGTTCACCGCCCTCGACGACAGCCTCCGCCGCCTCAAGGTCGACCACGTCGACCTCTACCAGATGCACCGCTGGGACCCGCCAACCGGCGACGACGAGACACTGGGCGCACTCACCGACCTCCAGCGCGCCGGCAAGATCCGCTACTTCGGCTCGTCGACCTTCCCGGCCTACCGCATCGTGCAGGCCCAGTGGGCCGCCCGCGGCAGCCGATACGTCACCGAACAGCCCAGCTACTCGATCCTCCAGCGCGGCGCGGAGGCCCACGTCCTGCCGGTCACCCAGGAATACGGCATGGGCGTCCTGGTCTGGAGCCCTCTGGCGAGCGGTTGGCTCTCCGGTGCCATCCGGGCCGGCCGGGCGCCAAGCACGAATCGGGCAAAAGCCATGCCCGACCGCTTCGACCCGGCGAAAAACCAAGCCCGTCTCCACGCCGTCGAGCAACTGACCGCGATCGCCGACCAGGCCGGCCTCACCCTGATCCAGCTGGCGCTCGGCTTCGTCACCGCCCACCCGGCGGTGACCGGCGCGATCATCGGCCCCCGCACGCCGGACCACCTCAGCGACCAGTTGGCCGCCGCCGACGTCGTGCTCACCGACGACGTACTCGACGCCATCGACGCGGTTGTCGCCCCGGGCCTCGACCTGGCCCCGGACGAGAAACACGACACCCCGCCCGCTCTGCTCGACCCCGCCCTGCGCCGGCGGTGACGGCGATGACCACCACGAGCTTCGGCATCGCCACCGCCCCGATGCAGGTCGGCTACCAGGACATCCAGCGGGTCTGGCACGAGGCCGACACCGTTCCCGAGATCGAGCACGCCTGGCTCTTCGACCACCTCCTGCCGATCGGCGGTGATCCGGACGGCCCGATCCTCGAAGGCTGGACCCTGCTCTCCGCCCTCGCCGCCCAGACCCGGCGCCTGAAACTCGGCCTGCTGGTCACCAGCAACCGCTTCCGCCCCCCGGCCGTGCTCGCCAAGATCGCAACCACCGTCGACGTCGTCTCCGAGGGTCGCCTCGCCTTCGGCATCGGCGTCGGATCACGGCCCGGGCATCCCCTCGCGCTGAGGGAATACGCCGCGCACGGCCTTCCCTTCCACGAGACCGCGTACGCCGTGGGCAGCCTCGCCGAGGCGTGCACCGTGATCAAACGGCTGTGGACCGAGTCCGAGCCGTTCGACTTCGAGGGCACGTATGTGCGGCTCACCGGCGCGTTCGGCAATCCCAAGCCGGTCCAGCGCCCGCACCCGCCGTTCCTGATCGCCGGCCGTTCGGCGGCCGTGCTCCGGATCGCGGCCGAACACGCCGACATCTGGAACATCCCGGGCGGCGACCTGGCCGACTGTGTGAGCCGCAGCGCCCTGCTCGACCGCTACTGCACCGAGATCGGCCGGGACCCGGCCGCGATCGTCCGCTCGATCCACCTGGGGGTCTCCTACGATCAGCCCGGCCAAGCCCGGGAGGCCGTCGCCGCCGCCGTCGACGCCGGCTTCCGCCACGTGGTTCTGGGCCTCCCGGCACCCTTCCCGCCCGGCGTCGCCCGGTGGGTAGCCGACGAGCTGATCACCAGGTCGGCCACCTGAGGAAGCCGTCCGGTGTCGTCAGCCGTTGGGGCGGGCCGCGATCGCCTGGAGTGACCATTTGTTGCCGTCGGGGTCGCGGAAGTAGACGAAGTTGCCCCACGGCTGGGAGTCGACCTCGCTCGCCTCGACGCCGGCGGCCACCAGCTGCTCCCGCGCGGCCGAGGCATCGGCCACCACGACCTGGATCTCCTGCGTGCCCGGCGCCTTCTCGGTGATTCCCTCGCCGACCACGATCGAGCACGCCGACCCGGGCGGTGTCAGCTGCACGAACCGCAGCCCCGGGTGCACCTGGTGGTCGTGGTCGGCGTTGAAGCCGACGCTCACGTAGAAGGCCTTGGCCCGGTCGACGTCGGTGACCGGCACCGGAATGAGTTCGATCTTCCAGTCCATGACCAACACCCTACGGCGCCGGCACCTTGCGAGAACCTTTCATGATTACGCGCCGGCTGCGGTTGTCCATCCCCACGTTTCGCCTCATCCCGCTGCTTTCGGACGACCCGGGATCCGTAGCTGCGTCATCGCCGGCGTCGGCGGCCTGCTGTCCACGATCCTGACCATCAACGCGGTCGACAACCGCCGGTAACTCAGCGGCGCGAGGAGGCCCGGGCGACCAGCTCGGGTGTGAACGACAGCTGCTGATGCCGGTGGTCGGGGTTGGTCGCCTCGTCGAGGACCAGCTGTGCCGCGGCCCGGCCCAGTTCTTGACGCGGCTGGCGTACGGAAGTAAGCGGAACCGCCGCCGCGGCCGCGAATTCGATGTCGTCGAAACCGACGATCGCCAGATCGTCGGGGATGTGCCGGCCCGAGCCGATGCTCTGCTGGAGCAGGCCGAGCGCCAGCAGATCGTTGGCGCAGAAGGCCCCGGTCGGGCGCCGCCGGGCCGGGAGGCCGACCAGGCGCTCGCCGGCCGAACGCCCTTCGGCCACCGTCATCGCCTCGGTCGGCAGCACGACCAGGTCTTCGGGGCGGCGACCCAGCTCCTCCCAGATCTCACGGGCGCCCTGGAGGCGCTCCCCGACCTGGCCGAGCGACTCCGGGCCGCCGATGAAGGCCACCCGCTCGTGGCCCTGTTCGGCCAGGTGCTCGATGCCGATGCGGCCACCGAGCACGTCGTCGACCGAGACCGAGCAGCAGTCGGCGCCACGACGCACCCGGTCGACGATCACCAGCGGCACGCCACGCTTGGACAGCTCGTCGAGGTGCGGGGCGTCGGGGTTGACCGGGGTGATCAGGATGCCCTGCACCCGCTGCTGGAGCAGGCGGTCGAGGTGCACCTCTTCACGCTCGGGGCGGCTGTTGCTGTTGCAGATGAACAGCGACAGGTCGGCGTCCTCGGCCGCGTATTCGATGCCCTGGGCCACGTCGTGGAAGAACGGGTTGCTGCCGTCGAGCATCACGTAGGCGAGGGTGCGGCTGGTGCCGGCGCGCAGCTGGCGGGCCGACTCGTTGCGGACGAAGCCGAGCTCGGCCATGGCGCGCTCGACCCGCTCGCGGGTGCGGGCGCTGACCACCTCGGGCCGGTTCATGACATTGGAGACCGTGCCCAGGGAAACTCCGGCGGCCGCGGCCACATCCTTCACCGACGGCGTCCTGCCGTTGAGCACCGCGACCCCCTGAACTTGAAACGTTGAAGCAGCATCCTACGGTAACCGACCGTCAGGCGACGGCGGCGTTTCCGAGGCGTTTCCATTCCGTGCTTGACACCTGTGACCGGGGCCACCTACCTTCTCGGTACGCCTAATGAAACATTTCAACTCTCCAGGCTGGAGGTGGCCCGTGGCAGAGGCAGAGGCCCTGCTCGAGGTCCACGACGTGACCAAGTCCTTCGGCGCGGTCGCGGCCGTCCAAGGCGTCAGTTTCCCGCTCTACGGCGGCGAGGCACACGCCCTCGTCGGTGAGAACGGTGCCGGCAAGTCGACGATCGTCAAGATGCTGGCCGGGGTGCACCGGCCCGACACGGGCACCCTGCGGGTGAAGGGCGCCGACGTCGAGTTCGCCGGTCCGGCCGACGCCAAGGCGGCCGGCATCGCGGTCATCTATCAGGAACCGACACTCTTCCCCGACCTGAGCGTCGCCGAGAACATAGCGATGGGCAATCAGCCGCTGACCCGGCTGCGCCAGATCGACCGCAAGGCCATGCACACCAACGCCGAGGCACTGTTCCGGCGGCTGGGCGTGCACATCGATCCGAACCGCCCGGCCCGCGGCCTGTCGATCGCCGACCAGCAGCTGGTCGAGATCGCCAAGGCGCTGTCCAGCGAGGCCCGCATCCTGATCATGGATGAGCCGACCGCGGCCCTCTCCGGTGTCGAGGTCGAGAGGCTGTTCGCGGTCGTGCGGTCGCTGCGCGACGAGGGCGCCGCGATCATGTTCATCTCGCACCGGTTCGAGGAGATCACCGAGCTGTGCGAGCGGGTCACGATCATGCGCGACGGCAAGCACGTGGCGACCGAGATGGTCGCCGACCTGACCGTCGACGACATGATCCGCCGGATGGTCGGCCGCGACCTCAGCGCGCTCTTCCCCAAGCAGGAGGTCACCCCGGGCGAGATCGTGCTCGAGGTCCAAGGGCTGTCGCGAGAGGGTGTCTTCCGCGACATCAGCTTCGACGTGCGGGCGGGCGAGATCGTCGCGCTGGCCGGCCTGGTCGGCGCCGGCCGGTCCGAGGTGATGCAGGCCGTCTTCGGGGTGGATCCCTATGACGAAGGCACGGTCAAGGTGTCGGGCAAGCGGCTCAAGCCGGGCTCGCCGCGGGCCGCGATGGCCGCCGGGATGGCCCTGGTCCCGGAGGACCGCCGCCAGCAGGGCCTGATCATGGAGCTCTCGATCGAGCGCAACGTGACCCTGCCGCGGGTCCGCAAGCTGGCCCGGCTCGGCCTGCTCTTCGGCGGCGAGGAGCGGCGGGCCGCCGCGACCTGGACCGAGAAGCTGCAGACCAAGCTGGGCAACCTGTCCGACGCGGTCGGCACGCTCTCCGGCGGCAACCAGCAGAAGGTCGTGCTGGCCAAGTGGCTGTCCACCGGGCCGCGGCTGCTGATCGTCGACGAGCCGACCCGGGGCATCGACGTCGGCACCAAGGCCGAGGTGCACCGGCTGATGTCGTCGCTCGCCGCGGACGGCCTCGCGGTCGTCATGGTCTCGTCCGAACTGCCGGAGGTGCTCGGCATGGCCGACCGCGTGGTGGTACTGCGCGAGGGCCGTATCGCCACTGTTCTGAGTCGCGACGAGGCGACCGAGGAGTCCGTCATGTACGCCGCGATGGGACAGCAGGTGACGGCATGACCCCGATCGCCTTCCAGAAGCCCGCACGATCGTTGATGAAGACCCGCGAGCTGGGCATCGTCCTCGCTCTGGTGCTGCTGATCGTCTACACCACGGCCAACAACCACCGCTTCCTCTCCGGACAGAGCATCCGCGACAACCTGCTCAACACCGCCATCCTCGCCGTGATGGCGGCCGGCGAGGCGGTCGTCGTGATCACCCGCAACATCGACCTGTCGGTCGGCTCGGTGCTCGGCATCAGTGCCTGGGCCTCGGCCACCATGGTGAGCTCCCACCAGGGCCTGCCGATGATCGTCCCGATCGTGGTCGGCCTGCTGGTCGGCGCGCTCTGCGGCCTGCTCAACGGCATCCTGGTCCGCTACGGCAAGGTCCCGGCCCTGGTCGTCACCCTCGGCACGCTGTACATCTACCGCGGCATCACGTACTCGTGGGCCGGCGGTAAGCAGGTGAACGCCGACAAGCTTCCGCAACACTTCCTGGACTTCGCCAACGCGAGCGTTCTCGGCGTCCCGTGGCTGGTGCTGATCGCGGTGGTCGTGGTCGGCGGCATCTCGGTGCTGATGCGCAACTACCGGTCCGGCCGCGAGCTCTACGCGATGGGCTCGAGCCCGCAGGCCGCCGAGCTGGCCGGCATCAGGGTCGCCCGCAACCTGCTCGGCGCGTTCATCCTCAGTGGAGCGCTCGCCGGCCTGGCCGGCGTGCTGTTCGCGGCCCGGTTCGGCACGGTCGACGCGGCCGCCGGCACCGGCTACGAGCTGAACGTCGTCGCCGCGGTCGTGGTCGGCGGGGTGGCCGTCTTCGGCGGCAGCGGCACCGTCTGGGGTGCCGGCCTCGGCGCCCTGCTGCTGACCGTGATCGGCAGCGCCCTCGCGGTCCTCGACATCAACCAGTTCTGGCAGCAGGCCATCGTCGGCTTCCTGATCATCCTGGCCATCTGCGCCGATCGCCTGGTCGCGGTCCGGATCGCCCGCTCGCTGCGGAAGAGGGACGCGCATGTCTAAGAAGCTGGCGAGCTGGGACAGCATCATCATCCTGCTGACGGTCGTCGTGCTGATCGTCGCGTCGTTCGCGGTCGACAACTTCGGGACCGGCCGCAACTTCACCTTCCTGACTCTCGACACGCTGCCGATCATCCTGGTCGCGCTGCCGATGACGATGATCATCGTGACCGGCGAGATCGACCTGTCGGTGGCCAGCACGCTGGGCCTGACCAGCTCGGCGATGGGCTGGATGTGGAACCACGGGATGTCGATCCAGACCATCATCCCGCTCTGCATCGTGCTCGGCGCGGTCGCCGGAGCGCTCAACGGCTTCCTGGTCACCGGGCTCGGGTTGCCCTCGCTCGCGGTCACCATCGGCACCCTGGCCCTCTACCGCGGGCTCGCCTTCGTGGTGCTCGGCGACAGCGCGGTGGCCGACTTCCCCTACAACTACAGCAGTTGGGTCACCGGCACCTTCGGTGGCGGCTCGATCCCGCATGTGCTACTGCCGATCGCCGTACTCGCACTGATCTTCGGCATCGTGCAGCACGCCACACCGGTCGGTCGCTCGCTCTATGCGATCGGCGCCAACGCGCAGGCCGCGCACTTCTCCGGCATCCGGGTCGGCCGCACCAAGTTCTGGCTCTACGTGGTCAGCGGCGCGGTGTGTGGCCTGGTCGGCGTGCTCTGGACCCTGCGCTACTCCAGCGCCCGCGCCGACAACGGCTCGGGCCTCGAACTCGCCGTGGTCGCGGCCGTCCTGCTCGGCGGTGTCTCGATCTTCGGTGGAAAAGGCAGTCTTCCCGGCGTCCTCGCCGGTGTCGTGCTGCTCGCCGCGCTGCAGAACGCGCTGCGTCTGGAGGACGTCTCCGGGCAGGCGCTGAACATCGTCACGGGCGCGCTGCTCGTGCTGTCGGTTTTACTTCCCAACCTGGTCACCGCGATCCGCGGCACCTGGCAGCGGCGCAAGCTGCGCCAGGCCGCGGCTAGATGAAGGAGTCCACCATGCTCCGTCGTTCCCGCCGACACCTGCTGGCCGCGGCCGCGGCGTCCGTGCTCGTGCTCGGATCCGCCGCCTGCGGTGGCACCACCAAGAACAATTCCTCGGACACCGGCTCGGCCGGCGGTCAGGCGGCGGCCAGCGCCGACCCGAACGCGAAGCTCAAGACCGGACTCAAGATCGCCTACCTGCCGAAGCAGCTGAACAACCCCTACTCCGAGGTGGAGACCGGCGGCGGCAAGGTGGCGGTCGGCGAGCTCAAGGGCGAGTACAAGCTGGTCGGCCCGAAC
>DASWRZ010000414.1:0-26722 GCA_036402935.1 Actinoplanes sp.
AGGCCCGGTTGCGCTCGACCACGTCGACGATCGGCCGCACCGGGCGGTCGGCCGCCTTGACCGCGCGGGCGACCACGAACAGCCCGGCCGGCAGCAGCACCGCGCCGAACATCTCGATCAGCGGCCAGCCCTGGCAGATGCTGCCGGCGATGGCGGTCGCCGCGATCGCGACCAGGCTCACCCCGCCGGCCACCCGCACGGTGATGCGGCGCGGCCGGTGGGCGTGCAGCATGAGCTCGCTCGTCATGCCCAGAGAGATGGCCGCGACCACGGCCGGGAGCAGCAGCGACGGGCACGCCATCGGGGTGTTGTCGCCGAGAATGCGGGTCGGCGAGGTGAGCAGGGTCCAGCCGACGAACCAGAGGGCGGCCGCGATGATCACGCCGTCGAGCAGGTGGCGCACGGCCGCCCCGGCACTCTCGGCGGCGCCGGGAAGCGCGGCCGTGCCGGCCAGAAGAACCGTGGTGCCGATCGCCATGCCCAGCGCGACCGCCGCGCCGAGGCCCATCCGCGGCGGGGGCGTGTCGGTCAGCAGCGCGCTCAGCACCCCGGCCAGGGCGCCCGCGGTGGCGATCGCGCCGCCCGCGGCCAGTAGGAGGTGTGCCCGGCGGGCCGCTCCGGTGTGCCGGCGGCCGGAATCGCCCAGCACGGCAACGGCGGGCACGGCGACCAGGACGATCGCCAGACCCGCAAGCTCCACGCCGGACGGTGACTGCACGGGAACACTGTGCCGGATCTCGCACCGTTTAAGAAGCCCTGGCCCGTTCAACCGCCCCGCCCACCACTCAAAGCCGACTAAAGACTCATCTCGCGTTGTGGACGTCCGTGGCCGTCCCCACCCGGCGCGGTGGCACTATGAGGGAATGCCTGACCTGCGTTCCCGGACTTCTACCCACGGCCGGACCATGGCCGGCGCGCGCGCCCTCTGGCGCGCCACCGGGATGACCGACGACGATTTCGGCAAGCCCATCGTGGCGATCGCCAACAGCTATACCCAGTTCGTACCCGGTCACGTCCATCTCAAGGACCTCGGCGGCCTGGTGGCGGACTCGATCGCCGAGGCGGGCGGCGTCGGGCGCGAGTTCAACACGATCGCGGTCGACGACGGCATCGCGATGGGCCACGGCGGCATGCTCTATTCGCTGCCCAGCCGCGAGCTGATCGCCGACGCGGTGGAATACATGGTGAACGCGCACTGCGCCGACGCCCTGGTCTGCATCTCGAACTGCGACAAGATCACGCCGGGCATGCTCATCGCCGCGCTGCGGCTCAACATCCCGACGGTCTTCGTCTCCGGCGGCCCGATGGAGGCCGGCAAGACGGTCGCGATCGAGGGCATCGTGCACGAGAAGCTCGACCTGATCGACGCGATGAGCGCGAGCGCCAACGAGAACGTGACCGACGAGCAGTTGGGCACCATCGAGCGGTCGGCCTGCCCGACCTGCGGCTCCTGCTCCGGCATGTTCACCGCCAACTCGATGAACTGCCTGACCGAGGCCATCGGTCTTGCCCTTCCGGGCAACGGCTCGACGCTGGCCACCCACGCGTCGCGCAAGGCGCTGTTCCAGAAGGCCGGCGCGCTGATCGTCGACATCGCCAAGCAGTACTACGAGAACGACGACGAGTCGGTGCTGCCGCGCTCGATCGCTTCGCGCAGCGCGTTCGAGAACGCGGTCGCCCTCGACGTCGCGATGGGCGGCTCGACCAACACGGTGCTGCACCTGCTGGCGGCGGCCCGCGAGGCCGAGCTCGACTTCTCGGTGGCCGACATCGACGCGATCTCGCGCCGGGTGCCGTGCCTGTCCAAGGTCGCGCCCAACTCTGTGAAATACCACATGGAAGACGTGCACCGGGCCGGCGGCATCCCGGCCCTGCTGGGCGAGCTCCACCGGGGCGGCGCCTTGAAAACGGACGTGCGCTCGGTCCATTCGCCCGATTTGACGAGCTGGCTCTCCGAGTGGGACATCCGGAGCGGATCCACCTCCGAGGCGGCCCTCGAGCTCTTCCACGCCGCGCCGGGCGGGGTGCGCACCACGCAGCCGTTCAGCACCGAAAATCGCTGGGCCACGCTCGACACCGACGCGGTCGACGGCTGCATCCGGTCGGTCGAGCACGCCTACACGGTCGACGGCGGGCTGGCGATCCTCTTCGGCAACCTCGCGCCGGACGGCTGCGTGGTCAAGACGGCCGGCGTCGACGAGTCGCTGTGGAAGTTCACCGGGCCGGCGCGGGTCTTCGAGTCGCAGGAGCAGGCGGTCGACGGCATCCTCGGCAAGCAGGTCGTCGAGGGCGACGTGGTGGTCATCCGCTACGAGGGCCCCAAGGGCGGACCGGGCATGCAGGAGATGCTCTACCCGACCTCGTTCCTCAAGGGCCGCGGGCTCGGCAAGGCGTGCGCGCTGATCACCGACGGGCGCTTCTCCGGCGGCACCAGCGGGCTGTCGATCGGCCACGTCTCCCCCGAGGCGGCGGCCGGCGGGCTGATCGCCCTGGTCGAGACCGGCGACGAGATCACGATCGACATCCCGGGCCGGTCGATCACGCTCAACGTCGACGACGAGACGCTGGCCCAGCGCCGGCACGAGGTGGAGCGGCGGGCGAAGCCCTACTCGCCGACCGACCGGCAGCGCCCGGTCTCGGCGGCCCTGCGGGCCTACGCGTCGATGGCGACGAGCGCCAGCGACGGCGCCTACCGCAAGGTTCCCGAATAGGTCACGCTTGCTTGACGTACGCCGGCGACGGTCCCGTTCGGGGCCGTCGCCGGCTGCGTTGTCGGGCTGCGTTGTCGAGCTGGTTGTCCGGCGGGGCTGCCGGGCGGGGCTGCCGGGCGCGCTGCCGGGCGGCGTTGTTGGGCGGGGCTGTCTGGCGGGCTGTCGGGCGGCGTTGTTGGGCGGGGCTGTCTGGCGGGCTGCCGGGCGGGGCTGTCGGGGCGGGGCGCTAATTTGTTCATTCTCTAGACAGCCAGCTCAGCGCCATTAAAATCGATCGTGCGCAATGGGCAATGACCGAGGTCACTTTGCCGGGTGAATTCAGCGCATGGCGATCGCCGCGGTTTCGCGGTCGGCGCTCCTCAGCGGGGCCGACAGGACCTGCCGAAGCGGGGTCTGATCAGGGGAAATGCGCGTCCCCCGGAGTGACCGGCCAGATGGCCGGAAGCCGGGTGCGGCCTCGCCGTGCAGCGCCGTTTTCCGCAGCCGCGGGGGCGGGTAACGCTGTGATTGGGGACGATCCCCCGGCGTACGTTTCAAAGGTCCCGGTTTTTAAATCGATCTTGATCCTGGTAGCGGATTGAGAGCTTCCACACTCGTCTGACACCCGCGGGGTTGCTGTCTCGTTTGTGGGTAGTCCCCATGGCGTCGACGAAGGAGTTCAGCAATGAGCAGCAACGCAGTCGCGGCGCCTGCGCAGGGCACGCCGCCATCACCCTCCGGCCCGTCTTCGAGCGGCTCGGCGCGTTCGTCGGCGCAGCTGAGCCATCGGCAGATCCTCGAGATCCTCGGCGGCCTGATGCTCGGCATGTTCCTGGCCGCCCTCGACCAGACCATCGTCACGTCGGCGATCCGCACCATCGGCGATGATCTGCACGGGCTCTCGGTGCAGGCCTGGGTGACCACGGCCTACCTGATCACGGCCACGATCTCGACGCCGCTCTACGGCAAGCTCTCCGACATCTACGGGCGCAAGCGGTTCTTCCTCGCCGCCATCACGATCTTCGTGATCGGGTCCGCGGCGTGCTCGTTCGCGACGTCGATGTACATGCTGGCCGGATTCCGCGCCTTCCAGGGGCTCGGCGCGGGCGGCCTCTTCTCGCTCGCGCTGGCGATCATCGGGGACATCGTGCCGCCGCGGGAACGGGCCCGCTACCAGGGTTACTTCCTGGCCGTCTTCGGCACCTCGAGCGTGCTCGGGCCGGTGATCGGTGGCTTCTTCGCGGGCGCCCACAGCATCCTCGGCATCACCGGGTGGCGCTGGGTGTTCCTGGTCAACGTGCCGATCGGCGTGGTCGCCTTGGCCGTGGTGGCGCGCGTGCTGCAGATCGAACACCGCCGCCGCTACCACCGCATCGACTGGTGGGGCGCGCTGACGATCTGCATCTGCCTGGTGCCGCTGCTGACCGTGGCCGAACAGGGCCGTACCTGGGGCTGGGGCAGCACTCGCTCGATCATCCTCTATGCGATCGGCGCGGCCGGGCTGGTGCTGTTCATCGTCGCCGAGGCGCTGATGAAGGAGGACGCGCTGATCCCGCTGCGCCTCTTCCGCAACCGCACCTTCAGCATCACCGCGATCGCCGGCTTCATCGTCGGCATGGGCATGTTCGGCGGACTCGCGCTGCTGCCGCTGTACCTGCAGATCGTGCGTGGCGCCACACCGACCCAGTCCGGTCTGCAGCTGCTGCCGCTGACCGGCGGCCTCATGCTCGGCTCGGTGATCTCCGGTCAGCTGATCAGCCGGACCGGGCGTTACAAGATCTTCCCGATCATCGGCTCCGCCCTGATGGTCGTCGGCCTGGTGCTTATGTACTGGATCCGGGTCGACACGCCGTACTGGCGCACCGCGATATTCATGGCCGTCTTCGGTCTCGGGCTCGGCTTCATCATGCAGCCGATCACGCTGGCGGTGCAGAACGCGATGGCCCCGTCGGAGATCGGCGTCGCCACCTCGTCGGCGACCTTCTTCCGGCAGATGGGTGCCACCGCCGGTACGGCGATCTTCCTGTCGATCCTGTTCTCCTCGGTCGGCGACAAGATCGCGCACGCCTTCCGTACCGCCGGACCCGGCCTGCAGCAGGCCCTGAACGACAAGTCGATCACCAGCAACCCGAACAACCGGCAGATCCTCGCGATCCTGCGCGGCGGCGGGGGCGTCAACTCGTCGGCGCTCAACGACACCTCGTTCCTGTCCAAGGTGACTCCGGTGCTGGCCCGGCCGTTCAAGGTCGGCTTCTCCGACACGATGGACATGATCTTCCTGCTCGCGGCCGGGGTGGTGGTGCTGGCATTCCTGCTGTTCCTGTTCCTGCCGCAGATTCCGCTGCGGACCCAGTCCGCCTCGGCGGCGCGCGAGACGCCCCAGCCCGCGCCTTCGCCGTCGCCTTCGTCTTCGTCGTCTTCGCCGTCGTCGTCTTCGCCGTCGTCGTCGTCGTCGGAGGATGCGGCCGCCGAGCCCGAGATTCTGCGGCCCGCCATTCCCGTCAGCGCGGGGGTGGACCACCGACCGCAGACTCTCGCCGACGTGCCGGCCCCGGAACATCACGTCCCGGCCGCATTGTCCAACGAAGCCGTCGTCAGCGGCCGCGTCGAAGGCGCCGACCACAACCCGGTCACCGGCGCCACCCTGACGGTCACCGACTTCGGCGGCCGTCAGCTGGCCCGCGCGGTCACCGCGACCGACGGCGGCTATCGGATGGTGCTGCCCACCGGCGGCTCGTTCCTGCTCATCTGCGCGGCCGAAAATCACCAACCGGCCGCCTCGATGATCACCGTGGCGGCGGGTGAAATCAGGCGCGACGTGTCGCTGTCCGGCGCCGGCCAGCTTCAGGGCCGGGTCGCCGACCAGGGCGGCCGGCCGATCGCCGGTGCCGCGATCACCCTGACCGACGCCCGCGGCGAGGTGGTGGGCAGCGCGGTCACGAGCGACGACGGGTCCTACGCACTGCCCGATCTGTACCCGGCCGATTACACGCTGACCGCCACCGCGGAGGGCACCCGGCCGGCGGCCCGCACCGTGTCGCTCTCGGCCGGCGGCGACAACCGCGTGGACATCGTGCTGGTCACCAACGGCACGCTGGCCGGTGTGATCCGGGCGGCCGCCTCGGGCCAGCCGGTCCCGGACGCATCGGTGCTGGCGGTGGACCAGTACGGCACGGTCGCCGGCGCCACGGTCACCGGCACGGACGGGCGTTACGAGTTCCGGGATCTGCAGCCGGGGACCTACACCGTGACCGCGAGCGGCTACGCGCCGGTGGCCAGCCGGGTCCAGCTGGCCGGTGACCGCACCGACCACGACATCCTGCTCGGAGCGCCGTCGTCGAACGGTTCGGCGCCCAACGGTTCGGCGGCCAACGGCAAGGCTGCCCTCATCACCGCTCTCCCGGTTCCGGCCGAGAACGGCGGCGACCGGTGACAGGGCAGATCACGGGCCGGACCGCGACGTCCGACGGCTGGCCCCTGCCCGGCGCCACGGTCACCCTGATCGGCTCGGACGGTCGCCAGATCGGCCGGGCCACGGCCGACACCACCGGCCGTTTCGCGGTGCCGGTGGACGCCACCGGCCCGGCCACCGTGATCGTCGCGGCGGCCGGGCTCGACCCGGTCGCCCGCCGGGTTTCCCTGCCCGATCCTGACCTCGGCACGATAGTTCTGCAGGCGGCCGGCCACGACCGGCTGCCCTCCCCCGGGACCTGGACCATCGACCCGGCCCACTCGATCGTCCGCGCCACCGCGCGTCACCTCGGCATGTCCCGCGTCGAGGGCCGCTTCACCGAACTCTCGGGCACCATCACGGTCACCGACCCGATCGAGAGCTCCCACGTCACGGTCGTCATCGAGGCCGCCAGCATCGACACCGGCAGCCGCGACCGCGACACCCACCTGCGCTCCCCCGACTTCCTGGACGTCAAGCAGTTCCCCACGCTCCGCTACCGCAGCAGCGGCCTCACCCGCCTGAGCGACGACCACTGGCAACTCGACGGTGGCCTCACGATCCGCGACATCACCCGCCCGGTCGCGCTCGACGTCCACTACGGCGGCAGCGGACCGGATCCGTGGGGCGGCACCCGCATGGCCGCCACGGCCACGACGCAGCTGCACCGCAGCGACTACGAAATCAACTGGAACATGGGCCTGCCCGGCGGCCTCACCCTCATCGGGCCGACCCTCCGGGTCGAACTCGACATCCAGGCCGTCCTGCAGACGTGACCACCAGCGGCACGTGAGCGCCCATCTGCTCGCCGAGGCCGGCCCGGATCCGAGCAGCGCCGGCACCGCGATCGCCCCCGCCTGCAGCGCGCCGATGGTCACGACGAGACAGCTTCACCGGCCGCGGCCTGGCCAAGCTGACCTGAGGTGGCCCCGGCCCGGCGCAGCAGCTGGAAGTCGGCCGCCCGCCCGCTCGCCGCCATGAGCAGCGTGTTGACGAGGGCGACAGCGCCGTACCCGGGCCGAGACGCCATCAGCAGTAGGACAAGGGGGCCACGCGACCCGGTCCTCCTGCGCGTCCTGTTCGCCGGCCAAGGTCGCGACGCTGATCGCGCGGGCGCCCGGACCGGGCACCAACCCCGCCGAATGCGACCGGCGGGAGCCGGAGCCGGCCGGCGGGCGACCGGGCAGCACCGCCGAAGACGGGCCTCAGACTCGGCTGGCGGGCGACCGGGCAGCACCGCCCAGGACAGGCCGCCAGACTCGGCCGGCAGTCGGCCGGGCAGCACCGCCGACGTCGAGGCGACAGAGCCCGAGCCGGCGGGCGGACGACCGGGCAACCGAACCGCCGAGGCCAGGGCGCCCGGGTCGCTGGGCGCGCAGCGTCGCCCCGTCGGCCAGAAGGTCGGCGGGGACGACTTTGTCCGGTGACACGGCCGCGATGCGCAGCGGCGCCGTCGCGCCGTCGGCGAAGGTCAGGCGGAGGGTGTCGCCCGGGGCCGTGCCGAGCCGGATCGCCGCGGCTTGGCTGACGGCGGCCGCGTCCGGGTCGGTCAGCGCGGTCAGGGCACGGGCCTGATTGTCGGACGCCGCGAGCGCGGCCGGATCCGCGCCGAGCAACTGCAGCGCCGGGCGATCGCGGCTGTACGCCACGGACGGCAGCAACACCGCGCCTCCGGAGCGAGCCCAGAACCGCGGCCACCGCCGCGTCTGTGAGGCCGGGCGTGCCGTCGGGGGGCGGTGGGTGCCGCGCTGGCGTGCCGGCCCGACGTGGTGCTGATGGCATCCGCATGCCGACCATGAACGGCATCGAGGCGCCACCGAGCGGATCTGTGCCGCCACCGATGCCCGGGTACCCATGCTGACGACGCTTGATCTGAGCGAATACGCTTCTGCGGCGCTGCGGGCGGGCGCCGGCGGCTTCGTGCTCAAGGTCTGCTCGCCGCGATCCGGGTGGTGGCGGCGGGGGACGCCCTGCTCTCGCCGCGGGTGACGCGGCGGCTGATCACCGCGTTCACCCGCTCGCCCGGCGCGGTCCTGGGGCCGCGGGCCGGGTTGGGGCGATCGCCGAACGGGAACGGGCGGTGCTGGTCGCCCGCGGGCGCCGAGATCGCCGGGCATCGGACGCTGCGCCCGGCCGCCGTCAACACTCAACTTGGCGGCTGTTGACCAAGCTGGATGTCCGCGACCGTGCGCAGCTGGTCATCGCCGCCAACAAGAACGCCGGCCCCGAGGAACTGATCAGGCCGGATGCTCGCGCAACGGCCTCGAGTTGCACGCGGTCGCGCTGAGCACCCGGGACGGGGTTGATGCGGTGGGGGACGAGGCACGCCGTACGTCTGAAAGCGCGAGTCAGCCGCGGTGCCATTTCTGGTTGGCGGTTCCGCCGCAGTCCCAGATCTGGAGGGTGGCGCCGTCGTTGCCGTTCCAGTCCTTGATGTCGATGCAGCGGTTGGCCTGCGGGTTGACCAGGTCGCCGGCGCCGGAGAGGGTGAACTGCTGGGCCGGGTTGCCGTTGCACGTGGCGATCTGGATGGCGGCGCCGTTGGCCGTCGAGCCGGCCGCGACGTCCATGCACATGTTGTTCTGGGTGCGCACGGTGCCACCGGTGAAGGTCCAGTTCTGGGCGGCGGTGCCGTTACAGCCGTACATCTGCAGCTGCGCGCCGTCGGCGAAGTTGGCGCCGGGGACGTCGACGCACTTGCCGTTCCAGTTGCTGATCACGCGGTTGCCGGACGAGGAGCCGCCGCCTCCTACCTGGTTCACCGCCGCCTGGGCCTCGGCCATGTGGGACTGGTAGGCGCCGTTGATGTACGTCGTCCACTGTGACCAGCCGCCGTTGGCCCAGATCGTGTGCGTGGACTGGGCGTTGCAGGTCGGGTCGAAGGCGCAGGAGTCGGAGACCTCGCCGTGCCAGTACGAGTTGATCTGCCACAGGCCACGGTCGACGCTGCAGTCGGTGTTGATCAGGCGGGCGTGGGTCCAGCCGCCGCTCTCGGCCTCGGCGACCGCGACCGCGATGACCCAGTCGTTGCCGGAGAAGCCGGCCTGCTGGGCGAGTTGGGCGACCTGGACCGCGGAGTAGTGGTCGCCTTCGAGGAAACTCTGCTGGGTGCAGGACGCGAGGGCGTGCACCCCGCCGCCGGACGGTGCGACCGTCCCGGCGTACGCGGCGGTGCCCTGGATGAGGGTCGCGCCGGCGAGCACTGCTACGGCGGCGACAACTCGGCGGAGGAACGGCATGACGACCACCTCAAGAAGCGAATTGTTAATAAGCTTCCTAGTAGGAGCATCGGCATGTGTCAATACGCGGATGGCCCGCCAGACACGCCGGCGGGCCATCCTTCAAGCGGAGAACGAGAAACTAGCGGAGCGAGACCTTCTTGACCTTCGCCTTGCCGGTCTCGAGCTTGCGCAGCGCCGGCTTCTTCGCCGTGCTGCTCTTGGCCGAGGACTTCGCGGCCGCCGAGGCGGGGATCGGGTAGGTCGTGTTCGGGGTGAAGTAGTAGTAGTACGGCACCTCCGCACCCGGGTCCTTCGTGCTGAAGGCGACACCGAAGTCCAGGCCGGACGGCGCCTGGTACGCGAACAGCGTCGGGTCGCTGTTCGTCTGCGACGCGACGTCGGTCGGGTCGGAGAGCTCGTGCCAGTCGCTGATGACGCCGGAAGCATTGGCTGTCTCGGCCGCGTAGTAGACGTTGCCGGCCGCGTCGCGGGTGGCGACGGTGGCCGTGCCACCCCACGGCTGCATGACGGCCGACGGGCTGCCGACCGCGGTGAGACCGGAGGTCGACTGCCAGTCGGCGGGCCAGGACCCGTCGGCGTTCTGCTCCTTGTAGACGATCGTCCCGGTCGTGGTGTTGGAGAAGACGAAGTGGCGGTAACCGGTGATCACCGTCACGGCCGGCGTACCGGTCAGGCCGGTGCCGCCCAGGTTGACCCAGCCGGACAGGGTCTTGTTGTCGTCGTACGTGGCCGTCTGCAGCTGACCGGCTGTGTTCAGCACGAACACCTGGGTGCCGGTGCGGGTCTGGGCGGTCACCGGAGTGCCGACCAGGCCCGAGCCGCCCAGGTTGCGCCACGCGCCGATCGCCGGCAGCGTGTCGCCGACCTGCTCGGGCGCGACCCACAGCGCACCGTTGACGATCGTGAACACGGCGAGCGTCTTGGTGGTCGTGTTGCTCAGGCCGACGGTCGGGCTGACGGCGCTGGTGCCGCCGATGTCGTCGAGGAACGGGTAGTTGCCCGAACCGACCGCGTCCTCGTCGGTCACGAACGCGTCACCGGTCGCCGCGTCGTGCGCCACAACCTGCACCCGGCCGTCCGCGAGCGTGGCGCTCGAGGTCGGGCCGGTGAAACCGTACAGGCCCTGGGTGGCGACCCAGTTCGGGTCCTGCTGGGTGCCGCTCGACGGGTCGAAGGCGAAGTCGGTCAGCATGTTCAGCTGGTGGGTGCTGTCGATCCAGCTGAAGTGCACCGGCGCCTCGGCCGCACCGGCCGGGGTGCCGCCCTGGAGTACCGCGATCGGCCGCTCGGCGCTGAACGGACGCGACACCGGGCTGGGTGAGGTCGTCGGCGGGAAGTAGACCCGCTCATTGCCGGCGGTCTTGGGCGTGCAGGTGTACTGCACGAGCTGGACGTTGTTGGCGGTCGAGGCGCCCGGCACGTTGAGGCACTTGCCGGTGGCCGCCGAGACGAGCCGGACGGTGGGCCGGCCGGGGACCTCGTCGGTCCACCAGAGCTCGTTGCCCCCGGTGGTGCACGTGTAGGTGATGAGCCCGGCGAGGTTGGCCGTGGAGGCGTTGGAGACGGTCAGGCACTTGCCCGACCCGATGCCCTTCACCTGGTAGTAACCGGTGCTGGTCGGAACCAGCTGCCAGCGGTCGTTGGTCGCGGAGGCGGTGCAGGTGAACTGAATGACCTTCGCGTTGTTGGCGGTGCTGGCGCCGCTGACGTTGAGGCACTTGCCGCCGGTGTCGATCTGGATGGTGACGCCGGCCGCGGCGGTCGTGGAGGCCAGGGCCTGCGTCGCCGGGAGGGCGGCCGCGACCAGGGCGCTTACGGAGAGGACGGAGAGCGTGAACGCACGCCTGCGTGATGCCATGTGGCGATTCCCCCGAAAAGATCGGATGCCTCGGATAGCCGAGGTCGACGATCGTATTTGTTGATCACCGGTCGTCCCGCCCCGTTCGGGTAACGTATGGATAACCAATGATGAACTCGGCGTCCCGTCAAGACCAATTTCAGAGGCACAGCGAACTTCAGAGGCACAGCGAACTTCAGAGCGGCAGCGATCCGAGCAGCGCGATTGCGTCCTCTGTCGGCGATCCCGGGGCGGCCCGATAGACCACGAGCAACTGTCCACTTTCGCCGCTGACCGCGAACTTCTCGTAGAACAGCTCGAGCTCCCCGACGATCGGGTGTCGCATGTGGTGCTTGCCGCCGCCCGGGTGCTGCTTGGCGTCGTGTCGCGGCCAGAGCCGCCGGAACAGGTCGCTCTTCACCGACAGCTCGCCGACCAGGTCGATCAGCCGCGGGTCGTCGACGTCCGGGCCGACCATCGCACGCAGCGCCGCGACCAGGCTGCCGACCCGCTGCGACCAGCCGGGCAGGAACTCCTGCACCGCCGGGTCGAGCAGCACCGAGCGCAGAATGTTGCCGCCCGGCCGGAAGACCGGCGACAACATGACGGCCAGGCGATTCGCCGCCAGCACATCCTGCAACGGGCTTTGGACGTACGCCGGGGTGCTGGTCCATGCGTCGAGAAGTTGCTGAACGCCCGGCCGGACCCGCTCGGTGCGCCGCCGCCGGGGCGCCTCCGGGGCGCCGAGCGAGTGCAGGTGCGACGTGGCGTCGTGGTCGAGGCCGAGCGCCCGGGCGACCGCGTCGAGGACCTGCGGCGAGGGGCGGCGGTCGCGGCCCTGCTCGAGCCGCGTGTAGTACTCGGTGCTGATCCCGGCGAGCATGGCCAGTTCGTCCCGCCGCAGGCCGGGCACCCGCCGGTGACCGTTGTCGGGCAGTCCGACGTCCTCGGGGCGGATCAGCTCGCGCCGGGCCCGCAGATACTCGCCGATCAGGTTCACCCCTCCGACGATAGGCCGGGTGACCGGCCGACAGGGTAGCCCTGGCGGCACCCCTCTCAGCAGGGGAATGGTTGATATGCCGGGTTCGGCGCACGCTGCTCGGTATGACTACACGAACCTGGTTGATCACGGGCGCGAACAGCGGCTTCGGCCGGCACCTCGCCTCGCAGCTGCTGGCCCGCGGCGACCGCGTCGCCGGCACGTTCCGGGCCGCGGGCAGCGTCGACGATCTGTCCGGCGAGGCCTTTCGGGCGTATCACCTTGACGTCACCGATCCGGCCGAGATCACCGCGGTGGTCGACCAGGCCTTCGCCGACCTGGGCCGGATCGACGTCGTCGTGAGCAACGCCGGGTACGGGCTGATGGGCGCGGCCGAGGAGCTGACGGACGAGCAGGTCGAGCACCAGATCGCCACCAACCTGACCGGGTCGATCCGGCTGATCCGGGCCGCCCTGCCGCACCTGCGCGCGCAGGGCGGCGGTCGGATCCTCCTGCTGTCGTCGGTCGGCGGGCAGGCGGCGTGGCCGGGCGGGTCGCTCTATCACGCCACCAAGTGGGGCGTGGAAGGGTTCGCCGAGGCGCTCGCGGGCGAGGTGGCGCCGTTCGGGATCGGGGTGACGATCGTCGAGCCGGGTGGGGCGCGAACCAATTTCCGGTACGGCAGCTCGGTGCTGTCCTCGCGGATCCCGGAGTACGACGGCACGCCGGCGGCCGGGGTCCGCCGCATCCTGACCGAGCGGACAACCCAGGGAATCGGCGATCCGGCCCTGATGGCGAGCGCGATGATCGCGAGCGTCGACCGTTCGCCGGCGCCGCTGCGGCTGGTGCTGGGCAGCGACGCGGCGCAGGCGATGGCGGGCGCGTTGGCCGCGCGGCTGGCCGACGTGCAGTCCCAGCGGTCGTCGGCGGCGGCGACCGACGCCCCGCTGACCGGCGCGGTCACGGGCGGCCCGGCCGACCTGAACGATTGACCTCGCCGGGCGGGCCGGGCCGGTTCAGCTCACGGACTTCAGGGCCGTCAGGATCACCTCGGTGACCGCGTACCTCGCGGCTGGTGCTGCTGCGGCCGGTCCCGACCGATGTCGGCGCGGTGTGGCGGATTCATCGCGATCCGCGGGCCGGCGCGCACAACCAACGCGAGAGTCGCCTGACGGCGGCAGCCGCCCGCGGGGATCGCGGGCGGCAGCCGCCGGAGGCGGGGTTCTGGTCCTCTGCTGTTGTGGTAGCCGTCGTCACGTACCTCTAAAGGTTGACGCAGCGGAGGGCGGGACGGGTTACCAGTTGTTTCTCGTCGAGCGGCTCGTCGGAGCGGATGGTGAAGACGGCCGACTCACCGGGCAGGAGGGTGACGTCGGCGCGGTCGGCTTCGGCGGCGGGGGAAAGCCGGTCGGGGAAGACCGTGAGTGACCGGAGGATCGTGCCGGCGGTGACGGTGAGGGTCGTGACCTCGCCGCGTGTCGACACGTCGGTGGTGAAGTCGGCGGCGGGCCAGGGAATGTCCTTATCGGGGGCGAAGAACCACCAGGTGCGCTGGTCTCCGGCCTCGACCAGGAGGAACTCGGTCCGGCGGTCGCCGGGCGAGGTCAGCGAGGCGGCCAGCGGCACGGTGGTGGCGCCGCCGGCGGCGACCTCGACGGCGAACGATGACGAGGCCAGGACGTCGCCCGCGAGGTTGCGGCGGGTGACGACGGCGGTGCACGACCACGGTGACCGCGAGTCGTTGACCGCGATGAGCGCGGGCGGATCAGTGGGGACGAAGGGCTCACCCGCAGTGACGTCGACCTGAGGGCCGCCGGCTCCCAGAGGCGAGCCGCCGCGGGGGCTCAGGACCAGCAACCGGTCGGCATAGGCGTCACGCACGGCGAACCACAGTGGCTTCTTGCGCCCGTCCCCGTCGACCGCGGCCCAGGACGTGACCGGCCAGCAGTCGTTGAGCTGCCACAGGACCGCGCCCATGCACGGCGGGCGCAGCGAGCGGAAGTGCGTGATGCCGAAGGCGACCGCGCGGGCCTGGTTGAGCTGGGTCAGGTAGTGCCATTCGTCGAAGTCGCGGGGAGCCGGCAGGTGGTTGGCCAGGCCGCGGCTCAACTTGAGATCGCCGCCGGTGGCCTTCTGGTGGTGGGCCATGCCGGGCGAGTCGGGGGTCAGCGGATCGTCGGAGATCGCGCGGCGCAGGGTCGAGAACGTGGGCGGGCCCTGGAAGCCGAACTCGGCGACGAACCGCGGGCGGTACGCGCCGTATTTGGTGTAGTCATCGGTGTTCCAGACATCCCAGATGTGGGTCGTGCCGTACGCCGGATCGTTCGGATGGCGGGACGGCGATCCCGAATACGGGCTGCCCGGCCAGTAGAAGCGGGTCGGGTCGAGCTCGGCGACGATCCGCGGCAGCAGGTCGTAGTAGTAGCCGGCACCCCAGGTCCGGCCGCCGAGGGCGGCCTTCCAGTTCCAGTCCTCGTGGCCCCACAGGTTTTCGTTGTTGCCGGTCCAGAGCACGAGGCTGGGGTGCGAGCTGAGGCGCACCACGTTTTCGCGCGCCTCGGCCTCGATCTCGCTCGCGTAGGGCTCCTCCTCGGGATAGGCGGCGCAGGCGAACAGGAAGTCCTGTTGCACCAGGAAGCCCATCTCATCGGCCAGGGAGTAGAAGTCGTCGGACTCGTACCGCCCGCCGCCCCACACCCGCAGGAAGTTGACGTTCGCGTCAAAGGCCTGCTGGAAGCGGGCGGCGAGCCGGGAGCGGGTGATCCGGTCGGCGAACACGTCGTCGGGGATCCAGTTGACCCCGCGAGCGAAGACCGGCACGTCGTTGACGATCACGGCAAAGGCGTCGTCAGAAGTGTCGATACGGACCGACCGGAAGCCCACTCGACGACTCCAGGAATCAAGAGTGTCGCCGGAGTCGGAGGTCAGAACAACGTCGAGGTCATAGAGCGGCTGGTCGCCATATCCCCGCGGCCACCACAGCGACGGATCCTCCACCGTCAGAATCAACAGTGCCTCGAGTCCGTCCACGATGGCCGACGCCTTACGCCCGCCGAGAGACGCGGCAACCGTCACCGGTGCGGACGACGCCCGCTCGAGCCGCACCCGCACTTCGACCCGCCCGGTTCCGTCGGACACCGTGACCTGCGGCCGCACCTCGGCGAGCCGGGCCACCGACCAGCTGTGCAGCCCGATCGGCTGCCAGACTCCGGCCGTGACCAGGGTCGGTCCCCAGTCCCAGCCGAAGTTGCAGGCCTGCTTGCGGATGAAGTTGAACGGTTCCCCATAGGCGTCGGGCCGGGCGCCGAGCTTCGCTTGCGCTTGCGAGGCGTACGCGTAGGCGCTCTCGAATTTGATCTTCAGGCTGTTGATTCCGGTGCGCAGCACCGGTCCGACATCGAAACGATAGGACCGGTGCTGATTGGCGGTTTCCCCGATCGGCGAACCGTTGAGCTCGATCGACGCGACCGTGTCGAGGCCGGCACAGACGAGATCGACTCTCGGGGCCGCACCGGCAAAGTCGAACGAGGTCGCGTACTCCCAGTCGGTGCGGCCGATCCAGGTCAGCTCGGTCTCGTTGGCGTCGAGGTAGGGATCCTCGATGCGCCCGGCGGCGAGCAGTGCCGTGTGCACGCAGCCGGGCACCGAGGCCGGGAGGCCGGACACGTCGGCTCCGGAGATCGTCCAGCCTTCGTGCAGGGGTCGATACGCGGTCACACTTCTCCTCAGGACTTGACGGCGCCTTCCATGATCCCCCGGACGATCTGCCGGCCTCCGATAAGAAGCAGAACGATCAGCGGAACGGTCGCCATGAACGCGCCCGCCAGCACCCGCCGGTAGATCACGTAGTTGCCGGTCGCCAGGTTGGAGAGGGCCACCATCGAGGTCGGGAACTCGGTGCCGCCGAGCGTGATCAGCGGCCACTGGAAGTCGTTCCAGGCCATCACGAAGGTCAGCAGGCCGAGTACGGCCAACGCCGGGCGGATCGCCGGGAGCACGATGCTCCAGTAGATCCGCAGGGTCATCGCGCCGTCGATGCGGGCCGACTCGACCAGCTCGTCGGGCACCGCGTGGGCGATGAACTGCCGCATGTAGAAGACGCCGAATGCGCTGACCAGTCCCGGCGCGATGACCGCGAGCAGGGTCCCGTTCCAGCCCAGCTTGCCCATCAGGATGTAGAGCGCGACCACGCCCAACTGGTTGGGCACGGTCAGGGTCAGGATCACCACGAACATCAGCGCGTTGCGGGCCGGGAAGCGCAGTTTGGCGAAGGCGAAGCCGGCCAGTGAGCAGAAGAACAGCGTCGACACGGTGATGACCATCGACACGATGAAGCTGTTGATCAGGGAGGCGGTGAAGTACACCTCCGACATCGACAGCACCTCGTGCAGGTTGTGGAAGAGCTGACTGCCCGGAATCACCGACGGCGGGATCTTCGAGACCGCGGCGTCGGTGCTGGTCGCGATCACGAACATCCAGTAGACCGGGAACGCCGAGAGCACCAGCACGACCGAGAGCAGGAGATACGTCTTCCAGGAGCCGCGGGTGTCCTGCGGGGCCCGGTTCGTCCCTTTGGCCGCAACCCGAAATACCGCAAGAGGGCTCGTCACCGGTCTCCTCCGATGCGCTTGGTGAGCAGGGCGTTGACGCCGGCCACGATCAGGATGATCAGGAACAGGGCCCAGGACATCGCGGCCGCGTACCCGAGGTTGAGGTCCTTCCAGCCGACCTTGTAGATGAGCTGGGCGATGGTCTGGAACTGGCCGGCCGAGCCACCCGAGGCGGCGGCCGGGTTCTCGTCGAACATCATCGGCTCGTTGAACAGCTGCAGTCCGCCGATGGTCGACAGGATCACGGTGAACACCACGACCGGCTGGATCATCGGGACGGTGATCTTCCAGAGCTGGCGCCACGGACCGGCGCCGTCGACCGCGGCCGCCTCGTAGACGTCCTTCGGTATCGACTGCATGGCCGACAGGTAGAGCAGCGCGTTGTAGCCGATCCACTTCCAGTTGACCATCGTGGCGATGGCGATCCAGCTGCTCCACTTAGCGGCCCGCCAGTCCAGCGGATGATCGTGACCGAAGCCGACCAGCGACAGGAACCAGTTCGCCATGCCGTTGTCGCGGGCGAAGAAGACCGAGAAAACCAGCGTCGAGGCGACCACCGGCGTGAGATAGGGCAGCAGGATGCCGATCCGCCAGAACGAGCTGCCGCGCAGCTTGCGGTTGAGCAGATTGGCGATGATCAGCGCCGCGATCAGCTGGGGAACGCTCGACAGGATGAAGATGCCGAACGTGTTGACAAGCGCGTTCCAGAAGTCGGAGTCGGAGAACAGCCGGGTGAAGTTGGCGAAGCCGGACCACCCGGCCTTGTCCGGCTCGTCCAGCCGCCAGTCGCGCAGCGAGACGACCGCGTTGAAGACGATCGGGAACAACCCGAAGATCGCGAACAGGACGAAGAACGGGGCGATGAAGACGTACGGGACGGTCTTGGTGTCGAAGCGGTAGAGCCAGAGCTTGGTCCGGCCCGGTTTCCGCGGCGACGCCGCGTGCTGCGGCGACGGCCGGAGCTGGGTGAGGGACACGGCCACTCCTAGGTAGGGAGGCGGGGCGGCTTCCGCCGCCCCGCCTTGTTTTTCAGGAAGTCGCGGCCTTCTTGGCCTGCTTGACCGCTTCGGGCCAGGCGGCGTCGGGCTTCAGCCCGCCCTGCTGTACGCGGGTGATCACGTTCTCCACCGCGACGCGTACCGGGCCGTTCTTCTTGCCCAGGTACTGCGGCTTGAGGTTCTCCGCGGTCGCGGCGTAGATCTGGCCGGTCGGCGCGTTGTTCATGTACTCCTTCTTGTAGTCGAGCACCGCCGGGTCCTTGTAGAGGGCGGGCTGCGACGGAAGGTTGCCGACGGTCTTGAAGACCTCGATCTGCTGCTCCGGCTGGACCATCCACTTCACGAAGTCGGCCGCCGCGTCGATGTTCTTGCCCTGGGCCGGGATGGTCCACCAGGAACCGCCCCAGTTGCCGCCGCCGCCCGGGATCGCGGCGATGTCCCACTTGCCCTTCTGCTCGGGCGCGGTGTCCTGCAGGTGGCCGAGCATCCAGGCCGGGCAGGCGATGACCGCGAACTGGTCCTTCTTGAAGCCCTGGTCCCAGTTCGGCTGCATGCTGGCGAGGTTGGCCGAGATGCCGGCCTTGATGGCCTTCATGCTGTAGTCGAAGGCGATCTTCGGACCGCCGTCCATCTGCAGGTTCTCGCTGTTGTCGAAGTAGCCGACCGGCTGCTGGGACAGGATCGGGTTCATCAGGTTGGTCGCCGAGTCGACGAACTTCTTGCCGGTCCGGGCGGTGTACTGCTTGCCGACGTTGATGAAGTCGTCCCAGGTCGGCCAGAGCTTGGAGACGGCGTCGCGGTCGGTCGGCAGGCCGGCCTTGGAGAACAGGTCGTTGCGGTAACACATGGCCAGGCCGCCGACGTCGGTGCCGAGGCCGATCTGCTTGCCGTCCGGCGACATCGACTCCTGCCACTTCCAGGGCAGGTACTTGTCCTGGAAGGCGGCGCCGCCCTTGTCCATGAAGTTGACGAACTTATCGGCCTGACCGCGGAACTGGACGATGAAGCCCTCGTCGATGGCCGAGATGTCGGGGGCCCCGGAGCCGGCGACCAGCTTCTTCTGCAGATTCTCGTGCTGGACGTTGTAGTCGCCCGCGTTGAGCACGATCTTGACGTTCGGGTGGGCCGCCTCGTATTCGGCCTTGAGCTTGTCGAGGCCCATGTCGCCCCAGAACGCGACCTTGAGCGTGACGGTGCCGCTCTTTTCGCCGCCGCCCTCGAGCTTCTGCCCGCTACAACCGGTGATCGCCAAAGTCGCTGCGAGCCCCGCGGCGGCTAACCGCAGACCCCGTTTGCCAAGTCGTTCCATCACGCCTCCACAGCGGAGAGAGTCTACTGAACCGGGTAAGTTGCTGAGACGCTAAGACGTGACTCGATGAGTGTCAATAGCTGGTTAAGCAGTCGGGTAAGTGGGACAAATCAGGCGTGCGGTTTACTTCAGGGCGGTGATCGGTAACACTTAACCGATCAAGTTCGAGTCATGACGGTCGCTTAATGCGCCGTGCGATGCCGTGAGAGCGCTCTACCGAGGCCGATGCCGGGCGCTCCATGCCGTCGTGCGTCGGTAAGCTCGGCGGGGAACAGAAGGAGACCGAGTGAAGCGGCCTACGATCGCCGACATCGCGCGGCGAGCGGGAGTGTCCAAGGGCGCGGTGTCATACGCGCTCAACGGCCAGCCCGGCGTCTCCGAGGCGACACGGCAGCGCATCGTGGCCATCGCCCAAGAGATCGGCTTCAACCCCAACAGTGCCGCCCGCGCGCTCTCCGGCGCCCGGGCCCGCGCCGTGGGCCTCACGCTCAACCGCCCGGCCCGCATCCTCGGCATCGAACCGTGGTTCATGGGCCTGATCAGCGGCTTCGAGTCCGAGCTGTCCAGCCGGTCCTACGGCCTCACGCTGCAGGTCGTCGGCTCCGAGGAGCAGGAGATCGAGGTCTACCGCCGCTGGTGGGGCGAGCGCCGCATCGACGGCGTGATCGTGACCGACCTGCGGGAGGACGACATCCGCATCCCGGTCCTCCAGCAGCTCCAGCTGCCGGCGGTGATCATCGGCGGTCCGGGCGAGACCGGCGACATCCCCCAGCTCTGGTCGGACGACGCCGGTGCGATCACCGAGGCGGTCCGCTATCTGGTCGCGCTCGGCCATCGCCGCATCGCGCGGGTCGGCGGCCTTCCCGGCCTGCTTCACACGCAGGCCCGCACCCGCGCGTTCGAGCAGGTCACCACGGCGCTCGGGCTGGTCGAGGCGGTCACCGTGCCGTCCGACTACACCGGTGAGGAGGGCGGCCGGGCCACCCGGCGGCTGCTCATCGAGGCCGACCGGCCCACCGCGATCATCTACGACAACGACGTGATGGCGGTCGCCGGACTCGCCGTGGCCCAGGAGATGGGTCTGTCGGTGCCGGGTGACCTGTCCATCGTGGCCTGGGACGACTCTCCCCTGTGCAGTCTGGTGCACCCGCCGTTGACCGCGCTCACCCGCGACATCGCCGAATACGGCGCGCACGCCGTCCGCCAGCTGCTGGCCGCGATCGACGGCAAGGAGCTCGGCAGCATCGAGGCCGGTGCCGCCCACCTCACCCCGCGCGGGAGCACGGCGCCGCCGCGCTAGCCGGCCTGACCAGCCCCTTAACCGGTCCGGTGGCTCTCCAGATAGGCCTCGATCCGCTCGGCCGGGGCGGGGCGGCCGAGCGCGAAGCCCTGGCCGTAGAGGCAGCCGGCCCTGGTCGCCCGCTCGATCTGCTCGGCCGTCTCCAGCCCCTTGCCGACGATCTCCAGTCCGAGCCGGCGACCCAGGCTCACGACGACGTCGATGACCGCCGGGCCGTTCTCGGAAGGCGAATTCACCAGCGTCGCGTCCAGTTTGAGCATGTCGACGGGCAGCCGCCGCAGGTGGGACAGCGAGGCCTGGCCGGCCCCGAAGTCGTCCAGCGCCGCCCGCACACCCAGCTTCCGCAGCCCGGCCAGCGCGGCGACTATGGCCGGCAGGTCCTCGGCCACCCAGTCCTCGGCCACCTCGACGATCAGGCGCTCGGGCGCCAGGCCGTAGCGTTTCAAGGTGCTCCGGACCCGATCGGGGAAGCGCGCGGTGAGCAACTCGCGCGGCGACACGTTGACCGACAACCAGAACGCGGTGTCGCCGGTCTGCCAGGCGGTCAGGTGCTTGCAGGCGGCGTCGAGCACCCACTCGTCGATCTCGGGCGCGATGCCGACCGCGCGGGCGATCGGCAGCAGCTCGGCCGGCAGGATCGTGCCGAGCTGCGGGTGCCGCCAGCGCAGCAGCGCCTCGACGCCGACCGGCTGCTGGTCGCGCAGGTCGACCAGGGGCTGGAAGACCAGGTCGAGCTCGCCCCGGTCGGCCGCGCCGAGCAGTTGCTTCTCGAGATCCATCCGGCGGTTGAGCAGCATCTCGACGTCGGGGTCGTACCACTCGACGCGATCCCGGCCGAGCTGGCGCGCGCGGCGGCGGGCCAGGTCGGCGTGCCGCAGCACCTCGTTGGAGTCGCCGCCACCGGCCAGCTCGGCCAGGCCGACGCTGGTGTGCAGATCGACGATCGAGCGCGGCAGCGAATAGGGCTCGGCCAGCACGGTCGTGATGCGGGTGGCCAACGCATAGGCCAGCACGGCTCCGTCCGAGGTGAGCACCGCGAACTCGTCGCCGCCCAGCCGGGCCGGCACGTCACCGGCGGCGAGCAGCGCCCGGATGCGCCGGCCGACCTCGATCAGCACGGCGTCGCCGGTCTCCCGCCCGTGCGAGTCGTTGATGCCGGCCAGCCCGTGCAGGTCGATCACCAGCAGACTGCCCGGCTGCCCGGCCCGGCGGCGGTAATCGAGCAGGTCGCGCATCAGCTGCCGCCGGTTGGCCAGCCCGGTGAGCTGGTCGGTCCACGACATCTTGTGCAGCGTCTGCTCGAGGTGCTTGCGCTCGCCGACGTCGCGGACGTGCACCACCAGGGCGGCCACCTCGGGCACCGCACGCTGGTCGGAGATCGTCGACTCGGTGTCGCGCCACAGCTCGGCGCCGTCCCGCATCCGGGCGTTGACCAGTGCCGGAGGCCCGTCCGCGTGGTCGCCGGACAGCACCGAGTCGATCACCAACTGGGCATCGGCCACGTCGTCGGGATGAATCAGCTCGCGGAACGGCCGGCCGACCACCTCCTCGTCGTCGAGCCCGAAGAGCCGGGCCGCGGCCGGCGACTGCCACTGCACCTGGAGGCGCTCGTCGAGCACCAGGGTCAGGTCGGTGGCGCCGGCGACCAGCGAGCGGAAGTGCGCCTCGGCCACCCGCAGCTGACCCGCGTAGCGCCGGATGTCGCGAACGACCAACAGCTCCCGCATGACCAGCACAGCCACCATCAAGATGCCCAGGACGATCGCGGTGGTGTCGAAGGCCCGGACGGTGAACAGGTGCCAGAGCGCGGCCACGACGCCGACCGCGGCGGGCAGGGCGAGCAGCGGATAACCGGCCAGATATTGGTCGGGGTGCCGCGGTTCGAGCGGCGGCGCGACGAGGTCGCGGCGCCCGCCGCCCTCGGCGGTGGCGGCCAGGCCGATCACGATCGGCAGACCGAGCAGCGGTACGGCGATGCCACCGCGCCCGAGGATCTGGAGCGTGGTCAGGGCCCCGACCCCGATCAGCACGGCGATCGCCCCGAGCCCGCAGCCGATGGTTTGCCAGCGGTGCGGGCGGCCGCGCAGCACGGTCACCGTGACGATCGAGATGCCCGTGGCGGCCAGCATGGTGATCGGTAGTGTCGCCGGGTGGGCCGACTTGACCGGTGGTATCAGGTAGCCGGCGAAGGTGAGGCTGACGCCGAGACCGATGCCGTCGAAGGCGCGGCGCAGGAGCACGTTCCACCGGGTCGCGCTGCCCGGGAGCAGCAGGGTTCCCTGCACGTAGAGCAAGGTCACGGCGCCGAAGCCGAGAGTCGCCCAGAGAGCCGCGCCGCGCGAAGCCCAGATCGGTACCACCGCGGTCAGGCCGGCGGCGAGCGCGCCGAGCCCGACGAAACCGGCGCCGCGACAGGCCGCGTACGACTCGTCCGAGTGGTGGATCGCCAGCGCCGCGCGCACCAGGTGCAGGCAGGCCCAGAGACCGGTGCCGCCGACCGCGATGGCCAGGGCGGCCGCTCCCGGCGTGACACCGACCGCGCCGGCCACCAGCACGGCGACCGCGACCGTCGGCACGGCGAGCGAGGTCGCCCGGCCCGGGAACCGGCTGTGCTCGAGCGGTGGCACGGCCACGACGGCAGTCCTCTGAGTGGGGGTATCGAGGGGGCTCTGCACCAGGTCAACGAGCGTCCCTCGAACAGGTTACGGCGACCGGTCGGCCGGCGCATGGTCGGATCGTCGGCTATGGACAGCCGCTGGTCAATTCCCGGCCACCCGGAGTACCTCGTCCGGGTGCCCGCCGGGGCGCGCGGCGTGGATGGGAGGATGGCGCGGTGAGTCGAAAGCCCCTCCTCCGCGTCCGCAAGACCGGCGCGCTGCTGGTCGCCGGCGCGATCGCGTTCGTGGGCACGGTTCCGCTGGCCGGCGCCTCGCCCGCGCTGGCCTGGGTGCTGGTGATACCGGCCGCGGTGATCGTCTGGGCCTGGCGGGCCGGCACCGACGTACGGGAGGACGACCTACGGGTCAAGGCGCTGGTCGGGAGCACGCGGGTGCCGTGGTCGCGCATCGTCGAACTCGCGCCGGACGAGCGTGGCCGCATCTCGGCGCTGCTCGACAACGGCAACGCGATCAAGCTGACCGGCGTCACCCGGGACAACCTGGCGCGGGTGCTGGCCGTGGCCGGCAAGGCTCCGGCGGCTCCGGCGGCTTCCGCGGCCCCGGCGGCCCCGGCGGCCCCGGCGGCCCCGGCGGCTTCCGCGGCTTCCGCGGCTTCCGCGGCTTCCGCGGACGAAGTGGCTCCGGAAGAGGAAGAGGTCAGCACTCCTCCGGACCCACAAGATTGATCACCGACCGGTCTCCGGGGTGAGACTCTCTGGTCACGGCCAGGAGAGTGAGAGATCCACACCAGCACGGCACCGGCCTGGCGCTCAGCTAACGTCGCTACCCTGGGGGCGTGGCTCTCGAGGAGGTCGTGTGAGCGTGCGTAACCGCCGGTTCCGGGCCGGGACCGTGGTCCTCGGCGCCGTGCTGGCGCTGACCACGGCGTGTGCCTTCGGGCCGCCCGGTCCGGACGCCGAGGGCGAGCCGCCCAACCTCCCGCCGCCCTCCGCGCCGTCGCTCGGGCCCGACTCCAGCGACGGCGATCAAGAGGTGGTGGTCACCGTGCTGGCCAAACACCTGGCGATTCCGTCCGGCATCGCGTTCCTGCCCGACGGGTCGGCGCTGGTCACCGAGCGTGACACCGCCCGCGTCCTGCAGGTCGGCCCTGGCTCCGACGCCGACGGCCTGACCGTCGCCGAGGTGCGGCGGCTCAACGAGGCCCAGCCGTCCGGCGACGGCGGTCTGCTCGGCATCGCGGTCTCCCCGAAGTACGCGTCCGACAAGACGATCTTCGTGTATTACACGACGGCCAAGGACAACCGCGTCGCCAAGATGACGCTCAAGGGCAAGCTTCAGCCGATCCTCACCGGCATCCCGCACTCACCGAGCGCCGACGGCGGCGCGATCGCCTTCGGCCCCGACGGTTACCTGTACGTGGGCACCGGCGACGGCACCCCGGCCGGCACCCAGGCGCCCGACCCGAAAAACCTCGGCGGCAAGATCCTGCGAATGACCACGGCCGGCAAGCCCGCGCCCGGTAACCCGGTCAAGACGTCGCTGGTCTGGGCGTCCGGCTTCCACAACGTGCAGGGCGTGGCCTGGGACAAGAACAAGAAGATGTACGCGAGTGACAACGGCCAGCCCAAGAACGGCGAGCTCAACGTCGTCGACAGGGGCAAGAATTACGGCTGGCCCAAGGCCGACGGCCCGGGCGGCGACGCCAAGCTGACCAACCCGCTGCTCAACTGGCCGTCCGCCGACTCCACGTGCGTCGGCGTCGCGACCCTGGAGCAGAACGTCGCCACCGCGTGCCTGAACGGCAAGCGCATCTGGCTGGCCGGGGTGACCGCGAACGGCACCGTGCTGGGCAACCCGCAACCGCTGTTCGTCGGTCAGTACGGCCGGCTGCGGGCCCTGGTCAGCGCGCCCGACGGATCGATCTGGGCCAGCACGTCGAACCAGGAGACAGGCTCCACCCCCGCGCCCGACGATGACCGCCTGATCCGGCTGGTCTTCTCCGACGGTGGCGCCGGCCGGAGCTGAACGGTTTGATGTGGGTTACGCGGGGGCAGGTGTGCGGGTGATGGGCTCCTTCTTGGCATTTTTCCGCCGCGTCGTCGCTTTCCTCACCCGCAACCGCTGGGCCCGGCGCGTGCGGACAGCCGCAATGGTCGGGCTCGTCAGCATCGGCGGCGTGATCATCGGGACGATGCTGTTCGCCCACACCAACCTCGACGTGGGCCCGTTCCGCGCCGAGATGTCGATCAGCCCGTCGTTCAACGGCGGCACCGAGATCGACATCCCGCCGCTCGGCTCGCTGCACCTGCGCAGCCACGACGGGCCGATCCACCTCAAGGTCAACCTGGGGTCGCTCGACCAGAACCGCACCGAGGCCCTCATCGACCGGCCCGGCGGGTTCTCGGCGGCCGGGGAGAACGCGGTCGACGACGTACGCACCGGGGTGCTGCGGCTCGGCGTGCGCACCCTCGGCATCGGGATCCTCAGCGCGCTCATCCTGGCCACGCTGATCTTCCGCAACGTGCGCCGGATCGCGGCGGCCGGTGTCACGGCGCTGGCCGTCACCGGCGGCAGCCTCGGCCTGGCGGCCGGCACCCTGCGGCCCGAGTCGATCGCCGAGCCGAGGTACGAGGGTCTGCTGGTCAACGCCCCGTCGGTGGTCGGCGACGCGCGCAAGATCGCCGACAACTACGGCCGGTACGCCGACCAGCTCCAGCAGATCGTCAGCAACGTGAGCCGGGTCTACACGACGGTGTCGGCGCTCCCCAGCTACGAGCCGGCCGGCAACACGACCCGCATCCTGCACGTCTCCGACCTGCACCTCAACCCGTCGTCGTGGGGCCTGATCCGCACGGTGGTCAAGACCTTCGACATCGACGCGGTGGTCGACACGGGCGACGACGTCGACTGGGGCAGCGCGGCCGAGACCTCGTACGTCTCCTCGATCTCGACGCTCGGCGTTCCCTACATCTACGTGCGCGGCAACCATGACTCGAGCGCGATCCAGTCCGCGGTGGCGAAGCAGAAGAACGCGGTCGTGCTCGACAACACGATCACCACGGTGGACGGCCTGACCATCGCCGGGATCGGCGACCCCGAGTTCACGCCCGACAAGAGCACGACCGAGCCACCGGAAGATCCGGCCACGTCGCCGCTGCTGCAGAGCGGCCGGCAACTGGCCGACACGGTCCGCGGGCACGGCAAGCGGGTCGACTTCGCGATGGTCCACGACCCGGCGATGGCGCCGCCGCTGTCCGGGGTGGTGCCGCTGGTGCTGGCCGGGCACCTGCACCAGCGCCAGGTGAGCCTGCTGCCGGCGCCGTCGCCCTCGCCGTCGCCGTCACCGTCGGATTCCGCCTCGCCGTCCGTCGCGCCGTCGCCCTCGGTTTCGCCGTCCGAGGCCCCGATGCCGACCCGCTTGATGGTCGAGGGCTCCACCGGCGGGGCCGGGCTGCGCGGCCTCGAGAAGGACAAACCGACGCCGTTGGAGTTGTCGGTGCTCTACTTCGACGAGAACCACAACCTCAAGGCGTACGACGACATCCAACTCGGCGGCACCGGCGAGTCCAACGTGGAGATGCAGCGCAACGTCATCGGCGCCGCCGACGACGTGCTGCCGTCCCCGACCCCGTCCGCGTCCCTCTCCCCGTCCCCGTCGGTCGTGCCGGAGATCCAGCCCAGCCGTTGA
>DASWRZ010000415.1:0-9159 GCA_036402935.1 Actinoplanes sp.
GGCGGCAGGGCTTGACCGGTGAACCGGAGCCCGACGACCGCAACGTACGGTTCAAGGTCTACCGGTACGGCGAGCCGATGATGCTCTCGGCGGTGCTTCCGGTGCTGCACTCGCTGGGCGTGCAGGTGGTCGACGAGCGGCCGTACGAGATCCGTCGCAGCGACGGCACGATCTACCTGTACGACTTCGGTCTCGAGCCGCCGTCCGCCCACCGCGACCTGTCCGAGGTGCGGCCCCAGGTGGAGAACGCGTTCGCGGCCGCCTGGCGGGGCGAGGCGGAGGTCGACGGCTTCAACGAGCTGGTGCTGCGGGCGGGCCTGACCTGGCGTCAGGTGGTGGTGCTCCGGGCGTACGCGAAATATCTGCGCCAGGCCGGCAACGTCTTCTCGCAGGTCTACGTGGAGTCGACCTTCACGGCCTACCCGGAGATCGCCCGCAGCATGGTGGAGCTGTTCGAGACCAGGTTCTCGCCGCGCCTGGAGATCGGTGAGGCCGAACGCACCCGCGTGGCCGGCGAGATCGCCGAGCGCATCACCGTCCTGCTCGACGGGGTCGACAGCCTTGACCAGGATCGCATCCTCCGGTCCTATCTGACGCTGATCCAGGCCACGCTGCGTACGAGCTTCTTCCAGCGCGGCGCCGACGGCCGCCCCAAGTCGTACGTGGCGTTCAAGCTCGACCCGCAGGCCATCCCCGACCTGCCGCAGCCCCGCCCGAAGTACGAGATCTTCGTGTATTCGCCGCGGTTCGAGGGCGTGCACCTGCGGTTCGGCGACGTCGCCCGCGGCGGCCTGCGCTGGTCCGACCGCCGGGAAGACTTCCGCACCGAGATTCTGGGCCTGGTCAAGGCGCAGATGGTCAAGAACGCGGTGATCGTGCCGGTGGGTGCCAAGGGCGGCTTCGTGCTCAAGCAGAAGCCGGGCGACCGCGACGAGGCGGTGGAGTGCTACAAGCAGTTCATCACCGCGCTGCTCGACGTCACCGACAACATCCTCGGCGGCAAGATCATCCCGCCGAGTGACGTGGTCCGGCACGACGGCGACGACCCGTACCTGGTGGTCGCGGCCGACAAGGGCACGGCAACGTTCAGCGACACCGCCAACGCGATCTCCGTCGGCGTCCAGTTCTGGCTCGGCGACGCGTTCGCCAGCGGCGGCTCGGCCGGCTACGACCACAAGAAGATGGGCATCACCGCCCGGGGCGCGTGGGAGTCGGTCAAGAAGCACTTCCGCGACCTGGGCCTCGACACCCAGACCGAAGAGTTCACCGTGGTCGGTGTCGGCGACATGTCGGGCGACGTGTTCGGCAACGGGATGCTGCTCTCCGAGCACATCCGGCTGTTGGCCGCCTTCGACCACCGGCACATCTTCCTCGACCCCGACCCGGACGCTGCCCGGTCGTTCGCCGAGCGCCGGCGGTTGTTCGACCTGCCCCGCTCGTCCTGGGCCGACTACGACTCCGATCTGATCAGCGCGGGCGGTGGGGTCTTCCCCCGCACCGCCAAGTCGATCCCGATCACGCCGCAGGTCGGCGAGGCGCTCGGGCTCCAGCCGGGCACGACCGCGCTCAGCCCGGCCGAGCTCATGCGCTCGATCCTGCTCGCCCCGGTCGACCTGCTGTTCAACGGCGGCATCGGCACGTACGTCAAGGCGGCCACCGAGTCGCACCTCGACGTCGGCGACAAGACCAACGACGCGATCCGGGTCAACGGCGGCCAGCTGCGGGCGCGGGTGGTCGGCGAAGGCGGCAACCTCGGCCTGACCCAGCGGGGGCGTATCGAGTTCGCCCGCAAAGGCGGCAGCATCTACACCGACTTCATCGACAACACGGCCGGTGTGGACTGCTCCGACCATGAGGTCAACATCAAGATCCTGCTCGGCGGCGCGGTCACCGACGGGGAGATGACCATCGGAGAACGCGACGAGCTGCTGGCCACGATGACCGACGAGGTGGCGGCCCAGGTCCTGCGGGACAACTACGAGCAGGCGTTCGCACTGGGCACGGCCCGGTCGCAGGCCCACTCGCTGCTCCCGGTCCACCGGCGGATGCTCAACGAGCTCGAGGCGAGCGGCCAGCTCAACCGCGAACTCGAGGCGCTGCCGACGGACGCCGAGCTCAAGACCCGCTCGGACAACGGCGACGGCCTTTCCGCGCCTGAATTCGCGGTGCTCCTGGCGTACGTCAAAATCTCGCTGGAGCGCGAGGTTCTCGCCGACCAGATCGTCGACGAACCTTGGACCAACGATGTGATGGCGCACTATTTCCCGACGCCGTTGCGGGAAAGGTTCGCCGGCCGGATGGCCGGTCACCGGCTGCGCCGCGAGATCATCACCACCGCGCTGGTCAACGAGGTCGTCAACCGCGGCGGCACCTCCTTCGTCTTCCGGGCGATGGAGGAGAGCGGCGCGTCGGCGGCCGACGTGATCCGGGCCTATGTGGTGATACGCGACGTCTACGGCCTGCGCGAGATCTGGAAGGCCGCCGAGACCCTCGACAGCGAGGTGTCGACGGACGCCCAGGTGCTCGTCTTCCTGGAGTCACGGCGGCTGCTCGACCGCGCGGTCCGCTGGCTGGTCACCACCCGGCGTTCGCCGATCGACGTCGTCGGCGAGACCGCGAAGTTGCAGCCGGGCATCTCCGAGCTGCTGCCGAAGCTGCCGTCGGTGCTGATCGGCGTCGAACGCCGGTCGATGGACGAGCACATCGCCACGCTGGTCGACAAGGACGTGCCGATCGACCTGGCCGAGCGGGTGACGTGGGCCAACTACGGCTTCGGGCTGCTCGACGTGCTGGAGACCGGGCGATCCACCGAGCGGCCGCCGGCCGAGGTGGCCCAGGTCTACTTCGTGCTCTCGGAACGGTTCCAGATCGACCAGCTGCTGTCCCACATCTCCAAACTGCCGCGGGGCGACCGGTGGCAGACGCTGGCCCGGATGGCGTTGCGCTACGACCTGTACGGCGCGCTGGCCGCCCTGACCGCCGAGGTGCTGCTGTCGACGCCGTCGGAGCCGTCGGCCGACGAGCGGGTCTCGGAGTGGGAGGAGACGAACAAGGCGTCGATCGCCCGGGCCTCGAACGCGATGGGCAAGGTCGACGACACCCCGGCCGAGCTGGCGGCCCTGTCGGTGCTGCTGCGGCAGATCCGCACCCTGGTCAAGACGTCCGCCGCACCGTCCTGATCAGCCGCCGGGCCCGGCCCCTCTGGCCGTGGCCGTGGTCGGGCCGGTCGGCCGCGTGGCGGCGCGCGGTGTGGCGGCCTGGTCAGGCCGGCTGTGGTCGGGCCGGCCGGCCGGCAGTGCGGTGGTGCGGGCCGGCCGGCCGCGTGGAGGCCCGCGAGGTGGCGGCCGAGTCAGGCTTCGCCGTCGAGGAACTGGCCGATGACGTCGGCGAGCCGGGCCGGTGCCGACCGCTCGGCGTTGTGGCCCTCCCCGCGGAGGATCACGCGCCGGGCGTCCGGCAGCACGGCCTGGAGGACGCTTGACCGTTCCCGCAGGTGGCGCGGGCTCTGATCGCCGGTGATCAGCAGCACCGGTAGGTCGATCTTGGAGTAGGCGGCCAGCCGGTTGCCGAGCGCGTCGATCGCGTCGTTGTCGTCGAGCTGCCGCTCGACGATCGGGCCGATCTCGAGCTTCTGGTTGATCGCCGCCTCGGCCGCCGCGGCCATCTCCTCGCCGGTCCCGGCGATCTCCCGAAGGAAGATCGCGAACGCCGTGCCGGGCCGCCCCGCGGTGATCGCGGCGCGGGCCCGATCAATCGAGCGCTCCCCGTTGCCGCCGGGCTGGGCAGCGCCGCCTGGTTGGGCAGCGCTGGGCTGGGCAGCGCCGCCGGGCTGTTCGCCGTAGTGGCTGGACTGCGTGCCGTCTCCCAGCCGCCGGTCGTCGATCATCAGCGGCGGCTCGTAGAGCACCACGCCCGAGAACAGCCCCGGCGAAGCCGCGACCAGCGCTTCGAGCGCCAGCACCGCCCCCGACGAGTGCCCCACGACCACCGGCCGGTCGAGGGTCGCCGCGGCGGCCAGCACCTCCGCGGCCTCGTCGGCCATCGTCACCTTGCGCGGCACGTCGAGCCGGTATTGGCGCCGGTAAAGGCGCGCCACCCGGAACCGATCCCGCAGCCGGTCGGTCACCTTTTCCCAGCTCGACAGGTCGCCCATGCCTCCGTGCAGGACCAGGATCGAGCGTCCCGCTCCCTCGACGATCAGATTGTCCATGGCTCCTCCTTAGCAGTGCTAAGGGCAACTTAGCACTGCTAAGCTAGCCCCGTGAAGGGCCTTTCGCGGGAGCTGCTGATCGAGACCGGGTTGCGACTGCTCGACGAGGTCGGCCTCGACGGGCTGAGCGTCCGTCGGCTCGCCGCCGAGCTGGGGGTGCAGTCGCCCGCGCTCTACTGGCATTTCAAGACCAAGCAGGAGCTGCTGGAGGGGATGGCCTCCGCGATTATCATGGCGGCCGGGATGGGTCCGCCCGAGGACGGCGAGACGTGGCCGCAGTGGTTGCGGCGCCGGGCCCGCGCGTACCGGAAATCGCTGTTGTCCCACCGCGACGGCGCCCGGCTGATCACCTCGGCCCGGCGGGCGCCGGAAGCGCTCGCCGGCTTCGAGCGTGAGCTCGAAGCCATGGTGAAGCTGGGTTTCACGCCGGCGTTGGCGCTCCACACGATCATGGTGATCGCCGACTACACGAACGGGTTCGTGTTGCAGGAGCAGGCGTTGCAGAGTCAGCCGACCACGCAGGAGCTGGAGATGCTGGCGCGGTTGCCGACGCTGCGGGAGGCGTTCCGGACGGGTGGTTACCGGCAGCCGGATGCCGCTTTCGAGCACGGGCTGGATGTCATGGTGGCCGGGACCACGGCGATTCTTACCCCCTAGGGGTATAGGGTAGGCGCATGGATCGCGTGATCGAACTCGAGATCGGCGGGATGACGTGCGCCGCGTGCGCCAACCGCATCGAGAAGAAGCTGAACCGGCTCGAGGGCGTCACCGCGACCGTGAACTATGCGACCGAGAAAGCGCGCGCCACCGTGCCGTCGGCCCTGACCGTCGACGACCTGATCGCGGTGGTGGAGAAGACCGGCTACAAGGCGTCTCTGAAACCCGCGCCGCACCGTGACTCGCAGCGCGACCGCCTGCTGATCTCGGCCCTGCTCAGCCTCCCGGTGGTCGTGCTGGCGATGGTCCCGGCCTGGCAGTTCGACTACTGGCAGTGGCTGTCGCTCACGCTGGCGGCGCCGGTCGTCGTCTACGGCGGCTGGCCCTTCCACCGGGCTGCCGCGGTCAACCTGCGCCACGGCGCGGCCACCATGGACACGCTGGTCTCGCTGGGCACGCTGGCCGCCTTCGGATGGTCGCTGTGGGCGCTCTTCCTGGGCGACGCGGGCATGCCCGGGATGACCCACCCGTTCTCGTTCACCGCCCAGGACGGCGACGCGATCTATCTCGAAGCGGCCGCCGGGGTGACCACGTTCCTGCTGGCCGGCCGCTATCTGGAGGCGCGGGCCAAGCGCCGGGCCGGAGACGCGCTCCGGGCCCTGCTGGAGCTGGGCGCCAAGACCGTGACCGTGCTCCGCGACGGCACCGAGCACCAGATTCCGGCCGCCGACCTGCAGGCCGACGAGATCTTCGTGGTGCGGCCGGGCGAGAAGGTCGCGACCGACGGCGTGGTCGCCGAGGGTGCCTCGGCGATCGACGCGAGCCTGCTGACCGGCGAGTCGGTGCCGGTCGAGGTACGGCCGGGTGACCCCGTGACCGGCGCGACCGTCAACGCCGGCGGCCGGCTGCTCGTGCGGGCGACGAAGGTCGGCGCCGACACCCAGCTCGCCCAGATGGCCCGGCTGGTCGAGGACGCCCAGAACGGCAAGGCCGCGGTCCAGCGCCTGGCCGACCGGATCTCCGGCGTCTTCGTACCGGCGGTGATCGCTCTGGCCCTGGGCACGCTGGGCTTCTGGCTCGGCACCGGGCACGGCGCGACGAGTGCCTTTACCGCCGCGGTGGCGGTGCTGATCATCGCCTGCCCGTGCGCCCTGGGCCTGGCCACGCCGACGGCGCTGCTGGTCGGCACCGGGCGCGGCGCGCAGCTGGGCATCCTGATCCGCGGCGTCGAGGCGCTGGAATCCACCCGTCGGATCGACACGGTGCTGCTCGACAAGACCGGCACGGTCACGACCGGGCAGATGACGGTCGTCCGGGTCGTGCCGGCGTCCGGCTGGGGAGTGCCTCAGGTGCTCCGGCTGGCCGGAGCGGTCGAGGCGGCCTCCGAGCACCCGCTCGGCCGGGCGATCGCGGCGGCCGCCCGTTCCTCCGGTGACCTGCCACAAGTCACGGATTTCCAGGCGTCGGCCGGGGTCGGTGTGCGGGGCCGGGTCGGAGACATCCTGGTCACGGTGGGTGCGGCGGGGCCCGACGCGCCCGTACCGGGCGACGTCGCGGCGACCTGGGTCGAGGTCCGGACCGACGGCGCGGCCGCGGGGTGGGTCGCGCTCGCGGATCGCGTACGCGAGAGCAGCGCCCCCGCCGTCGCCGCCCTGAAGCGCCTGGGCCTGCGCCCGATCATGCTCACCGGCGATCGGCTCGAGGTCGCCTCGGCGGTCGCGTCGCACGCCGGAATCGGCGAGGTCGTGGCCGGTGTGCTGCCGTCCGGCAAGGTCGACGTGGTCAAGCAGCTGCAGGCGTCGGGCAGCGTCGTCGCGATGGTCGGCGACGGCGTGAACGACGCGGCCGCGCTGGCCCAGGCCGACCTCGGGCTGGCGATGGGCGCCGGGACCGATGTGGCCATCCAGGCATCCGACCTGACGCTGGTGCGTGGTGACCTGACCGCTGCGGTCGACGCCGTGCGGCTGTCGCGCCGCACCCTGGGGATCATCCGGGGGAACCTGTTCTGGGCATTCGCCTACAACGTGGCCGCCCTGCCGCTGGCCGCAACGGGACTCTTGAATCCGATGATCGCCGGTGCCGCGATGGCTATGAGCTCGATCTTCGTCGTCCTCAACAGCCTGCGCCTGCGGGGGTTCAAGTCGGCGTTCTGAAGCTGTGGATTCCCGGGGGCCTGTGGACAGCCGCCGGAAAATGTCGCTCCGGCCGTGTCTACTCGACCCCACCCAGTTGAGGGCGGGCCCTGCGGCGGACTGGCGGCGGGCTGAGCGGCGGGGCTGGGCTGGGCGGCGCGGCTGGGCGGCGCGGCTGGGCGGCGCGGCTGCGCGGCTGGCGGCGCGGCTAGGCGGCGCGGCTGGCGGCGCGACTCCGGACAAACGTGAGCCGAGCGCCGCAGGACTGCTCCCGAAGTCCTGCCGCACCCGGCTCACTGTCTGCGCCGCGGAAGCTCGATCTGGTCCCGAAGGCCGAGTCCCCGCGACGTCCCCAGACCCACCTGCGGACGTAACGCTACGTGCCGGCCCGGCCGCGCCGGAAGCTCTCGGTGACCTAAATGGCCGTTCGGGTGGGGGACTTTCCACCGCAGTTCCGGCCGAAACGCGCAGATACGTCCTAACCTCCGAATGCGGTCACTTTGAGTGACCGCGTTGCTTCACGACGGAGAGTCACTGCGGACGCTGGAGATCAGGGCCAGCACCTGCCGCAACGCCGGCCGCAGCACCCGCAGCCGGGAGAGCGACACCAGCCGGTCGATCAGCGGCACCACGCCGTCGATGAGCCGCCGGGTGCGCCGCTGGCCGGCCGACCGGTCGTGCACCCAGAACAACACCACGCCCATGTAGGCCAGCCAGAGCAGCTCCGGCAGTTCCTTGCGCAGCTCCGGGTCGAGCTTGGCCGAGGAACCGTCGACCACGTCGCGGAACATCGCGATCGCCGCCTCGCGGGCCGGCGACGACTCGCTGGAGAACGGGCTCAGCGGCGACGTCGGCTCGGCCGCGGTCTTGAAGAACGTGGCGGCGAACGCGTGGTACGACGCGTTCACGTCGATCCCGGCGTGCAGCACTCCGCGCAGCCGGTCGGCGAAGTCGTTCTCCCGGGCCATGATCTCGTCGGCCCGGACCCGCACCTCGGCCTGGCTGCGGTCGTAGAACCCCTGGATCAGGTGTTCCTTGGAGTCGAAGTAGTAGTACGCGTTCCCGACCGCGACCCCCGCCTCCTTGGCGATCGCCCGCATGGTCGTGTCGGCGTACCCCCGCTCCTGGAACAGCCGCAGCGCCGTCTCGAGGATGACCTGACGCGTCTGCTCGCCCCGCGCCCGGCGCGGCTTCTCGGGGGTCCCGGAAGGCTCCGTCGTCACACCCGCCACCGTAGTCCGCCCAGTAAGTCGGCTCAGTAAGTCGGCCCAGTAAGTCGGCCCGGTAAGTCGGCCCGGTAAGTCGGCCCGGCGAGCCCGCCCGGCCGGCCCCGTGACCGGCCGGGCGGGCGCTATTGAGCATAGGACCAACGCTTGAACGTGTTCAAGAGAGAATCAGCGCGCGATACCCAGCGCCTCGGCCGCCGCCCGCCCGTTGGCCCGGCTCGCGCCGTGGGTGGTCACGAAGGCGCGCGCGTGCGCCGGCCGCCAGGCCGACGGCCAGCCCATCTCGACCACGCCGACCGGGTGCTCGGCGGCCAGCCGCTCGATCAGCTCCCGGCCGGCCGGGAATCGGTGGGTGTGCCGGCCGACCACCACGATCGGCCGGCCGGCCGCCGTCGCGGCGATCTCCTCGGGCGACGCCTCGGCCGCCACCACTTCGAGCTGCTCGGTTCCGTCGAGGTGCGGCCGGAGGCCCCACGGCACCCGGCCCTCGGCGATCGAATGCCCCGACACCAGCTGGACGACCAGTGGCCGGGCCAGCTCGTCCAGCGAACCCTCGACCCGCACCGCGCGGCGCGCGGCCGACAAACCCAGGCTCTCGTCGGGGCCGGGCCCGCTGCGGGGCGTTGCGGCCCAGGCCGCCAGCGCGGCCGTACGCGCGACCGCGTCCTCGAGCCGGCTCGACGGGAGCTGTCCGTCGTCGACCGCCCCGGCAATTTCCGAAACGACCGCCTCGACCAGCTCGAGGTCGACCTTGGCGCCGATGCAGAGCAGGTCGGCTCCGGCGGCCAGTGCGCGTACGGCCGCCGCACCGATGCCGCCCGCGGTGGCCGCCGCACCCTTCATCTCCAGGGCGTCGGTGACGATCGCCCCGCCGAAGCCGTATTCGCCGCGCAGCAGGTCGTTCAGCACCCGCCGGCTGAACGTGGCCGGGTCG
>DASWRZ010000416.1:0-5805 GCA_036402935.1 Actinoplanes sp.
ACTACCGAGCGCCGCCCGGCGACGGCGCATCGAGGCCATGCTCGAGAAGGTCGGGGCACGAGCCTACGCCGACCGGCCGGTCGGCCTGCTCTCCGGCGGCGAGCAACAACGCGTACGGATCGCGCAGGCCCTGGTGGACGACCCGCAACTGCTGTTGTGCGACGAGCCGCTGCTGTCGCTCGACCCGCACAGCCAGAGCACGACGACCGCGCTCGTCGACCAGAGCCGGCGCACGGACGACACCGCGGTCATCTTCGTGACCCATGAGATCAACCCGGTGCTTCCGTACGTCGACCGCGTCCTCTACCTGGCCGGCGGCCAGTTCCGGATGGGCTCGGTCGACGAGGTCCTCAACTCCGAGACTTTGAGCCAGATGTACCGGACTCCCATCGAAGTGATCCGGACCGGCGACCGCATCCTGGTCGCCGGCCTGCCGGAAGCCCAAGGCCGGCCGGACCACGACGCACATCACGTGGTCGGTGCACCATGACGCAGGTCTGGCACGAGATTTTCAACTTCGCCGACTACCGCGAGCTGCTGAGCCTCGTGCACAACTCGATCATCGCCGGCCTGGTGCTCGGCGTGGTCGGCGGCCTCATCAGCACCTTCGTCATGATGCGCGACCTGCCCTTCGCGGTGCACGGCATCAGTGAACTCTCCTTCGCCGGTGCCTCGGCCGCCCTGCTGCTCGGCGTCAACGTCGTTGTCGGATCATTGACCGGCTCGGTCCTCGCCGCGCTGACCATCGGAGCCCTCGGCGCGCGGGCCCGCGACCGTAACTCCATCATCGGTGTGCTCATGCCGTTCGGGCTCGGCCTCGGCGTGCTCTTTCTGTCCCTCTACAAGGGACGTTCGGCGAACAAGTTCGGTTTGCTGACCGGACAGATCGTTGCTGTCGACACCCCGCAGCTAAAGTGGCTGCTCGGCACCTCCGCACTTGTACTGCTGGGCCTGCTGCTGATCTGGCGCCCCCTGACTTTCGCCAGCACCGACCCGGAACTCGCCGCCGCCCGAGGCGTCCCCGTCGGCCTCCTCTCGCCGGTGTTCATGCTCCTGCTCGGCCTGGCCGTCGCCATGTCCATCCAGATCGTCGGCGCCCTGCTCGTCCTGAGCATCATCTGCACACCGGCGGCGGCCGCCATGCGCGTCACCGCCACGCCCCGCCTGGTCGCCCTGCTCAGCGTGCTGTTCGCCGTCACCTCGGTCGTCGGCGGCATCCTGCTCGCCCTCGGCAGCAGCATCCCGATCAGTCCCTACGTCACCACGATCTCGTTCACCATCTACCTCGCCTGCCGGATGATCGGCAACGGGCGCTATCGGCGGGGCTGGTCCACACCGGTCGCCGACAGTGAAACTGCGCCCGTCGTCACGGTCGGAGCAGGCTGATCCGATCCGAGGCGCCGAACTTATGCGTCAACCGGGGCCGGCGGTTGCCGATCGAGTCCCGGTGATGACTCGTCTTCCGGTGATTCGTCGCCAAGCGCAGCCGCGTCGAAGGGCTCCGGAGATGCCTGGCATTCCGTCCCGGTGTGCGCGAGCGCGTCCCGCACAATGTGGGCGACGTGCTCGTCGCGCAGCGCGTACGCCGTCGCGCGCCGCTGCCGCACACCGCGGACCACGCCGGCACCTCGGAGCACCCCTAGATGCTGCGAAACCAGCGGTTGGGTCAGGCCGGTCAGCTCGACCAGTTCGTGCACGAAACGCGGCCGGACAGCGAGCAGATCGACGATGGCCAGCCGGACGGGCGAGGACAGGGCCTTGAACAGGTCGCCCGCCGCCCGGTACCGCTCAACAGCCTGTTGGTGCACCCGCACATGCTTTCACGGGCATGAAGTCAAAGCCAGGAACCTCGTACCGCCGCCTCAGACGGCACAGTTGGAGCAGGTTCCGAAGATCTCAATGGTGTGCCCGACGTCGGTGAAGCCGTGTTCGGCGGCGACGCGGTCGGCCCACCGCTCGACGGCCGGCCCCTCGACCTCCACCGTCCGGCCACAATTGCGGCACACCAGATGATGATGGTGGGAGGGGCTGCACAACCGGAACAGCTGCACGCCGCCCGGCAGCCGGGTCGCGTCGACCTCTCCGGCGTCGACCAGCAGCTGCAGCGTCCGGTAGACGGTGGTCAGCCCGACCTTGGCGCCCCGCTCGCGCAGCATCATGTGCAGCTGCTGAGCGCTGTGCGAGCAGTCCGTCTCACGCAGCAACGTCAGAACTTCACCACGTTGAGGGGTGCTGCGGCTGGTGTTCGGAATCGTGGGCACGAGATCGCTCCGTCGCTGATGCCGGCCGGCGCGCAGGAGTGCGGCCGCCCAGCAATTATGCCCTCGGAGCCGCCGTCAGGCGGCCCGCAGATCGAGGGTATGCCAGATCAGATCGTTCTGGCCGGTCGACCACCACAGCATGCCGTCGTGGGTGCAGACATCGCCGGCCTGGGGCGCGACCAGGACGGTGCGGCTGGTGGCGATGTCGTAGACCACGAGCGCGGCGGTGCCGGTCAGGTCCGAGTAGGCGTCCGGCTCGGAGAAAATCTCGAAGCGCCCGACGACCGCGACGTCGTCGACGGCCGACCGGGCGCCCGGGCCGGCGATCTGCCGCCGGGCCGAGCCGTCGGGATGCATCAGATCAACCCGGACCAGGTCCCCATGGGCGGTCAGCACCATGATTCGGCACCAGTCCGCCGTACAGTCGCTGACCTCGCCGCCGGAAGCCCGAACCCGTACCTCGCGGCCGTCGGTGAGGCTGCGCAGGCGCACCGTGCCGAACCCACCGGCGACATCGTCGGTGAGCCAGGGCCACGCGGTGAGCGCCCACTGACCGTCTTCGTCGCGCACCTCGACCGGGCCCCCGGCGAGCGGCACCGAGCGGATGCCAGTGCTCTTGTCGCCCTCGGCGGCGGTCGCCCAGTAGGCTCGGCCGGCATTGAACACGAGGTCGTACTGGCCGCCGCCCAGCAGGACATCGCCCGCGTCGGCGACCAGCCGCCGCGCCTGGCCGCCGGCCTGAGGCACGGTCCAAATCTGCCACCTGCCTCCGTCGGAGGTCTGCGCCCAGAGCAGGTCACCGCCGGCGGCGGTGACGGCAGCGAACTGCGGCTGGGCGTCGGCCGGGAGCCGGGTCAACTCACGCACCGCGCCGGTTGCGCTTTCGACCACTAACCGCAGGTACGCGCCGTCACGCGTCGGAAGCGTGCCGACCGCGGTGCGGGCGTCGAGGAAATCGAGTGGAGTGGCCAGAAGGCCGGGCAGGTCGGCGCGGGCCGCCTTCGGCCAGGCGGCCGCGGCGTCGACGCGGCCGGCCGGCAGTGGGGCGGCCTTGCCCGTGTCGTGCCCGGTGAACAGGAGGGTGCCCGCGGCCGCCAAGGCCACGGTCAGCGCCGGCACGGTGCGACGATCAGCGATCACGGGCCCCTTCCGTCGCTCTGCCCGAAATGTACCCGAACGTTGCCACAAGTCCGTAGTAAAACGCGGCACCACGCGTATCCCCGCGAGCATCGACCTGCGCCGGCCGGCACGAGTCCGAGACCGAATATCGGGTGGGGGTAGCAGGTGTAGTCGAGCCGCACACGCCCGGGTGCGAGCTCGGCCGCGGTCCGCCCGGCACGGTAGGCAGCCACCATCTCCGGCAGGCCGGTCGACGGTGTCGTCGCCGGTCCGAGCCGGAGGTGATGTCCGGCCCGGCCGGCCTCGGTGCACGCAGCGACGTCGGCGGCCGAAGCGATGAAATCGGAGGATGCGGACTCTGATAAGAACGGGCGGCGGCCGAAACAGGCGCCGCCGCCTCGGGAGGAAAGCTCACACCGAATCGCATGAACACCCTCCGTCGTGCGAGGCCGAGCAGCAATGGCGCCCGATCAACCACGACCGTAAGCGAGCGCGACCGATCCCGCAAAGAAAACGGCGCCACGAATTCCGGATCGCCATTAGTTGTCAATTCTGCATATGTTTCCCGGAGTCCTTGAGACGAACCTTCTGCTTCGATCAGTCGCTGGTCACGACCGTAGGGGCCTTACCGCAAGTGCGGCGGCGACACGCCGCGAAACCCCGGCCACGTCGACAATCCAACCGAATCACGACGTTTATTCGCAATTCCGGGGACGAGTGGGGCAACAGCGGGCAGGGTGGCACCAGACCGATCGAGAAACACCACGGGGGTCTCCATGAACCGGGAGCCGATAGCACGTCGTACGATCCTGGCGGCCACCGCCGCCGCACTGACCGGCACCTTCCTGCCGGACGGCCTCCAAGCCGAGGCGAGGCCGGCGGCCGGAGCCGGCCCGCAGACGATTCCACTCAGGACGCTCGGCCGCCGGTCGGCTGCCACGTCCGAGTCGATACTTCTGCCGAAGCACACCACCGAGCCGTTCAGCCTGCTCGGCGTCACCTGGGCCGACCCGGCCCTGGCGATCACCGCAACGGTGCAGGTCCGCACCCGGGCCCAGGCAACCGGGCGCTGGAGCGCCTGGCACACACTGACCTCGCACGGCTCAGCGCCCGGCGACACCCGCGGCGCCACCGATCCGCTCTGGGCCGGCGGGTCCGACGGCGTCCAGGCCCGGCTCATCGGCGGCGGCGGCCTTCCCGACGACCTTCGACTGGACCTGATCGACCCGGGCAGGCCACCGGCCGTGATCGAGGCGCGGCAGGCCACGCTGCCGGCGATGGCACGCGGCACCGTTCCCGTACCCGCGCGGCCGGTACCGCACATGATCACCCGTGCCGGTTGGGGCGCCAACGAGAGCATGGTCAAAGGCGTGCCTGAGTACACCGGCCCGACCCGGGTGTTCTTCGTGCATCACACCGCGACCGGCAACGGCTACGACTGCGCCGACTCGGCGGCGATCGTCCGTAGCATCCAGGCCTACCAGGTGCACAGCAAAGGCTGGGACGACATCGGCTACAACTTCCTGGTCGACAGATGCGGCCACATCTTCGAAGGCCGCGCCGGCGGCGTCGGCCACCCGGTCCTCGGTGCCCACACGCTCGGCTTCAACACCGACGCCAGCGCTATCGCGGTGATCGGCACCTACGACGCGGCCCGGCCGACGCCGAACGTGGAGCGAGCCATCGCCACCGTCGCCGCCTACAAACTCGGTGCCTACGGCAACGACCCGGCCGGCCGGGTGGTGCTCACCAGCGGCGGCGGCAACCTCTACCCGCGGGGCACCGAGGCCGGCCTTTACCGCATCTCCGGCCACCGCGACGCGGGCCGCACCGACTGCCCCGGCGATGCTCTCTACACGCGGCTGCCCGCCATCCGTGCGATCGCCGGCGCGGGGCCGGCCGGCCTGCGCTTCCTGCACATGACCGGGGCTCTCAAGTCAGGCTCACGGCTCTACACCAAGGGTGCGATCAAGCCACTGTGGAACGTTGCCACGCCGAGCGCGCTGATCGACCGGTTCGAGATCTGGATCGACGGCCGGCTCGTGCTGGCCGAGCCGGGCAGCCACCGCACCGCGCTGCTGCGCCTGCGGCGTGGCCGCCACACCGTCGCGATCCGGGCCGTGCACCTGTCCGGGCGTACCAGCACGGTCAGCACCGGGATCATCTCGGATGCCACCGCATCGGTCTTCACCGCCCGGAGCCGACGGACGCGCCGGCCGGCGCACTGAGGCGTCTCCGCCCGAACTCGGCTGACCGATCGGCCGAGACCCGCTGGACCGGCTGCGAAGCCTGCGTTTCGGCTTCACCCGCGTACGGGAAAATGCCGGCGGGCTGCAAGCCCGCCGGCATCTCTCCGGCTCGAGGAACCGGATTCAGAAGGAGGCGACACCGTTCGGAGTGCCGAGGCCGGTCGGGCCGTCCCAGC
>DASWRZ010000417.1:0-33128 GCA_036402935.1 Actinoplanes sp.
ATGGTCGTCGCCGAGGCATAAGCCACCCGGGGCGGGTGACCTGCTCTCACCCTGGCGAGTCCGAGGGTTAAGAGGTCGTAAGCATCATCGCCACGAAGCAGGTGACAACTTGACTTCTCCGCTGACAACAACCGGTGGCCGGCTCGCCGTACCAGTCGACGATCGAGATCATGTTCTCGGCCCCGAGTACGCGCCGGTCACCCTCGTCGAGTACGGCGACTACCAGTGCCCGTACTGCGCACGCGCGCACCCGGTCGTGCGGGAACTGCTGCGCCGACGGACGAACCTGATTCGGTTCGCGTACCGTCACTTCCCGCTGATCAGCATTCACCCGTACGCGGAGCCGGCCGCCGAGGTGGCCGAGGCCGCGGGAGCGAGGGGTCGGTTCTGGCCGGTCCACGACTGGCTGTTCGCCAATCAGGACCGGCTCAGTCCGCCGACCCTGATCGCCGCGCTGGTTGACATGGGCCTCGACGGCGAGGCGATCGCCGCGGAACTTCGGAACCATGAATTCCTGGACAAGGTCCGGTCGGACTTCGTCAGTGGCGTCCGCAGCGGCGTCAACGGCACCCCTTCGTTCTTCATCAACGGAATGCGCTACATGGGTGGTCATTCCCTGCCTGAGCTGGTGACGGCAGTCGACGCGGCGGACGCGGCGGCGCACGCATCGGACACGCCGAGGGACGACGAGCGACGCTTGTCCGCTACGCCGAGGGGAACACGACCGTCATCAGACACCGATACAAAGGAGTGGTCTTCGTGATGCAGCCGCGGTACGACAAACGATCCGACGCCACCTCCCCGACGCCGGTCGGCCCAGCCGGCGAGCAGATCGTGGTTGCCTCCTACCCCACCTATGCCGACGCGGAGCGGGCGGTGGACTACCTGTCCGACCAGCGGTTTCCCGTGCAGCGCACCGCCATCGTCGGCCGCGGGCTGTCCAGTTTCGAGCGGGTCACTGGCCGGCTGACGATCTGGCGCGCCGCCGCTCAGTCGGCCGCCTACGGCGTCGTCCTGGGCGCGTTGTTCGGCTGGTTGTTCGGCCTGTTCGATTGGGTCAACCCGGTCATCTCCGGCCTGCTGCTCGCCTTGTACGGGGCAATCTTCGGCGCCGTCGTGGGTGGCCTGCTCGGCATGCTCGGCCACGCCCTCACCGGCGGTCGGCGTGACTTCAGCTCCGTTGCCGGCATGAGCGCCGAGAGCTACGACATCCTGGTCGACGCTGACGTCGCGCCGCAGGCCATCGAACTGCTCAACGCCCCCACCGCCCCGGGCCGTGGCCGCGCCGCGGGCCGCCTTCAATAGAACACCTTCATGCACAACCTGCGCCGCGGCCCGCTGCCGGGCGGGCTCGAGGGGTTTACGGCCGGGTCGCCGGGATGAGGTCGGCGAGCAGGTTCTCGATCCGAGCGCGGATCTCGTCGCGGATCGGGCGCACCGCCTCGACACCCTGGCCGGCCGGGTCGGCGAGTTTCCAGTCCTCGTAGCGTTTACCGGGAAAGACCGGGCAGGCGTCGCCGCAGCCCATCGTGACGATCACATCGGAGTCCTGCGCGGTCTCGTACTCCAGGCGTTGGGGAGTCTGGTCGGTGATGTCGATGCCGACCTCCCGCATCGCCTCGACCGCGGCCGGGTTGATCTGGTCGGCGGGTTCGGAGCCGGCCGAGCGGACCTCGACGGCGTCGCCGGCGAGGTGCCGCAGCCAGCCGGCGGCCATCTGCGACCGACCGGCGTTGTGCACGCAGACGAACAGGACGCTGGGCTTGGCACTCATGACGGAGATCCTCTTGGGGTGGTGGGTTCAGTGGGCTGAGGTGACGGCGATGTCGTGCGCGGCGACCACATTGCCGGCCGCCGCCCCGGCGTACGGATAGAGCGCCGCGAGCAGCCCGACACCGACCGCCAGGCCGACCAGTTGGGCGATGAGGAAGCCCGGCAGCGACGCCGGGGCGATCCCGGCGAAGGTGTCGGTGAAGGCCCGGCCGATCGTGACGGCCGGGTTGGCGAAGCTGGTCGAGGAGGTGAACCAGTAGGCGGCGCCGATGTAGGCGCCGACCGCCGCCGGCGCGGCCGTGGCGCGGCCGGACCGGGCTAGCGCGAAGATCAGCAGCAGAAGCCCGGCGGTCGCGACGACCTCGCCGATCCACAGATGAGCGGCGCTGCGGTCCTTGTGCGAAAAGGCGACCGGGGTCAGGGCGAACATCAGGTTCGCCAGGATCGACCCGGCGATCGCCCCGCCGATCTGCGCCAGGATGTAGCCGGCGAGATCGCGACCGGTCAGCCCGGTACCGGCACGCCGGCCGAGGAGCCAGTCCGCGGCCGAGACGACCGGGTTGAAGTGGGCGCCGGAGACCGGGCCGAACATGAGGATCAGAGCGCCGAGCGCGAACGCCGTCGCGACCGAGTTCTCGAGCAGCCGCAGGCCGACGTCGTCCGGGGACAGCGTGGTGGCCATGATGCCGGAGCCGACCACGGCCGTGACCAGCAGCGCGGTGCCGACGAACTCGGCGAGCAGACGACGCCACAGGGTGATCTGATGCATGACGGTCAGGACTCCGGTCTATCGGTGTACGCGCGCGGGGTGGCGGTGGTTGTCAGCCTCGGGCCGGGCCCGTGACGGTCGGTGCGATTCGGGTGATGCGGTCTTCCAGGTCGGTGTAGGCGGCCTCGAACGCCTCGTCGGTGCCGACGCGGACGGGGTCCGGGACCGACCAGTGCAGTCGCGGCCGGGCCGGGCCGGTGAGGTCTTCGTGGGCGTTGTCGCAGACCGCGATGACCAGGTCCCCGTCGTGCACCACGTCACCGACGTACGCGGTGCCGGCCGGGTCGAGGGCCAGGCCGTGCCGGTGGGCGACCTTGACCGCCCGGGGATGCACCCGGGCGGCCGGCTTCGTGCCGGCCGAGGCGACCTCGCCACCGACCCGGTCGCGCCACAGCGCCGCGGCCAGCTGGGAGCGGGCCGAGTTGTGGGTGCAGACGAAGACGACCCGCTCCCCCGCGTGCAGCGGGGGCGGCGTCAGCGAGACGAGGACCTGCGGGTCGAGGCGCAGGTAGGTGCGGCGGCGGTCGCCCTCGGAGCGGGAGCGTACGGCCAGGCCGGCGTCCTGCAGCACCTTGACGTGGTGGGCGATCAGGTTGGTCGGCATGCCGAGGTCAGCGCCGATCTCCCCGGGCGAGGCGTCGCCGAGGGTGAGCGCGTCGACGATCGCCAGCCGGGCCGGGTCGCCGAGCGCGGCGTGCACCCGGGCCCGGGCTACGAGGGAAGGATCAGCTTTCATTGACTCAATGTTTACTGAACTATCCGGCCCGAGTCAAGACGCCGCCGTATCAGATGTCCGGGGTGAGCAGGGTGGCCAGTTGCCGCATCAGCTCGGGCTTCGGCCAGTAATAGACCCAGCTCGCGCGGCGCTCGGAGCCGACCAGGCCGGCCGTGCGCAGGGTTTTCAGGTGGTGCGAGATCGTCGACTCGGACACCTCGAACGCCGGGGTCAGATCGCACACGCAGATCTCCCCGCCCGGCGCCGACGCGATCATCGACATCAACTGCAGGCGGACAGGGTCGCCGAGCGCCTTGAACGCCACCGAGAGCGCCGCTGCGGTCGGCGCGTCCACCTTCTGCTGGGCCATGGGCGTGCAGCACGACGCCCCACTGACCTGATCGAGGACGGGACCCGGATTTGACATAGGTCGACCTTGACATGAGTCGAAGCCGCGTGCAAGTGTCGGATTCGACAGTCATCGGATCCAGCGCTCATCGAATCCGGCGATCATCGAATCTCGCGGCCGTCGAATCCGTTGGTCCGCGTCGAACGAAGGGAAACGACCATGACCGAGAAGACCCCAGGTGGATTTGCCGCCGACCCGGCCGCGGCACTCGAGGTGGCCAGCATGGGCGGCTGTTGTGGCAGCACCGCTGTGGCCACGACGGCTGCGCCGGTCGCCGTCAGTTCCGATCCGTGTTGCGGCACCTCGGCGGCGGCGGCGGCCGAGGGCTCGTGCTGTGGCAGTACGGCCAAGACCGAGGCCGTCGCGGCCGGTCAGGGTTGCTGCGGATGACCACCCTGACGCCGCTGACCGGGTTGCTCGCGGCGGTCGACGCCGAACAGATGGCGGCGACCGTACAGGCCCTGGCCGGCCCGCGGTTCGCGGGCCGGCGCGCGGGCAGCCCGGGTGGCGCCGCCGCCCGGGCCTGGCTCGCCGACCGGCTGGCGGCGCTCGGCGCCCGGGTGAACACGGCACCGTTCGCCGTACGAGCCGTCCCCGAGATCTACGCCGCACCCCAGGCGGCGTGGCATGACGGCGGCCGCGAGTACCGGCTGACCTTCGGGCGGCAGATGCTCCCGCACGTCGCCTCGGCCGAACTCCCGTCGATCCGCCGGGGCGACCTGGCCGTCGCGGGGACCGGTGATCCCGCCGGGCGATGGCTGCTGGTCCCGGCCGGGATGTCGCTGTTCGACGCCTACGGACAAGCCCAGGATGCCGCGGGTCTGCTCATCGGGCGCGGCACCGACCCGGACGGCTGGCACTACACGATGCTCGCCGGCCCGGATCCCGGCCCGTTGCCGATGCTCAGCCTCGATCTGCAGACCCACGCCCGGATGACGGCCGCGGCCGGCTCGGGCTGGCTGGCCGCGAGCGCGCCGATCCGCCGGGCCGACGTGACGGCGGGCAACGTGCACGCCGACTGGGATTCCGGGACCGAGATCCTGCTGACCGCTCATTACGACGGGGTCGGCGACCATCCCGGCCTGCGTCACCCGTCCGGCTCCGACAACGCCAGTGGCGTCGCTGTCGTTCTGGAATCGTCCCGCGTCCTCGCGGCGGCACTCCCGCCCGGCGTAGGCCTGTCGGTGGCCCTGCTCGACGCCGAGGAAGTCGGTGCGCTCGGCTCGGCCCATCACGCCGCCCAGCTGCGCCAGGCCGGAGCGACCCCGCTGGTGATCAACGTCGACGGCGCCGGACGCCTCGAGGACGCCGCCGCCATCGAAGCCGGCGGCCCCGCCCACGGTCTGCTGGCTGCGCTCGATCAGGCCGGACGGCACACCGGTCTGCCGCTGAAGGCCGGCCCGGTCGCCTCCGACAACCGCCGTTACGCCGCCGCCGGGCTGGCAACGGTCGGGATCGGTGCCGGTATGGGTGGCTATCACAGCCCGGCCGATACTCCGGACCGCGTCGAGGCGGCCACCCTGGCCGCCGTCTGCCGTCTCGTCGTCGCGACCGTCTGGCTCGCGGCGACGACACCGACTAAGCTTTCATCGTTGATCGGCGATTGACGATGAAGTTGGTGGATGATGGCGGACCTGCTCGACCGCGCGACCGCGCAGACATACGCGTCCTGGTTCCGGGCGCTCGCCGACCCCTCGCGGGTGCAGGTCGTCGAATATCTGGCCCGGCAAAACCGGCCGATGACGGTCGGCGAGATCGTCGCCGCGGTGGGCCTGGCCCAGTCGACCGTCTCGCAGCATTTGAAGATCCTCGCCGAGGTGCGGTTCGTGCTGGTCGAGGCGGTCGGCACGGCCCGGCTCTACCGGATCAACAGCCGGTGCATCGACTGCTTCCCTTCGGCGGCGGACGTCGTCATGGGCCGCCCCGCGCCGAACGCCGCCGGAGTCTGCGAGTGATCGTGCGCCCGATGACGGCCGCCGACGCGCCCGCGGTGCTCGCCATCTATCAGGCCGGCCTCGACAGCGGGAACGCCAGCTTCGAGACGGTCGCACCGACCTGGGCGGCCTTCGACGCGGCCAAGCTGCCCGATCACCGGCACGCCGCCGCCGACGGCGACGACGTGCTCGGCTGGATCGCCGTGAGCGCGGTGTCGGCCCGTTCGGTGTACGCCGGCGTGGTCGAGCACTCCGTTTACGTCCGCCCCGGCGCTCAAGGCGGCGGCGTCGGCCGGGCCCTGCTCGGCGCTCTGATCGCGTCGAGCGAGGCGGCCGGGATCTGGACCATCCAATCCGCGATCTTCCCGGAGAACACCGCCAGTCTCGCGCTGCACCGCGCGGCCGGGTTCCGCGCCATCGGCGTACGCGAAAAGGTCGGCCGTCACGCGGCGCACGCCAACCGGTGGCGCGACACCGTCCTGATCGAACGCCGCAGCCCCGTCGTCATATGACCCCTGGAGGTTTTTTTCGTGACTACCAACGTCGACCACCTGCCGGTCGCTGTCATCGGCGCCGGGCCCGTCGGCCTGGCCGCCACCGCGCACCTCGCCGAGCGACGTCTGCCGTTCGTCGTCCTGGAAGCCGGCGACCGCCCGGCCGCGGCGCTGCGCCAATGGGGCCACGTGCGGCTGTTCTCGCCGTGGCGGTTCAACGTCGACCCCGCCGCGGCCCGGCTGCTCGCCGCCGCCGGCTGGGTCCGGCCCGACGACGACAAGCTGCCCACCGGCGCCCAACTCGCCGACGACTACCTCCAGCCCCTCGCCGACCTGCCCCCGATCAAGGACGACATCCGCTACCGGGCCCGGGTCACCGCGATCACCCGGCTCGGCCTGGACCGGCTACGCAGCACCGGCCGAGAAGACACCCCTTTCCTGATCCGGCTCGCCACCGGCGAGGACCTGCTCGCCCGGGCGGTCATCGACGCCTCCGGCACCTGGCACACCCCCAACGGCCTGGGCGCCTCCGGCATCCCCGCCCACGGCGAAACCGGCGCGGCCGCGTACGTCGACAGCGCGTTGCCGGACGTGCTCGGCCGCGACCGGGACCGGTTCGCCGGGCGCCGGACCCTCGTGGCCGGCGCCGGGCACTCGGCCGCCAACACCCTGCTCGCCCTGACCGAACTCGCCGAACACGCGCCCGGCACCACCGTGACCTGGGCAATCCGGGCGGCCGGGCCGGCCCGCGCCTACGGCGGCGAGACCGACGACGCGCTACCCGCCCGCGGCGCTCTGGGCACCCGGCTGCGTGAACACGTCGAGTCCGGCGCGATCGCCCTGCTGCCCGGGTTCGGCATCCAGGCCATCACTCTTGGAGCGGACGAGGTCGTTGTCTCCGACGGCACCCGCGAGGTGACGGCCGACCGGATCGTGGCGGCCACCGGGTTCCGGCCCGACCACACCATCGCCGCCGAGTTGCGCCTCGACCTCGACCCGATCGTCGGCTCCACCCGCGCGCTGGCCCCGCTGATCGACCCCAACCTGCACTCCTGCGGAACCGTCCCGCCGCACGGCGTCGACGAACTCACCCACCCCGAGCCCGGCTTCTACGCGATCGGCTCGAAAAGCTACGGCCGCGCACCGACCTTCCTGATGGCCACCGGCTACGAGCAGGCCCGCTCGGTCGTCGCCGCCCTCGCCCGCGACTGGCAAGCCGCCCCCGACGTGCGGCTCGACCTACCCGAGACCGGCGTCTGCAACAGCAACCCCGTCCTCGGCGACGACACCATCGCCGGTGGTTCCTGCTGCGGCACCTCGGCGCCGGCCACCGCCGCGCCGGCATCGCCGGCGTTGATCACCATCGGAGCGCCCGCCGCCGACGGGCAGACCGGCTCCTGCTGCTGACCCGCGATGACCGTCGAGAACCCGCCGGCCGTCCACGGCCGGCGGGTGTCGCGCGGCTGGTTGATCGTCGCCACCTTCGGCATCACCCAGACCATCGGGTACGGCTGCCTCTACTACAGCTTCGCCGTTCTGCTGCACCCCATCGCCACCGGCCTGCACACCAGCCCGGCCGCGGTCACCGGCGCGTTCACCACCGCGATCCTCGCCTGGGCCGCCATGGCCATCCCGGTCGGTCGCCTCCTCGACCGGCACGGCGGCCGCGCCCTGATGACGGGCGGCTCTCTCGCCGGTGCCCTCCTGCTCGTCGGGTGGGCCCACGTGCACAGCCTGTGGCAGCTCTATCTCGTTCTCGCCGCACTCGGCGCGGCCATGGCCATGGCCCTCTACGACACGGCGATCGCCGTCGTCGTCTCCTGGTTCACCCCCGACGTCCGGCCCCGAGCCGTCCTCACCGTGATCGCGATCGCCGGGTTCGCCAGCACCATTTTCATGCCACTGACCGGGCTGCTCAACCAGCGCTACGGCTGGCGCACCACCCTGCTCATCCTCGCCGCCGTCTACGGGGCCATCGCCGTGCCGCTGCACGCCACCGTCGTACGCCGGCCGGACAGCACCCTGAGCCTCCCGGCCCGTGCCGTCGGTGCGCAGCGTCGCCGGCTGGTTCGCGCCGCCGTGCGCGACAGCCGCTTCTGGTTGCTGGCCGTCGCGTTCGTCGCCCACGCCGCCGCGATGAGCGCCATGACCGTCCACGTCGTCGGCCTGCTCACCCACGCCGGGCATCCGGCCACCTTCGCCGCCACCACCGCCGGCCTGCTCGGAGTCCTGTCCGTGACCGGCCGGCTCCTGTTGACCGCCACCGGCCGGCGGCTACCCCTGCAAAGCATCGTCGCCGCCGTCATCACCCTGCAAGCCGCTGCCGCATACAGCCTCGCCCTGATCGGCGGCAGCGCGATCGGCGCGATCGCGGCGGTCACCGTGTTCGGGCTCGGTTTCGGCATCGCCGGCCTCGCCACTCCGCAACTGCTCGCCGACCGCTACGGCACCACCGCCTACGCCAGCATCGCCGGAATCCTCGCCGCATTCGTCACCCTCGCCAAAGCGGGCGCACCTCTCGCGGCCGCCGGCCTGATCTCCGCGCCCGGCGGCTACACCACCGTGCTGCTCGCCGTAGGCACCGCTTGCCTGACCGCGGCCTGCGGTCTCCTCCGCCGCCGGCCGGATCGGGCGGTTCAGCCCGCGGGCGGCGGCGCGAGCAAGCGCCGCCGCCCCTTGTGGCACTACCGCCGGAGAGGGCCGTCCACACCGTGCCGGGTCAGAACTGCAGCGTCGGCAGGACCGCGACCGAGACCGCCCGGCTGGTGTTCGCGGTCGCCTGGTTCGCGACCGCCGTCGGGTTGATGGGCGGCTGCGATGTCGCCGGGTAGACCTGCTGTCTCGCCTCCGCGTAGCCGTTGTACGCGGTGCAGCTGTACACCTGGATCACGTAGCTGTAGTTGGGTCCGATCTCGTTCCTGGTCAAGCAGGCGGCCGCGAGCTGGCTGAGGGCCGCGTTGTTGGAGTCCCGCAGGGTGGCGGTCAGGCCGGCGGTACTGAACCCCGCACGGACGCGGGCGGCCAGCGCGATCGGTCCGACCATGTTGGCGGCCAGGTTGAGCTGGTCCACCTGGGACTTGTCGGTGACCACTTTGATGAGACTGTCGATGAGGACGGCGCACCCGGTCGCGTCCTGTGCCCACTGCTGCAGCGTGTCCACGGTCATCTGGTTGATGTCGTCGAACTCGATCACGTGATGTCTGGCGCACGCTTGCGCGTCCGCCGTGGCCAGCGCGTCCACGTGGGAGAGGATCTGGGTCTTGGCGGAGTCGATCGACGCCTGGATCTGCTGGACCGCCGCCTTGATCTGGTCGGCGGACGCGCCGCTGCTGATGAGGTTCTTGACCAGGTTGTACGCGGCGTTGGCGACCGCGATCCAGGTCGAGATCGTGGCCGGGTCGAATGCCTGCGCCGGCCGGGCGCCTCCCGGCAGCGTGATCGTGACCGCGAGCAGGGATGCCACAATGCCTTGCCGGAGTCGTCGCTTCATCGGCGTACTCCCGACCCGGCGCCGATCTGATTTCGAGTTGCGATGCGCATTCCTGCTCCCTTGTGTCGTTCGCTGCCGAGAACGTGCGGAGACCGTGCCAAGAACGTGCCGAGCACATCGTGGCGATCGCGGAACGGCCGCGCGTCGCATCCCGAACATTGACGAACATCACCGAATGGTCCTGTCGGTCGCCGCCGGTGCGGCGTTAGGCTGCCCGGGCGGAACCCGTTGCGACACAGGGGCGGCGATGGCACAAGACCCGGATCGGCAGGGCACCGAACCGTTCACATTGGACATCACCGAGGCACGGACGTTGGACGACCTGGCCGGGCTGTTGCGATCGTTGCGCCGCCGCCACGCCCGCGCCAACCGCGACAGCGAACTGACCTATCGGGAACTGGCCGCCAAGACCGGCTGGTCGGTGACCGCGATCGCGGAATACTTCACCGCGCGGACGCTTCCGCCCACCGACCGGTTCGATGCGTTGACCGGACTTCTGGGTGCGACCAGGTCCGAACAGGGCACGCTGGCCACCGCCCGCGACCGGGTGGCCGAGCAGCGCCAGGCCCGCCGGGCCGAGTCGGCCACGCCAGGCCCGCCCAAGCGGCGGCCACCCGTGGCGGGCCCCCGCCAGTTGCCGGCCGATATCGCCGGGTTCGCCGGACGCCGTACGCAATTGGCCTGCCTTGATGCCCTCCTGAACCCGCCGTCGGACCCCGATGCGAGCGGCGCCGTCATCTCGGTGATCTCCGGCACGGCCGGAGTGGGCAAGACCGCTCTGGCCGTGCATTGGGCGCACCGGGTCGCCGACCGATTCCCGGACGGGCAGCTCTATGTGGATCTGCGCGGCTTCGACCCCGGCGGTCAGGCCATGGATCCGGCGGAGGCGGTACGCCATTTCCTGGAAGCACTCGAAGTGGCCGGCCTCCGCATTCCGGCCCGGACGGACGAGCGAGCCGCGCTCTATCGGAGCACGCTGGCCGGGCGGCGGATGCTCATCCTGCTCGACAATGCCCGAGACGTCGCCCAGGTACGCCCGCTCCTACCCGGCGCACCGACGTGTGTTGTGGTGGTGACCAGCCGTAACCAGCTCACCGGCCTGGTCGCCGCGGCCGGCGCCCAGCCGGTCCTGCTCGATCCGCTCGCCACCGGCGAAGCGCGGCACGTTCTCACCCGCCGGGTCGGCGCCGACCGGGTGTCGGCCGAGCCGCGCGCGGTCGAGGAGATCATCACCCGGTGTGCCCGGCTGCCGCTGGCCCTGGTCATCGTGGCCGCACGCGCCGCCACCCGTCCCCGGCTGCCGTTACACGTCCTCGCCGACGAGTTGAGTGACAGCCGCCGGCGGCTGGACAACCTCACCGCCGACGACGACGATCCGTACACCGACGTCCGGGCCGTGCTGTCGTGGTCGTATCGGGTGTTGGCCCGGCCCGCGGCGCGGCTGTTCCGGCTGCTCGGCTGGTTCCCCGGGCCGAGCATGAGCGCCGAGGCCGTCGCGGCCCTGGCCGATCTCCCGGTGGCCGAGGCCAAGAAGCTGCTCGGCGCCCTCGCCACGGCTCACATGCTCGAGACCGACCCGGAGGGTCGATACCGATTTCACGACCTGCTGCGCACGTACGCCGGTGAGCGTGCAAGCACGGAAGCGCGCGCCGGCGAGCGCGCCGAGACGGCCGGTCGGCTTCTGACCTGGTACCTGCACACCACCACGACGGCCGCCCAGTTGCTGGAGCCGGGACGTCGCCGGCTCGCCGACCGCCCGGCGTTGTCGCGGTCGTGGCAATTGCCGCTCGCCACCCGGCATCAGGCGCTGGAATGGTTGGACGCGGAGCAACCCGGTGCGGTCGCCCGGGCCCGTCTGGCCGCCGACACCGGCCACGATGACCTCGGCTGGAAACTCTTCACGGAGTCAGGCGGTTTCTTTCTCCTGCGCAAATCCCGGACCGACCGCATCGCGCACGGCCTTCTCGCGCTGCGCTCGGCCCGCAGGACCGGTGATCGTTACGGTGAGGCGTACGTCTTGAACTGCCTCGGCCTTGCCTTGGGCGCGACGGATCGCGAGAGGGCACTGTTCAGCTTTCGCCGCGCGCTGCGTATCCGGCACGAGATCGGCGACTTGGCCGGGGAAGCCGCAACCCTGAACAATTTGGGCCCGTTGTACTGGGACCAGCACAAGTTCGACGAGGCCCTGGACTGCCTCCAGCGCGCCCTGGCCATCGCCCGCGAGACCGGCAACCAGCACAGCCAGGTCGTCGCGCTGAACAATCTGGGCGAGGCATATCTGCGACTGGGCCGGTTCGGCGACGCTCTTGAAGTCCAGGAGCAGGCACTGGCCCTGGCCCGAACGCTGAGTCACGCCGTGAGTGAGGGATTCGCGCTGCACAACCTCGGCGGAATCCACCGGGAGTCCGGCCGATTCGACCATTCCCAGGCCTACTTCCAGGAGGCGCTCGCCGTTCGCCGCCAGACCGGCGACCGGCACGGCGAGGCCACCACCCTGCTCGAGCTGGGCAGCCTTTTCCATGGTGCCGGCGAGGTCAGCGTCGCGCTGCGGTCCTGGCGGCAGGCGTTGACCATCTATGAGGAGCTCGATGCGTCGGAGGCGTCCGAGACCCGCCGCCGCATCGACGAAGTCTCGCCCCGAACGGTGCCCGACGAGCGAACGACCGCGTTCCGGGGGTGAGCACGGCGAGTTCGCGCCACTGAGGCGGCGGCATGCCCCGGCCGGCTCCGACGACCGGCCGGCTCCAGCCCGCCGAAGGCCTCATTGCCGACCGCGACCGACGGAGTGCCCGATCTAGAAGACGGAACCTTTGTTCTCGCCGTTTCCAGCGACGCAGTGCAGGTAGTTGGTGCTGCTGCCCTCGGGGGTGGGGATCGGCCATGCGTTGATCGTCCAGCCCTTGGTCTCGGCCTGGTCCTTGCTGCGTCCCTGCATGATCGCGGCCGAGCAGGCGTTCCTGACGTCCTCGCGGTTCATCAGAGCGTCCAGATCGACATTGAACAGGTCGACGTCGTCGGGCATCGGGATCGCGGCGAAGGTCTGCATGTAGTGGTCCTTCCCGCAGTCCTTGCGGGCGGGCGGGATCACCCGGCCGGCGATGTCGGTGATGCCGCCCCAGCACATCTCCTCGGTCGGGCAGAGTTCGGTGCCGCAGGTGCGGAAGCCGGCCGGAACCGAAGACTTCGCCGGGGTGCTCGCGGTGGTGTCGCGGCCACTCGCGCCGGCCTGGTCGCCGTCGTCGCCGACGCCGCGGGTCACGCCCCAGATCGCGAACCCGGCGCCGACCAGGAGCACGGCGAGGAAGGCGGCAACGATCGGAACGCGGCTACGGCTTCGGGAGGCGCCGGCGCCGCCGGGCGGTAACGAACCGGAACCCAGCGACGGGGGCCCTCCCGCACCAGGCGCGAGCGAACCGGAACCCAGCGACGGGGGCCCTCCTGCACCAGACGCGAGCGAACCGGAACCCAGCGACGAGGGCCCTCCCGCACCAGGCGCGAGGGAACCGGAACCCAGCGACGGCGGGTCACCGAAGCCGGCCGACGGCGTCCGCGGGGCCGGACTGTTTCCGGAGGCGACCACGCCGGCGGCGGCCGTACGGGCGGCATCGGCCAGGGCGGCCGCGGACGGCCAGCGCTGCGCGGGGTCGACGGCCAGGGCACCCTCGACGACGGCCAGGACCGCGGGCGGCAACGCGACCCCGATCGACGGCGGCGCCTGCTGCACGCGCAGAATCGCCACCGCGTACGGATTTTCGGCCTGGAACGGCTTCTGCCCGGCGAGACATTCGTACGCGGTCAGCCCGAGCGCGTACACATCGGTGAGCGGCCCGACCGGATGCCCGAGCACCTGCTCCGGCGAGAGATAGCTGGGGGTGCCGAGGATCGCACCGGACGCGGTGAGCCGGCTCGCGTCCTCGTGCCAGGAGATACCGAAGTCGGTGACCACGACCTGGCCGTCCCGGCGGATCAGCAGGTTCGCCGGTTTGATGTCCCGGTGCACGAGCCCGGCCGCGTGCACGGCCTGCAGTCCCTCGGCCGCCTGGGCGATCACCCGCATGGTGTCGGCCGGCCCCAGCCGTCCCACCCGGGCGAGCAGCCCCGCGAGGGACTCGCCGTCGACGAACTCCATCACCAGGTAGGTCACGCCGGCGTCGGTGCCGTAGTCGTGGATCGACGCCACCGCCGGATGGTTGACCCGGGCCATCGCGGTCGCCTCGGACAGGAAGCGCTGCGCGAACCCGGGATCCGCGGCCACGCCGGGCAGCATCACCTTGACCGCGACCGTACGCCCGAGGACCTCGTCGGTCCCGCGCCACACCTCGCCCATGCCCCCGGCGCCGATCGGCACGTCCAGGCGGTACCGCCCTCCGAGCCTGACCCCAGATCCCAGCGTCACGCCGGACAGCTTAGATCCAGCTCCATCCGGCCCTTCGACGGCTTCGAATCCCTGCTCAGAAGCGGTCGGACCGGGGGAGGTCCGAGGTGGCACCGGGAGGTCGACTCACTCCCGGTGCCGCCTGGACTTCCGCACGGGCGTCGTCAATCGCTGGCGACCAGGACATCGCCCCCAACGTCCTGGTCGGCACCGGTGCCCGTGGCGGCGGGCCGGCCGAACCGGCGCTTACCCGCAGAAAGAATCATGCCGCGTCGCCTGCGGAGAGACATCGGCGGACATGCGTATGTCTTACCGCGGCGTGTGCGAACCATTCGTCGCTGTGCGTGACATTTGTCAGGCTGTCACATGGATGTCACGCCGCGCACCCGATGTCCGATCGCGATGGACTCGCCGGAGATCGCCCCAGCGCGCGGTGAGACCAGGAACGCGACCAGGTCGGCGATCTGGCCGGGGCTCGACTCTCCGGGCCGGCCCGTCTCGACCTCGGCCGACGGGGTGTCGGACACGGTCCCGGGGCTGATCGTGTTGATGGTGATGCCCGACCCGGCGACCGTGTCGGCCAGGTTCTTCGCGGCGATGATCAGTGCGGCGTTGCGCACCGAGCCGGTCACGTTGCCGGTGAGCAGGGCGTTCTGGCCGCTCACGCCGACGATCCGGCCGTAGCCCGCGCCGTTCATGATCGGCAGCGCGGCGTTGGCCAGCCGCAGGAACGACATCGCCTTCGCGTCGATCGCGCTCAGGACCTGCTCCGGATCGGCGTGCCGGGAGGCGTCGAGGGTCCGGGCGCTGGGCGCCGCCGCGACCACGAGCGCGTCGAGCCGGCGGTACCGCTCCAGTACGCCGTTCACCGCCGCCGTCACCGAGTCGGGGTCCTGTGCGTCGAGCGTGATGCCCTCCTCGGCCTGCCGCGAGGCGGCGATCGCCGTGGCGCCTTCCTCGCGAAGCCGCGCGACGACCGCCCGACCGATAAAACCGGTGCCGCCCACGACGAGTACCACGTGTCCACCAAGGTCAAGATCCACCCGACGCACGCTACCAGCCAACTGAAACCTGCGAGATCTTAAGATCGGGCTCAAGGAAGTTAACTCTTACGTCTTGTTATGTTGAGGAAATCAAGTTACAAAGGAACGGCACCAACCGAAGTTAAGGAGCCGATGGTGGACTGGCAGGAACTCACAGATCTGACCCGCGGGCAGCCGTTCGTGGTCGAGCGGGTCCGGCTCGCCGGCAGCGGCATCGCGGTCGAGGGCCAGTTCGACCCCCCGCAGCTGGCCCAGCTCAGCATCGACGACCAGGTGTTCGTGGCCGCGTTCGTGCGCTCGCACGGGTCGATCAAGGAGATGGAACGGATCTTCGGAGTGAGCTACCCGACGGTGAAGTCCCGGCTCAACCGGATCGCCGAGCGCCTCGACTTCGTCGACACCGATCCGGCGCCGAGCGGCGCCGAGGTCGTCGACCGCCTGCAGCGGGGGGAGATCAGCGTCGACGAGGCGCTGGGCGAGCTGCGGAGGTCGCGGTGATTCCGCAGCTGGTGACGGTACGCACGCGCCGCCGCGACGGTCGCCGGCTGCGGCTGTTCATCCCGGTCCTGCCGGTGGTGCTGCTGCTGTCACCACTTCTGCTGCTCGCCGTGCTGGGCGGACTGATCGCCTGCCTCATCTTCGAGGTGAACGCGGTGGGCGCCCTGCGCGGCGCCGGGCGGATGGTGTGGGCGCTGCCCGGCAGCCAGTTCGAGATCGAGGACGGCCACATCGCCGTGCTGATCAGCGTCCGATGAGTCGCAAGTCCGAAAAGGAGAGACCCGAGATGAACGAGCAACGCCGCCAGATCCTGCAGATGCTGGCCGACGGCAAGATCACCGCGGACGAGGCCGAGAAACTGATCGACGCCCTCGGACGCGAGCAGCCCGAGTCGGCGCCGAGAACCCGGCCCAAATACCTGCGCGTACTGGTGAACGCGGAGGACCCCGGCAGCGAGGGGCCGACGCGCATCAACGTCCGGGTCCCGCTGCAGCTGCTGCGCGCCGGCGTCCGGCTCACGAGCCTGGTCCCCGCGAAGGCGCTCACCAAGGCCAACGCGGAACTGGCCAGGTCGGGGGTGCCGATCGACCTGACCGAGCTCAAGCCCCAGCACATCGAGGACCTCATCGAGCACCTCGACGAGCTCACCGTCGACGTCGACGACCCCGGCGCCAAGGTGCAGGTGTTCTGCGAGTGATCCGCACCGCCCGGACCACGGGGCCGGGCGTTTGCGGAGGGACTCTGGCTCATCCCGTACGTCCGCGAAGCCGGCGGCAAGCCGCCTGCTATTTGATGCAGCAGCCCTGACAGACCTTGGGCTGCGGGAGGGTGAAGGCCAGGCAGCAGGTCTTGCGCTGGACGTCGAGGCGGCCCGCGCGGTCCGGGACCAGCTCGATGAGGTCGTCGACGCCGAGGGTGGTCAGGAGCTGGTGGACCTTGTCGGCGGAGGAGCCCGGGGCGGCGTCGGCGGAGCGGAGGATGCCGTAGGCGACGCCGGAGGCCAGGGAGCCGAGGAGGGTGCGCCGGCCGAGCCGGACCCGGTCGTGCAGGGCGTTGAGCATCGGCGTCAGGTGCTCGTCGAGCAGCGAGCGGCGGAATTCGGCCAGCAGCGCCTGCTCGTCGGGGACCACGCGGATCTGCGGGAGGCCGCTGAGCGCGATCGGGTCGCTCGGCAGGACCGCGACCGGCGTGTCGGGGTGCAGGCCGAGGGTGATCAGCGGGCGCGGGTCGCGGAAGTGCATGAGAACGTGCTGCGAGGTGAGCAGCGGGACCCGGCGGGCGCCGGCCCAGCCGAGGACGGCCGGGAGGGCCAGCCAGTAGGTATAGGCCTTCCAGGCCAGCGCGGCGGCGGCGTGGGGCTGGGCGTTCCAGCGGTCGCCGGCCGACTCGAGCAGGAGGTCGAGGTGGCTGCCGGTGAGGCCCGCGGTCGGGACCCAGGAGGACGGGTCGGCGACGGTCAGGCCGGGGGCGAGGCCGGGGATCTCCGTGCTGGTGCCGAACATCACGCGCAGCGTGTCGGTGATCGGGGCGAGCGGCAGGAACGGCGTCGCACGGTCGAGAGCGGTGGTCACTGAGCGCCACCGTTCCGCGGCGCCGGGTGGTTCCTTGCCACCGCTTCACCTCACCTTTTATCCGAGGAGCCAGGCCCTAAGGCGACCCACCGTACAACATTAAGGCTAGCCTAACCAATCCGGTCCCCATCGAATACCCCGCCGAAGGGCAACCTAACAAAGTCAAGGCATCTGTCAGTAAGGCGCTACTAGCTCCTTGCGGACACCGCGCGGCGGTGACACTGAGCTTCTCGTCGCGAAGGGGACATCGATGATGACCACCTCGCCTGTTGACCGGGCCGCTGACCAATTTGTGTCGGCGCTGGCGCACTGGCGGGTCGAGCGTGGCATGAGCAAGAAACAACTCGCCGCGCGCATGGGCTTCGACCCGTCCTACGTCAGCCACGTCGAAGGTCGCCGTCACAAGCCCACCGAGGACTTCGCCCGCCGGGCCGAGGCGGTCCTCGGTGCCGGCGGCTTGATCTGGCAGCGCTTCCAGGAGTACGACGAGCTCCGGCACGCCCGCGGTGTGGCGCTGCACCGCGACCCGCCCGTGCCGGTCCAATGGCTGCCGCCGGGCACCGGGCTGATCGTCGAGCACGAGATCGCCGAGCTGGTCTACACCGACGGGGCCTACCGCTGCCGGGTCACGCGGGCGCTCTACAACGCGGGCGCCGAGCCGGTCAGCCGCTACCTCATGAAGATCACAGTGGACCGCTACCCGCACGACCCGGCCGGCTCCAACCGCCACCACCGGCAGCATGCGCTGACCTTCGAGGAGCTCGACCTCGAGGCGCAGGCCGGCGAGGGTGACGCGGTCGAGCGCATGCAGTGGCGGGTCAAGCTGGATCGGGACGCGTCGAAGGAGATCTGGCTGCTCTTCGCCAACGAGCGCGGGCAGTTCCCGCTCTATCCGGGCGAACGCACGACGATTCAATACGCCTACACGGTCGGCGAGGAGAAGTGGGGCCAGTGGTTCCAGCGGGCGGTGCGTCTGCCGACGCGCCGTTTGACCGTACGCCTCGACTTCCCGATCGACTTCGACCCGCAGGTGTGGGGCGTGGAGACGTCGCTGGCCGCCGAGGCGCCGGTGCGGTCGCCGCTGGAACGGCACAACGAGGACGACCGGGCCGTCTTCGAATGGTCGACCGACCAGCCGACGCTGAACGCCCGCTATCGCCTGGAGTGGCGGTTCCGGGGCATCGGTGCGCCGCGCTACGACGAGTACGCCCCGAACGGCACCCACCCGCGCAAGTCGCAGCAGATGCGCGGCATCGGGATCGTGCAGCGCGGCTCCGACCTGCTCCGCCAGCGGGCCCGTCATTTCCAGCTGCCGCGCGAGGAGGCGTCCGCCCGGGAGACGGTCGAGGCGTTGCTGGGTTCGCTGACCCGGCTGGAGGAGCTGCACGACTTCAGCAAGGGCGTGGGTCTGGCCGCGCCGCAGATCGGCCGTTCCGTGGCGGCCGCGGTGGTGCGGCCGCCGGAGCTCGACGCCGACCCGATCGTGCTGCTCAACCCCCGGATCGTCGGCGAGTCCCGCGAGCAGGACGAGCAATATGAGGGCTGTCTGTCGTTCTTCGACTACCGCGGTCTGGTGCAGCGGCCGTTGCGGATCGACGTCGAGCACGCCCGGTATGACGGCACCCGGTTGATCACCTCGTTCGAGCAGGCGATGGCCCGGCTCGTGGCGCACGAGATCGACCACCTGGAGGGTCGCCTCTATGTCGACCGGATGCACGCCGAGTCCAACCTGGTGCCGGTGGCGAACTACCACCAGAGCGGCCGGCCATGGGCGTACTAGTTGAACGCGTCGTACTTGATGCGGATCGCCGGCACCTGGAGCTCGGCCAGCGTCTTCAACGACGCCTTGACCATCGCGCCGGAACCCGAGACGAAGAAGTCGTGCTCGTTCCACGGGCCGTAGCGGGCGACGACATCCGAGATGTCGCCCTGCTCGCCGGCGAACCCGGGATCGTCGCTGCACGCGGTCACCACTGACAGCCACGGATAGCGCGCGGCCAGGCGGTTGAGCTCGACCAGGTCGTACAGGTCCTCCCGGTTGCGGGCGCCGAAGAACACGTGCACCCAGCGGGTCCGGTTGTAGCGGGTCAACTCCTCGAGCAGCGACTTGATCGGCGCGAGCCCGGTGCCACCGGCGATGAAGACCGCGTCCCGGGTCGAGCGGCGGTCCAGGGTCATCGTGCCCATCGGCGCGGCAACGCGGACCATGTCGCCGACCTCGAGCCGCCGGACCAGGGCACTCGACACCCAGCCCGCGCCGACCGCCCGCACGTGGAATTCGAGCGTGTTGTCGCGGCGGGGCGCGTTCGCCACCGAGTAGGTGCGCCAGAGCCTCGGCTGGAAGCGCGGGCACTCCATGCTCAGGTACTGGCCGGCGCGGAACTCCAGCGGCTGCATCGGCAGGACGGTGAAGACCGCGATGTCCTGTGAGCGCCGTTCGTGGGCCAGCACTTCGGCGTACCAGTAGGGCGGGTTGGCGTCGGCTTCCGCGCCGGCCATCATCTTCGAGGCGATCACCGCGTACGCGTCGGCCCACGCCTGGTCGTACTCGACACTCCACTGCTCACCCGCATACGCCCGCATTGCCTCGATCAAGGAGCTGCCCACCACCTCGTAGTGTTCTGGTTCCACGTGAAACTTCCGATGATCGCGACCGAGGCCGCGCAGGTAGTCGTCGAACTTCTCGGGGTCCTCCAGGGTCTGCACCGCGGTGACGATCGCGTTCAGCAATCGGGTCCGCTGCACGTCCATGTGGACCGGGAAAAGGTCGCGCAGGTCGGGACGGGACAGGAACATCCGGGCGTAGAAGTAGCTCGCCACCTTTTCCTGGTGCTCCTCGACCAGGATCCAGCTCTCCTTGAGCAATCGTCCGAGGTCACCCATGCCTTGCAGCGTGGACATCCCGGTCGTCATGACGACGCACGACCGGTGCGACCGGTCACATTCCTCCCGTACCCCTTGTCCGGATAGGTCCGTTTGGCCTTAGCGGTGGGATCCCTATCGAGTGACGCCCCTAGAGTTGTCGCGTGACCCTTGATCGCGAGGCGGTCTCCGTCGAGCCCGACCGCCCAGCTGTTACCGGCGAGATCGTCATCGTGCTTCTGCTCTCGCTGGGGCAGTCCGCGGTCTATGCGGTCGTCTCGCTGATCGCCAAGCTCACCGCCGGCCGGCCGCTCTCGCAGCAGGCCGCGGTTCTCAACCAGTCGCAGTCGCCGAGGCCCTACCTCGATCTCACCTACCAGCTGCTCGGCATCTTCTTCTCGCTGGTCCCGGTGGCGCTGGCGCTCTATCTGCTCGCCCGCGACCGGCTTCAGCCGCGCCGCACGCTCGGCCTCACGGCCGATCGGCCCGGCTTCGACCTGGGCTGGGGCACGTTGCTCGCCGCCGGCATCGGAATTCCGGGGCTGCTTCTGGTGTACGTCGCCCGCCAGCTCGGCATCAGCGCGGACATCGTGCCGGCCGCGCTGCAGTCGGTCTGGTGGGCGATTCCGGTCCTCATCCTCTCCGCGATCCAGAACGCGGTGCTGGAGGAGGTCATCGTCGTCGGCTACCTGTTCACGCGGCTGCGCGAGCTCGGTCGGTCGCCGGCGATGATCGTCGCCTGCTCAGCCGTGCTGCGCGGTTCGTACCACCTGTACCAGGGCTTCGGCGCCTTCGTCGGCAACGCCGTCATGGGGGTCGTGTTCGCGCTGTTCTTCATGCGGACCAAGCGGGTGATGCCGCTGATCGTCGCCCACACGATCCTGGATACGGCCGCGTTCGTCGGCTACACGTTGTTGCCGCATTCCTGGCTGTCCTGGCTCTAGGGTCTAGATACCTACTCGACGACGCGGGTGAGCCTCGCCGACGCCGCGAAGGGCAGGCTCTGAACGGCCGGCGGCATCTCGATCGCGCCGAGCTCGCCCGGTCGGCCGAACAGGAAGCCCTGTCCGACCGGGCAGCCCAGCTCGATCAGCATCTCGGCCCGGGCCGGGTCCTCGATGCCCTCGGCCACCGCGGTCAGGCCGATAGCGCCGAACAGCTGCCACAGCGTGCCGACGATCCGGGCCGCCGCCGGGTCGCGGGCGATGTCCTGCACGTACGTACGGTCGATCTTGACGATGTCGGCCGGGAACCGGTGCAGGTAGCGCAGCGAGGCGTAGCCGGTGCCGAAGTCGTCGATCGCGATGCGTACGCCGGTGGCCCGCAACTGCCGCAGCGTGCCGATCACCTCGGACTCGTCGGCCAGCGCGTTCTCGGTGACCTCGAGCACCACCTGCTGCGGCCGCAGGCCGGCCGCGGCCAGCGTCGCGGCGACCCGGGCCGGGAAGTCGGGGTCGAGCATCTGCAGCGGTGAGACGTTGACCGACAGGTAGGCCCCGGTCGAGCCCGGCCACGCCGCGAACTGCTCACAGGCCTGCCGCGGCGTGGACGACCAGCTCTTTCCACGACCAGTAGAAGTTGCCCACGCCCCAGCCGAGACATCCACCGGCCAGCAATGCCCAGCCGCCTCGCTGGGTGCCGGGCCGCACGCCGAGACGCGATGCCGCACAACACGGCCGCCACGCACGCGATCGTGCTGCTGCCCAGTTGGGTGTACGGCGCGGCCGGCGTTCCGGCGAGCACGAAGATCGGCACGCAGGTCGCGAGGCACAGCGCGACCAGCGCGACCAGCTGCCGCTGCTGAGGTATCAATGCCGTGTCATCGGCTGTCGGCCCGGTGGCTCAAGCCTCATCGGGGCACCTTATAAGCAGGCCGCATCGGTGTACATCGTTCGCGACGTCGGACCGGGCGGTGAGCGGCCCTTCGGGCCCTCTCGCGAGGATCAACCGGTCCACACTGAAAGGCATGAAGGTCGACTACGAAGCACGCCTGCATTCCGTGTATGTCGCCGGCCGGCAGATGTCGCCGGAGGCGCTGACGACCTGGATGGAGGCGTTCGCGCGGCAGCTGCCGGCGAGACGGCCGCTGACCTGGCTCGACATGGGCTCGGGCACCGGCCGCATGACGCCGTCACTGGCCGACACCTTCGGCGGCCCGGCGTACGGGGTCGAGCCCTCGGACAAGATGCGTGCTCAGGCCCGGGTCCATCCCGCCGTCACCTATGCGGCCGGATCGGCCGAACGGATCCCGTTGCCCGATGAGTCGTGTGATGCGGCCCTGCTGTTCTTCGTCTGGCACCACGTGGCCGACCGCGAGGCCGCCGTCCGGGAACTGCGCCGGGTCGTCAAGCCGGGCGGCAGGCTCTTCGTGCAGCTGAACTTCTCCGACCGGATGCCCGACGTCTGGTGGTTCCGCGTCAACCCCGAGTGGCGGGAGGCCGACCGGGCCCAGTTCCCGTCCCAGCACGAGGTGACGAGCCAGTTCGCCGGCGCCGGGTGGACGCTGGCCGCTCGCGATCAGGTCACCTGGCCCCGCTCGGCGAGCCTGGCCGAGGACGCCGCCAAGCTGCGGCTGCGTTCCGTCTCGATGTTCGAGCTCATGAGCGCCGAGGTCATCGAGGAGGGCTTCGCGCGGATCGAGGCCGCGCTGCCCTCGCTCGCCGACGGGCCGCAGTACGAGACCAGCGAGCTACTGGTGTTTCAGAGGTGATCGAGACCGGTGCCGCCGGTCAGCTGATGTCGGGGCCGCTCAGGATCGCGTCGGGGTTGTCGACCAGGTTGCGCACGTCCCACACCCAGACGCCGCCGTTCCAGGTCGGCTCGAAGCCGAGGATCTCGGTCATCGCCCGCAGCATCTCGATGTCGCGGGTCTGCGGGGCCAGCACGATCACGGCCGCGTGCCAGTAGCGCAGGTCGGACAGCGTCATCTCGCGGCGCGTGTCGGTGATCTCGGGGATCGGGTTGCCCTGCTTGATCGACTCCATCAGGCCGCTGGTCGGCCGCCACGGCGGCGCGAACGTCGCGGTGTGGTCGTCGGGGTTGAGGGCGCTCTCGGTCGGGAGCAGCGCATAGGCACCGGCGATCTTCATGTCGAGGCCGGTCATCGCGCTCCACCGCATCGGGGCCGGGTAGCCGCTGCCCGGAAGGGGCAGAGCGACCACGCTGTGGTCGGCGTCGACGTACTGCTTCCAGGTGCCCGCGGTGACGAACTGCGGGATCGGCGCCATGTCGACGGCCTGCACCGGGTAGGGCACGAGCGGCACCAGGGCCATCGCCACCGCCGTGATCATCGCTACCCGCACCGGGCCGCGCGCGGCCGGTTGGCTGCGGACGAGCGCGATCGCCTTCTGTACGCCGAGGGCCAGCACGATGCCGACGACCGGCGCGATCGCCATCGCCCACCGGGTCGGCACCGCCGAGTCGAGGACCGGTACGTACTGCAAAGCGGCCCAGATGCCAGGGATGCCGGTATTGATGCCGTTGAGGAAAATTCGCGGTCCGAGTGACATCGCGGCGAAGAGCACGGCCACCGCGCCGAGCGTCACCACCGCGAGGTTGCGGCGCATCCAGACGACGAGACCGAGGAAGAGGATCACCAGGCCCCAGCCGAAGAACGCGTTCTCCTCGGCCGAGTTCTGTGCAAGACGGGCCGCCGTCGTCGCGTTACCGGCCACCGAATGACTCGAATACGCGGTAAAGGCACCGAGGTCGGTTCCGAAGTTTTTGACGTACGCCGAGAGGCCCTGATAGCTCTGCGGCCCAAAGAACTGAACGCTCAGCGGATAGGCAAGCACCGCCACCACGGCTAGCACGGCGACCGCGAGTCCCCGAAGGAAGGCCCGCACCTCGCCCGGATGCCGGCGCCGCCGGGAAATGCCGAGCGCCAGGCAGAAGATACCCAGGCCGACCGCGGTCATGAACAGAATCTCAAGGTTGATGAATGCCTGCCAGATCAGCAGGCCGCCGAGAATCAGGCCGCTACGCAGGGCTTTCCCGTGTCGCAGGGCGAGCGTGCGCCAGATGATCAACGGCACCAGGAACTGCGAGACGATGTTCGGATGGCCGCCGGCGTGTGCCATCATGCTGGGCGCGAATGCACAGAACATCGCGCCGATCCAGGCGGCCCGCCGAGACGACAAGAACTGTCGCGAGAGCACGAAATACCACGAGATGCCGGTGCACGCCAACGCCAGCGTAAGAAATACGTTGAACGACACATGCGGGCCGAACAGAAGAGTGACGGGCGTCAACGGAAGCGAAACGGCCAGCACCGATGTGTTGGCCATCATGTTCACCCCATCGGGGTAATTCATGAGATTCGAGAAGAACGGATATGCCCCGTGCGTGATGACGCGGGCACCGTACGCCAGCATCCACTCAAAGAAAGCTTGGTCCTGCGGATCGTCGCGCATCTCATGATCGAGATTGAGCCAGAGCGGCGCGGTGAGGTAGAGCGCTACAGCGACGAAAGTAACGATCGCAAGAGCGTCCCGCCAATTGAGCTGCCACCACGCGCGCTTGCGGGGCTCGAGTACGAGCTCCTGCTCAACGGCGGTCTGCTCAGCCGGAACGGCCACGATGCGAGCGGTCGTGGTGACATGCGTCTCCAGCGACCGCAGCTCGGCATCGAGATCTTGCGCGTCGGTTTCCAGGCTGTCGGCGTCAGCCGCTTGGCGAGGCGGCACAACGTTCCCGCCCGCCGACTGGCCTGTCGAGTCAATACCCGTAATCGTCATAGCGTCGGCGAGCCTAACCGAGGTTGGTAACGTTGTTGTGTCGAGCGGCCGATGCGTGATCGAGCCGATATGAACGTCGTATTCGGGGCATCCACGCAGAGCCTGGATGGACCGCAACACCGGGTAGTACCCACCCGGCCTATGTCTCAATCAGGCAAATAATGGGTAGCCGCCCCGGGCTCAACTTTCGGATACGCGTGCCGGATGGTTAACTCGTGCGGTCCCGCTGTCAGCTTCCGGATCAGCAAGACGAGGGAACCTACACCTATGGCAGACATCACTGGAGACCAGCGGATCCAGTCCGAAGTACTCGAAGGTTTGGCCACGGCGGTGAACCACCGCCGGTGGTTCGTCGAGCTCGCACTCCCCTACCTGGGTGACAACCCGATCGAGATCGGCAGCGGGCTGGGCGACTACGCGCTCGAGTGGGTTGAGCACCTTCCGCGGTTCACGGCGACCGAGGCCGACCCCGACCGGCTGGTGCTGCTCAAGGAGCGCATGGTCGATCACCCCAACATCGACGTGCGTCAGATGTTGCTCCCGTCGCCCGACGCGAACGGGGAGTACAGCGCCGCCGTGTCGTACAACGTGCTCGAGCACATCGAGGACCACGTCGGTGCGCTGCGCAGCATGTCCGATCTGGTGCGCCCGGGTGGCCGGATCATCCTGATCGTGCCCGCCTTCATGTTCGCCATGAGCCAGGTCGACATCGCGACCGGCCACATCCGGCGCTACACGAAGAAGTCGATGCGGGCCGCGATGACCGAGGCCGGTCTCCAGATCGAGAAGCTGCACTACGCCAACGCCCTCGGCCTCATCGGCTACTACGGCGCCACCAGCATCTTCAAGCTGGCGCCGAAGGAGGGTCCGATGGTCAAGATCTACGACAGCCTGGTGCTGCCGGTCACCAAGGCCGCGGAGAGCGTCGTCCGGCCGCCGTTCGGCCAGTCGGTCTTCGTGGTCGCGCGCAAGCCCGCCTGACTCGCACGTACGGAAAAAGCCGCCGTTTCCCGGCGGCTTTTTCCGTCTCAGCTTTGGTTTCGTCTCAGCTTTGGAACGTGGGCCGGATCACGGCCCGCGCCAACGTGTGGAACGTCAGATTGAAGCCGACGTAGGCCGGCGTGGTGTCGGCCCCCAGGTCGAGCCGGTCGACGTCGAGCGCGTGCACCGCGAAGACGTAGCGGTGGGCCTGGTCGCCGGGCGGCGGGGCGGCGCCGCCGTAGCCGCGCTCGCCGTAGTCGTTGCGCACACAGAAGGCACCCTCCGGCAGCGGGTCGGCCCCGCGCGGCAGCTCGGTGACCGACGAGGGCAGATTGACCACGATCCAGTGCCAGAATCCGCTGCCGGTCGGGGCGTCGGGGTCGAAGCACGTCACCACGAAGCTGCGGGTCTCGGCCGGGAAACCCGACCACGACAACTGCGGCGACAGGTTTTTGCCGCCGACGCCGGGATGGGTGAAGAGTTCGTCGAGCGGCCGGCCGTCGCCCACATCGGCGCTGGTCAGGGTGAAGGACGGGACCGGCGGGAGATGGTCGTACGGATCCGGGGCCACAGCGCGTTCCAGACTCATGGCGTTGTCCTCCGGCGAGACGGTGCAAACATGATCCGCATTCCCCGATATCGCCGAGGGTAACCGGCCAGGATTGCGTCCGTCTTTCGCCCGGATTGCGGGCCGTCGTCACCCGATCGGGGAAACGCACAGCTGGTGCGCGGTGTCGAGATGGTGCCGGGCGATGCTTCTGTCTGACATCCGACCGGGTGCGTGCGGCTGAGATCCCCGTGCTCGGTGGCGATAGGTCGCTGAGAGCAGCAGACCCAGCGGCCGCAAGTCGGCACCCGCCGGACCAGGCGGGTGCCGACTGCTATCCCAGCAGCTGCGATCTGACCGGGCTGACACGGTCCGCGGTGTGCGCGGCACGAGTCCGAACAACGGCCGACTATCGATAATCACGGCCGCGATTGGGTCGAGCCGATCGGAATTCAGAAGCGCTCCACCCGCAGACCCGAATAGAGCTTGCGATAAACCACGCCGGTGCGATGGTTACCCGCGTCGATCATCATCCCGTGGCCCATGTAGATGCCGACGTGGCCCGACCCGACGACGAGGTCGCCGGCGCGCGCCACCCGGCGCGAGACGGTGTGCGCCCGGGCGGCCTGGGCCCGCGACGAATGCGGCAGCCTGATTCCGGCCTGGGCGTACGCGCGTCGGGTCAGGCCGGAGCAGTCGAAGCCGCCGCCACCCTCGCCGCCGGTCACGTAGCTGCGCCCGACCTGGGATCTGGCGTACGCGATGACCGCGTTCATCCCACCACCCAGGGCGATCCGGCGTACCGGCCGGGCCACGGCCACGTGCCTGGTCACCACGGCGCGGTAGGTGTGCCGCTGCCGGACGGCCGAGCGAGTGGCGGTGTGCACGGCGCGGCGAGCCAGGACGGTTCGTCGAGCCAGGGTGGTCGATTGCGCCCGGGCCATCCGGTGAGCCAGGGCTATCCGGTGAGCCAGAGTCGTCCGGTGAGCCAGAGTCGTCCGGTGAGCCAGGGCGGTGCGGTCAGCCAGGGTGGTGCGGTCAACCACCCTGAGAGGCGTTCTCAGGCCGGTTGCCCGGGTCACGCCGAACACGGCCACGTTGGCGGTGCGAACGGCGGCCAGGATGGCCGGGCGGCGGAAAACCTGGGCGCCGGCCGGGCGCGTCGGAACGGCCCGGCGAGTGGCGGAACGCGACGCGCGGAGCGGGATCGCGGTTCGCGCCACAAATGCGTTATCAGCGTCGAGAGCGGCCGATTCCACGCGGACCGGCGTCAACGGCGGCAGCGCGCGGACGGAGTCGGCGGAGCTCTCGATCGGGTCGATTGCCGGGGCGACGGCGGCGAGCGCGATGGCTCCCGCGGTCAGGACCCGGCGTGGGGACGGACGATGCAGCGTTGCCTCCGAAATCGGCCCGGGGCACTCGCGCGAATCCTCCTAAGCGCGGCCATAACGTGAGCCACGCCCGTGCCGGCCGTCGATGGCAGGCAATGGGAACCCGGACAACTCGTTAATTCCGTCGACCATGCCAACACATCACGGGAATGTCTCGGGGCCGATTACACACAATCAACCCCGAATTTCTGAGAAAAGAAAGAAAGTTGAGCTGTCGATCCAGAACCGTGGATTTCGAATTTGACCCGAACGCGCCGTGCGAATCAGGACAGCGGCACCCGGACGCCGGCCGAGCCGACCTTCTCGCGCAGCTGAACGGCGACCGGCGACACGCCCGAAGGCAGCTCGAACGGCAACACGCCGGGCACGGTCCGCCCGGGCGGGATCTCCTCGAGCAGGGTCGGATCGCGGTCGTTCACGAAGACGGCCGCCCGGTCGGACATCGGGTAGTGCCTCGCCTGCGCGTCGATCGCCTCCTGAGCGCCCGGGTCGAGCAGTTCCGGCTCGGTCCCGACGTTGTGCACGGTCACGTCGACCAGGCAGAACTGGCCGTTCGCCCGCTGCGGAAGCTCGGCCGGCCCGACGGTGCCGACGCCGCACTTCACGGTGCCGACGTCGAACACGAAACCGCCGTCCGACGGTCCGGCCGGGTGTTTCGGTCGCGCCATCAACGCGTACGCCCCGGAGCCGGCCGCAAGCGCGGCGAGAGCCGCGGCAACCAGCCCGGGCCACCGCGCCCGCCTGCGTCGGAGGGCGACCTCGGTCTCGGGCGTGGCGGGACGCAGGGAGGTGTTGGTCATGGCCCATGCTGAGCGGCCGGTGGCGCTCGACCGCCCGAACGCGCGGAAACGCGATCCGCAATCACCCGGCCGTGTTAGCTTCCTACGGCAACAGCAGGATCTTGCCGAGGTGCTCGCTCGCCTCCATCGCCCGTTGCCCTTCGGCGGCCTCGGCCAGTGGCAGCGCGGCGTGCACGATCGGCTTGATCGCGCCCGCCTCGACCAACGGCCACACCTCGCGGGTCACGCCGGAGACGATGCGTGCCTTCTCGGCGACCGGACGCGCCCGCAGCGAGGTCGACGAGACCGTGCCGCGCTTGGCCATCAGCTTGCCGAGGTCGAGCTCGGCCCGGGTGCCGCCCTGCATGCCGATGATGCTGAGGCGCCCGTTGGGGGCCAGCACGTCGATGTTGCGGGCCAGATATCGGGCCCCGATGATGTCGAGCACCACGTCGACGCCGCGACCGTCGGTGAAGTCCTTCGCGACCGCCACGAAGTCGTCGGTGCTGTAGTCGATGACCAGGTCGGCGCCGAGCGCGCGCAGCTCGTCGTGCTTGACCGCCCGGGCCGTGGTGATCACGGTGGCGCCGAGGGCCTTGCCGAGCTGGATCGCGAAGCTGCCGATCCCGCTGCCGCCGCCGTGCACCAGCAGCGTCTCGCCCTTGCGCAGCCGGTCGTGCTCGACCGTGTTGGACCAGACCGTGGAGGCCACCTCGGGCAGCGCGGCCGCCTCCTGCAGGGCGAGACCGGTCGGCACCGGCAGCAGCTGAGCGGCCGGGACGGCCACCTTCTCGGCGTAGCCGCCGCCGGCCAGCAGCGCGGCGACCCGCTCGCCGACGTGGTGGCCGGTCACGCCGGCGCCGACCGCGCTGATCACGCCGGCGCACTCGAGGCCCGGGTAGGGCGGGGCGCCGGGTGGGACCGGATAGTTGCCCTGGCGCTGCAGAACGTCGGCACGGTTGATGCCGGCCGCGGTGACGTCGACGACCACCTCTCCGTCCGCGGGAGAAGGGTCAGGCACCTCGCGGAGAACGAGCCGGCCGTCCTCGATCAAGATCGCGCGCATACTCCCAAATTACGTCAGGGGGCCCTCGAACAGCACCCACCGCTGTTCGAGGGCCCCCTGATTCCCGGACGGTCAGCCCTTGTAGGCGCCGATGGTCTGGGTGAACTGGTACGCCGACTGCGACACGCCACTGCAGGTGTCGTCGTTCGGGTACGCACCCGGGCACTGCCGGTCACGGTTGAGCGACCAGAAGGTGAGCCGGGCGATCTGGTGCTGCTGGGCGTACGCGGTGATCGTCTTCATGTCGTTGACGGTCACCGTCGCGTGCTCGTCGGTGATCCCGTTCATCGACGAGATGCCGACGTGCTTGTACGCGTCCGCGTCGGACCACCCGTACGCGGTCTTGAGCTTGTTCTTGAGACCGTCGGCCGCCTGGGTGGTCAGCTGACCCTGGTTACCCGTGGTGTTGCCCCAGTCGAAGGTCATGATGCCCCAGCCGTCGACGGCCAGGCCCGAGCTCGCGGCCCGGTTGATCAGCGAGCTGTCGGGACCACCGGTGCCGCTGCCCAGGGTGATGTACTCGGTGATCCCCGGGTTGTTGGCCTTGATCGTCTTCAGCGCGTCGACCGTCTTCTGCTGGTCGGTGGCGCTGTTGTACGGCGTGCCCTCGATGTCGATGTCGATCGCCTTGAGGCCGTACGCGTTGATCACCTGCTGGTAGGCGTTGGCCAGGGCAGACGCGCTCGAGCAGGCGTCCTCCAGCCACGGGCCGCTGGCGCCGCCGAACGAGACGACGACGTCACCTCCGGCCGCCCGGATCGTGTTGATCGCGGTCTGGTCCTGGCCGCCGGTCAGCGCGCGCCCGCCGTCCCACTTGGGGACGCAGTTGCCGCTGTTGAGCATGAACGCCATCGTGAACCACTTGACGCCGGTGGCGTTCATGACCGTGGTCAGGTTGGGCGGGTTGCCCCAGCCGGTGTAGTAGTACGGCGCGACCGCCTTCAGGCCGGGGCCGCCGCTGGTCGGCGGAGCGGTCGTCGGCCCCGTGGTCGGCGGGGTCGTGCCGGTGCCGCCGAACTTCCACTTCTGGTTGGACGTGCCCGTGCAGGTCCAGAGCTGCAGCTTGGCGCCGTTGGCGGTGCTCTTGTCCTTGACGTCGAGGCACTTGTTGGCCGCGTTGTTGACCAGGTCACCGGCCGCGGACAGCGTCCACTTCTGGGTCGCCACGGTGTCGATGCAGTCCCAGAGGTGCACGACCGCACCGTCGGCGGTCGAGTTGTTGGCCACGTCGAGGCACTTGCCCTTGCCCTGCACCGAACCGTTGTCGGCCAGCGTCCACTGCTGGTTGCTGCTGCCGGCCGTGCAGTCCCACAGCTGGGGCTGGTTGCCGTTGGCGGTCGATCCGTCGGTCACGTCGAGACACTTGCCGTCGAGCGAGCTGACGAGCGTGCCCGAGCTGGCCGCGAACGCGTTGCTGATACCGAGGACGCCGAGGGTGCCCACCACCGCGGCCGACGTCACTATCGCGAGAATCTTCGAACGGCGCTTCATGCGGGGGTCGTCCACTTCTGGTTCGAGGTGCCGGTGCAGGTCCAGAGCTGCAGCTTGGCGCCGTTGGCGGTGTTCTTGTCCTTGACGTCGAGGCACTTGCCCGACGCGGTGTTGACGATGTCGCCGGCCGCGGAGACCGTCCACTTCTGACTGGCGACCGTGCTGGCGCAGTCCCACAGGTGCACGACCGCGCCGTCGGCGGTCGAGTTGTTGGCGACGTCGAGGCACTTACCGAGGCCCGTGATCGTGCCGTCGGTGCCGACCGTCCACTGCTGGTTGGCGCTGCCGGCGACGCAGTCCCAGAGCTGGGGCTGGTTGCCGTTGGCGGTCGAACCGTCGGTCACATCCAGGCACTTGTTGTCCAGGGCACTGGTGATCGCGCCGGTCCTGCCGCTCGGAGGCGGAGTGGTTCCGGTTCCTTGGGAGCCGCTCCACGTGAACGTCGCCGAGGTCTTGGTCGGCAGGCTGTAGGTGAACGACTGCCCACCCCAGTTGACCTTGACCGTCTGGGTGCTGCCGCTGGTGTTGTACGCGATCAGCGCCTTGGACCCGTCCGGGTTCTTGAACGCCACGTTGGGAACCGTGGAGTTGGCCGTCGAGTCGATCCGGACCGCGCCCGGCTTCACGAACTTGGTCAGGTGGCCCATCGTGTAGTACTCGACGGTGTAGTCGACCTGGCCCTTTCTCGCGTCGTTGCGGTGCACGGTGACCAGCCCGGTGCAGGTACCGCAGCCGCCGTTGTGCGGACCCATGCTCTCGTCCACGGCGAGCGACCACTTGTTCCAGCTGCGGCCCCAGTTGCGGAAGAAGTTGACCATGTCGGTCATGTCCTGCTGCTGCTGGTTGGCGACCCAGGTGCCGCCCGAGTACTCGGTCATGTACTCGTTGACCGACGGGAACTGGTTGTGCACCGTGGTCATCTGCGACGGGCTGCCGCCGTAGTTGTGCCAGGCGATGCCGCCGAAGTTCTTGTTGTTGCGGATCGCGGTGTCGTTGATCAGCGGCGACACCCAGGCGTCGTAGGTGTCGAAGTTCCAGTCGCCGATCAGCAGCTTGGTGCTCAGGCCCGCGTTGTTGAGCGCCGGCAGCAGGTTGTTGGCCGCGAAGTAGTCCAGGCCGGACGCGGTCCACTGCATCGACGGGTAGCCGGCGCAGCAGCCGGGCTCGTTCTGCTCGGTGACGTACCGGATCGGCACGCCCGCGCTCTGGTAGCCCTGGATGTACTTCACGAAGTACTGCGCGTAGGCCGCGTAGTACTGCGACTGCAGGTAGCCCTGGCTGTAGGCGTTGTTGTCCTTCATCCATGGCGGCGCCGACCAGGGCGAGGCCATGAAGAACATCTGCGGGTTGAGCCCGAGGGCCTGCTTGCTGAGCGCCATGACGTCGCTGTCGCGCGACAGCGAGAAGTCGTTGACGTCGCAGCAGGTGTTGTCGTAGGAGTAGCTGTTCTGCGCCAGGTCGGACGAGCCGATGACGTTGCGGACCGCGCTGATGCCGATGCCACTCGTCGGCGAGAACAGCTTGGTCATCACGTCGTTCTGGGTCGCCGCGGACAGCGCGCCACTGCCCTTGATGTCGAAGGCCGTCGTGTCGGTGATGTCGGCGCCGGCACCCTCGAACTGCTGGTAGGCCGTGTTCTCGTTGACCGTGATGGTCTGATTGCCGCTGCCACTGGTAGCGGCGAACGAGACCGGCGTCTGCTGCTGCAGCCCGCGGGTCACGGTGCGCCCGTCGGTGCCACTGGTAGTGGTCAGGTAGACGTTGACCGACTCGCCGGCCGCAAACGCCTGCGGCGCGACGACCACGATCGCCGCGACTGCCACGGCACCGGCCGCGGCGTAGAGGGCTCTTCTGGCGGTGGATCTCATGGACATGTGGGGATCTCCCTTGCCGTCGGTGGGGGCCGGAGGCTGGGACTGATAAGACGCTGAACAATAAACACGCGTGTCGATAGGTTGTCAACCGTCGAAGCAACCCGTGATCATGCTGTTTATGCAGGTGAGGTGCCTGTTAAGAGTCTTAATATAAGTTTCGGTTAAGAGGCGCTGCCGGCGCACGGCGGCCATCTGGCAGACTGGGAGCGCGCACTCGGGAGGGCTCGCCTAGTGGCCGATGGCGCCGGTCTTGAAAACCGGTAAGGGGAAACTCTTCGTGGGTTCGAATCCCACGCCCTCCGCCCTAAAGCGCTCAGGTCAGCCGTGGTG
>DASWRZ010000418.1:0-6975 GCA_036402935.1 Actinoplanes sp.
GTCGCGTTCCAGCAGAACCAGGTCGACGCGATCTCGACCGACGACACGATCCTGGCCGGGATGGCGGCCCAGGACCCGTACGCGAAGGTCGTCGGCCCGCGCTTCACCGACGAGCCGTACGGCATGGCGACCTCGAAGAAGTCGCCCGAGTTCACCCGGTTCGTGAACGCGGTGCTCGCCAAGAACAAGCAGAACGGCACGTGGGCCGCGACGTACAAGCGGTGGCTGGGTGCGTTCGGCGCACCGCCGGCGCCGCCGAAGGCCGAGTATCAATGACGGAACCGGCGGACACCGAGCTGCTGCGGCTGGAGGCGGCCGTGACGGCGATCGCGGCCAACCTGGTCGACCTCGATGACAATCCGCACCGCAAGGAACTCGACAAGACCAAGCTGGCCGGCCGCACCGCGACCGCCTGGGCCGACGCGACCGACGCGCTGACCGAGCTGTGGGACGGCTACCGCATGCTGACCGAGCTGATCGCCAAGGCCCGCGGCCTGCGCGATCAGCGCCGGTTCGGCGACCGGGAGCGGGCCGAGTTCGTCCACCTGGTGCTCGGCAAGTCGGTCACGCTCTCGACCACGACCGTCCCGCTGGCCCAGCGCGGACTGCTCGGCACCGGCCAGATCAGCACCACCTGCTCCCCCGCCGAGCTGCTGGGCGCCATGGAGATCGCGTTCGCCACCGCGGCGACCGTGGTCACCCAGGCCGGTGACGTCTGGCAGAAACTCCTGCCCTCCGCCGCCGACACCGCGGCCGATCTCGACAACGTCCGCCGGCTGACCCGCGAGGCGGGCGGCAGCACGGCCACCCTCGACGAGGCCGACCGGCGGCTCGGCGCCTTCACCGCGATGCTCGCGACCGATCCGCTCGGCGCCGATGCGAGCGCGCTCACCGGCGTACGGGATCTGATCGCCCGGGCCGACGCCGAGCGCACCTCGGCCGCCGAGCTGCGGCAGGCGCTGGAGCGCCGCCTGGCCGAGGCGCACACGCTGGCCACCGAGGTCGCGGCGGCCCGCCGGGCCGCCGAGGCGGCCCGCGAGAAGGCGGACGGCCGCTTCGAGGATCGGGAGATCACGACCGTACGCGACGTCGCGCTGCTCCCCGATCTCGCGGCCCTCGACGCGCTCGCCGCCGCCGGGCAGTGGGCGCTGATCAGCCCGCGCCTGTCCGACTGGACGCGGCGTGCGCGTGAGCACCGGGCCGCGCTGCAGACCGCGGCCGCCCGCAACACCGCCCTGCTGACCAGCCGCAACGAGATGCGCGGCCGGCTCGAAGCCTACCGAGCCAAGGCACTGAGCCGTGGCCTGGGCGAGGACGCCGCGCTCACCCCGCTGGCCGACGCCGCCCGCGACCTGCTCTACACCGCACCCTGCGACCTCGACGCGGCCCGTCGCGCCGTCGACGCCTATCAGGAAGCCCTCACCGGCACGATCGCGAGGAACAACCGATGAGATGCGAACGCGACTGCCCCGGGACGATCGAGGACGGCTACTGCGACACGTGCGGCCTGGCCCCTCTGAACAAAGGCGCTACGGCAGGCGGCACCGGCGCGAAGGCGGCAAACGGCACCAAAACGACAGCCGGATCGACAGCGACGAGGGCCAGTGAGGCCTCGGCGCGGACGGGTGCGCTCTCCACGCGTACGTCCGGAAGCGGACGCACCGGCAGCTCCCGGACCGGTTCCCGGCGCCGCCGTTTCGGCGGCGGTCTGGTCGACGTCGCACCGATCGTGCAGGCCGACCCGGCGACCGCCGTCATGGCGAAGGCCGAGGTGCCGGAGGACAAGCGGTACTGCTCGAAGTGCGGGCAGCCGGTCGGGCGCTCGCGGGGCGACCGTCCGGGACGCACCTCCGGCTTCTGCGCGCACTGCGGCGAGCCGTTCAACTTCAGTCCCAAGCTGACCAAGGGCGAGCTGGTCGGCGGGCAGTACGAGGTGGTCGGCGCGCTCGCCCACGGCGGTCTCGGCTGGATCTATCTGGCGATCGACAAGAACGTCTCCGACCGCTGGGTGGTGCTCAAGGGCCTGCTCAACTCCGGTGACGAGGATGCGCTGGCCGCGGCGGTGGCGGAGCGGCGGTTCCTGGCCGAGGTCGAGCACCCGAACATCGTCAAGATCTACAACTTCGTCGAGCACGACGGCGCCGGCTACATCGTCATGGAGTACGTCGGCGGCGAGTCGCTCAAGGGCATCCTCAAGGACCGGCGGACCGCGAACGGCGGCAACCCGGACCCGCTGCCGGTCGACCAGGCGCTGGCCTACCTCCTGGAGATCATGCCGGCGTTCGGCTACCTGCACGACCGCGGTCTGATCTTCTGCGACTTCAAGCCCGACAACGTGATCCAGTCCGGCGACCAGATGAGGTTGATCGACCTCGGCGGCGTGGTGCGGTTCGACGACATGGACGCGGCGATCTACGGCACGGTCGGCTATCAGGCGCCCGAGATGGCGACGCTCGGCCCGTCGATCGCCTCCGACCTGTTCACGGTCGGCCGCACGCTGGCCGTGATGACCACCGACTTCCGCGGCTACCAGAGCACGTTCAAGGAGTCGCTGCCGGATCGGGGCGAGTTCGAGGTCTACCGCAGGTACGAGTCGTTCTACCGGCTGCTGCTGCGGGCCACCCGCCCCGACCCGGCCGAGCGGTTCGTCGACGCGGCCGAGATGAGCGACCAGATGCTCGGCGTGCTGCGGCAGGTGCTGGCGAGTGCCGGCGAGGCCCACCCGGCGCCGTCGAGGCTGTTCACCGGCGAGCTGCGCACCGATCTGAAGACCGAGGGCCCGCGCTGGCAGGAGCTGCCGACGCCGCTGATCGACCTGACCGACCCGGCGGCCGCGTTCCTCGCCTCGGTGACCGTGACCGACCCGTCCGAGGTGCTGCAGCTGCTCAAGAACGCGCCGGTCGACACGGTCGAGGTGCGGTTGCGGGCGTTGCGGGCCGAGATCGACCTGGCTACCCGCCATCAATACTTCGACGACGCCCGCAAGGCACGCGACGCGCTGTTCACCACCGACGGCGCGGACTGGCGGCTGGCCTGGTACGACGGCCTGCTCGCGCTGGCCACGGACGACTGGGCGTACGCCCGTCAGCGGTTCGACGCGGTCTATTCGGCGCTGCCCGGCGAGCTGGCGCCGCAGCTGGCGCTCGGCCTGACCCTGGAGATGGCGGGCGACCCCGCCGCGGCCGGCTACTACGACACGGTGAGCCGCACCGACCCGGCGTACACGACCGCGGCGGCCGGGCTGGCCCGCTGCCGCTTGCGTGCCGGTGACCGCAGCGGGGCCGTCGAGGCGTACAACCGGGTGCCCGGGACGTCGTCGGCCTACCGTACGTCGCAGGTCGGGGCGGTACGGGCGCTGGTGCAGCCGCACCCGTCGGCCGCTTCCGACGTGACCTCGCTGGCCGCGGCGGCGGCGCTGATCGAACGGCTGGAGGTCGAGGCCGCCCAGCTGGCGGCGCTGCGGGCGGAACTGCTCGAACAGGCATTGCAAACGCTGCTGGGCGGGGCCACACTGCCGGGCACGGTTCTCGGCTCGGCCCGTAACGGGCAGGCCGGGGAGCGCGACGTACGGTTCGCGTTGGAGGATGCGTACCGCGAGATGGCCCGGGCGGCACACGGGCCCGACAAGATCCGCCTGGTCGACCTGGCCAACGCCGCCCGCCCCCGCACCCGGACCTGAGAAGCAGCGAGGCACCATGACCACCACCGATTGCGCCTCCTGCGCCGACGAGAGAGCCGCGGGTGTGGCTTTCTGCGAGGCCTGCGGCAACAAGCTGACCGAAGACGAACCCGGGCCGGCTGACACCGCCGACACCCGATCCGCCCCCGCCCCGACCGCCCCCGCCTCATCCGCCGACCCCAAGTCCTGCCCGCACTGCGGCACGGCCGACTCGGTCGGTGCCGACGGCTACTGCGAGAACTGCGGCATGCTCGCCGCCCGCCCGCGCGACCACATCGAGGTCGACCTGGCCGAGGTGGCGGCCGCGGTGACCGATCGCGGCCAGCGCCATCACCGCAACGAGGACGCGATGTGGCTGGTCGGCCACCCGGGCTACGTCGACGCGGTGGTCAGCGACGGGGTGTCGTCCTCGTTCGACCCGGATCTCGCCTCGCAGGTCGCGGCCGACATCGCCGGGGCGGCGCTGGGCGGCGACGGATCGCGGAAACTCACGTTCCTGTCCCCCGAGCAACTCGCCGAGATGCTGGCCGAGCGCCTCTCCGGCGCGATCGTCCAGGCCGGCGCCGCGGTGGCCGAGCTGGCCGCCGGCGGCGACCCCCGGCGGGCGGTCTCCAACCCGGCCTGCACGATCGTCGCCGCCACGGTCCGGGGCCAGTTCGTCGACGTCGGCTGGGTCGGCGACAGCCGTGCCTACTGGCTTCCCGCCGAGGGCCCGGCCGAGCAGCTCACCGAGGACGACTCGTGGGCCACCCACGCGATCGCGCTCGGCGCCGACCCCGAGACGGCGATGCGCGACCCGAAGGCGCACGCGATCACCGCCTGGCTGGGCGCCGACGCCGGGCCGGTCCGGCCGCGCACCGCCGGATTCACCGTGACCGCGCCCGGCCACCTGGTGCTCTGCAGCGACGGCCTGTGGAACTACCTGACCGACCCCGCGCGCTTCGCCGGCACCGTCCGCGACGCGCTCGACGGCAAAAGCCTCCTCGACGCCGCCCGGCAGCTGGCGAAGTTCGCCAACGCGGCCGGCGGCGCCGACAACATCACCGTAGTTCTGATCCCCGTAGCCCCCGCCCACCCGGAGCACACGGAGTACAAGGAGTAGGGATGTCGTACACCGCCGAGGCCTTCCAGAACGAGTTCCTCGCCCTGGGCGCGACCGAGGTCAACGCGATCGTGACGGTCACCTCGTCCGGCGCCGAGGGCGGCCGCCGTACCTCGGGCGCGACCGAGATCATCATCGTCGACGCGTCCGGCTCGATGCAGGCCGAGGGCCGCATCGCCGCCGCCCGCCAGGCCGCCAAGACCGCCGTCGAGTCCATCGACGACGGTGTCCACTTCGCGATCATCGCCGGGGTCAGCACCGCCCAGCAGCTGTTCCCCGCCCCGGGCCAGCTCGCGGTCTCCTCGCCGGACTCGCGGGCCGAGGCGGTCCGCTCGATCGACCGGCTGCAGGCCAGCGGCGGCACCGCGATCGGCGCCTGGCTGCTGCTCGCCGCCCAGCTGTTCAGCCAGCGGCCGGGCGACATCGCCCACGCGATCCTGCTCACCGACGGCGAGAACGGCGAGCGCCCGGGCTACCTGGAGAGCGTGCTCGACTCGATCGGCGGCCGGTTCGTCTGTGACTCGCGCGGCGTGGGCACCAACTGGAAGGTCTCCGAGCTCCGCAAGATCGCCGAGGCGATGCTCGGCACGGTCGACATCGTCGCCAAGCCGGCCGGCCTGGCGGCCGCCTTCCAGGAGATGATGACCAAGGCGATGGGCAAGACCAGCGGAGACGTGCAGCTCAAGGTCTGGACGCCGGTCAATTCGACCGTACGCTTCGTCAAGCAGGTCGAGCCCGAGGTGATGGACCTGACCGGCAAGCGAGTGGCCGACGGGGCCCGGGCCGGCCGCTACCCGATCGGTTCCTGGGGTTCGGAGAGCCGCGACTACCACGTCTGCATCGACGTGACCTCGGGCGCGGCGGGCGACGAGATGCTGGCCGCCCGGGTGTCGGTGGTCGAGGGCGACGACGTGCTGGCCCAGACGCTGGTGCGCGCGGTCTGGACCGAGGACACGGCGCTGTCCACCCGCATCAACCGGCAGGTCGCCCACTACACCGGGCAGGCCGAGCTGGCCGACGTGATCCAGGCCGGCATCGAGGCGCGCAAGGCGGGCGACGACCGTACGGCGACGATCAAGTTCGGCCGGGCCGCTCAGCTGGCCCACGAGACCGGCAACAAGCAGACCGAGGAGTTGCTGGCCACGGTGGTCGACATCGAGGACGCGGCGACCGGCACCGTACGGTTGCGGCGCAAGGTCGAGGCGGCCGACGAGATGGCGCTCGACACCCGCTCGACCAAGACCGTCCGCGTCGGACGGTCGAACCAGTGACCACCTACACCTGCCCGAAGGGCCACGAGTCGACCGAGGCCGACTTCTGCGACGAGTGCGGGGCGAAGATCGGCGGGACTGCGGCCGTTCCGACGGTTCAGGTCTCGCCGCCGGCGACCCCTTCGACGGGCGATCTCTGCCCCAACTGCGGCACGCCGCGGGCGGGGTCGAGCCGGTTCTGCGAGGACTGCGGCTTCGACCACAACACCGGGAAGGTGCCCACCCTCACCGTTGCGGTTCCGGCTCCTTCGAGTACGCCGGTGGGCGGCTGGACGGCGACCATCCGCGCCGACCGCAAGTATTTCGAGGACAACGCGATCGACGGCGTCGAGTTCCCGGCCGACCCGGGCGAGCGGCTGGTGACCCTGCCGTCCCCGCAGGCGCGGATCGGCCGGCGCAGCGCGTCGAAGGGCACCAACCCCGAGATCGATCTGGCCGACACCGACCCGGGCACCTCGCACAGCCACGCCCTGCTGACCCTGAGCGTGGACGGCACCTGGCTGGTGTCGGATCTGGGCTCGACCAACGGCACCTACCTCAACGACGAGCAGAGCCCGCTCACCGCCGGCCAGACCCGCGCGCTGAAGGACGGCGACGAGGTCCACGTCGGCGCCTGGACCACGATCACCCTGCACGCCCCGGCGTCCTGATTCACGGTCGGGTCGCGGATGCACCCGGCGCGGGCGGACGTCCGAGGCCCGAACTCGGTGACCAGCACCGCCTGACCCGGGTCGCCCTCGAAGGGACGCTCGGCCGGGAAGCCGCCGCTGAAACATCCGTTCCCTGACCGCGTCGAACACACGCACGCCGACGACTCCAGGCCGGGTCATCGCCTGAGCCGAACGCCTCCGAAGTCGATGCTGGGCACTGCCTCATAGAAAATCTATGTCTGAGTTGCTAGACATGCTTGCCTTCGTCAGTTA
>DASWRZ010000419.1:0-18027 GCA_036402935.1 Actinoplanes sp.
GGCGCCGCCGACTACCTGATCACCGACGCCGCTCCCCCGCCCGACCTGCGGGACGCCCTTCAGGCGAGCGGCGTGGAGCTGGTCGTCCCGGCGGCCAAGGATCAGAGGTAGCCGCAGCAGCCTGGTGACCGGCTTCCGCCCAGCCTTAGCCGGTGGCCACGGCATTTTGCCGGGCCCGCCAGTGGGCGATCTGGACGCCGACGACGAAGACCTGGGTGGGCAGCGGCACGCCCGGGAGGTCGGCCTCGACGGCGCCCGTCCAGCCGCTGGTGCGGCGGATCGAGCCAACCCGGGCGCCGCCGACGATCAGATCCTGCTGGTTGCCCCGCAGCGAGGCCCGGCGGAACTCGTAGACCCGGCCGTCGGCCTGCGCCGTCCAGTGCTTGCGGCCCACTCGCTCGACCAGCGCGAGCACGTTGCCCGCCTGGTCGTGCATCCGGAACGTGGTGCCCCAGCCGTTGGCCCGCACCTCGAAGCGGTCGCCGTCGATCTCGAAGCTTCCGCCGGTGCGCCACCACGACGGATCCCACACCGCGACCTCGCGCCCGTCGGCGACCAGACGGTATCGGCCGCGAAGCATGCTCGTACGCTCGGCGATCAGCATGCTTCCGAGGCTAACCGGGCCACGCCAGGCCGCTCGGACGGCCGGCCCGGTTCGGAGGCGGTTTACAGTTAGCCATGGAGTTCGGATCGATCCAGCGGGAGCTCTACATCGAGGCTTCTCCCGAGATCGTCTTCGACGTGGTCAGCCAGCCCGGGCACGTGTCGCAGTGGTGGGCCGACGAGGCCGAGTTCTCATCGGTTCCCGGATCGACCGGCCGCATCACGTTCGTCGACCGCGGCCGCGGCAGCCACGACGAGCCGTTCACGGTCGTCGACGCGAACCCTCCGCACCGGTTCTCGTTCCGGTGGACCCACCCGGCGGGTCAGGCGGCGAGCGAGACCAACTCCTATCTGGTCACGTTCGACCTGACCCCGTCCGGCACGGGCACGCTGCTGCGGCTCACCGAGACCGGGTTCCGCGAGCGGGGCTGGGAGGCCGCGGTTCTCGAAGAGCAATACCGCGACCACGTCCGCGGCTGGGACCTGTTCCTGCCGCGCCTGGCGCCGTACGCCGAGACGGTCGGAGCACGCCCATGACCCCCGACGACCAGCTGTGGTCGGCGATCGGCGACCCGACCCGCCGCCACATGCTCGACCTGCTGCTCGCCGACGGCACGCACACCGCGACCACGCTGAGCCAGCAGCTGCCGGTCACCCGCCAGGCCGTCGCCAAGCACCTCGGCGTCCTCGACCGGGTCGGCCTGGTGCGGGCGGTCCCGGCGGGCCGCGAGAAGCGCTACCGGATCGACGACGCCCAGTTCGCCCGCGCGGTCGCCCAGCTCAACTCGGTCGGTTCCGCCTGGGACGCCCGCCTCCGCCGCATCAAGCGCATCGCCGAGACCATCCAGCGCGGCTCAACTCACGAAGCCTGAGCCCGCGGCCGGTCACGGTGGCGGCGGAAGGAAGGCCGGCGGCAGACCTTACGAACCCGTGACGTGGAGTAAGACCCCCTCGGTGGCCCGACACGAACCCGGTGGCGGACAACCAACCGAAGGAGAAACATGAAAACCCCAGCACGTCTGGCCGTGATCCTCGCGGCAGCGGCCGGTGGCGTAACCGCGCTCGCCGGCCCGGCGCTGGCCGGTCCCGCGTCGGCCGGTCCCGAGTTGGCCGGTCCCGAGTTGGCCGGTCCCGGGCACGGCGGCGGCGCGGTGTTCGTCGCCACCGACGGGACCGACGGCAACGCGGTCGTCGCCTACGACAGCGCCCTGCACCAGAAGGGCACCTACTCGACCGGCGGCAAGGGCGGCGTACTCAACGGTTCGGTCGCCGACCACGTGGCCTCGCAGGGCGCGCTCACACTCGACCGGGCGCACAACCTGCTGTACGCCGTCAACGCCGGCAGTGACACGCTGACCGTCTTCGGCGTCCACGGCGATCGCCTGAGCCCTCAGCAGGTGATCTCCACCGGCGGGGCGTTCCCGGTCAGCGTCACCAGCCACGGCGATGCCGTCTACGTGCTCAACGCGCGCGACGGCGGCTCGATCCAGGGTTACCTGCGCCTGGGCTCACGCCTGGTCAAGGTCGCCTCCTGGCACCGGAAGCTGAACCTGCCGATCACCACCGACACCGGCGAGTTCACGCACACCCCGGGTCAGATCGCGTTCACGCCGGACGGCAGCCGGCTGATCGTCACCACCAAGGCGTCCACCAGCGCCGTCGACGTCTTCGGCGTCGACCGGCTGGGCGGCCCGTCGGCCGAGCCCACCACCACGGTGCTGGACGGCGCGGTGCCGTTCGCGGTCGACTTCGACTCGGCCGGCCGGCTGGTCGTCGCCGAGGCCGGCCCGAACGCGGTGGCCACGTTCACCATCGGCCACAGCGGCAAGCTGACCCCGGTGTCCAGTGTGGCCACCGGTCAGGCGGCGACCTGCTGGATCGCCGGCGCCGACGGCGTGTTCTACGCGTCGAACGCGGGCAGCGGCTCGGTCACCGCGGTGAAGGACAGCCACGGCAAGCTGACCGGTCAGGGCAACACCGCGACCGCGGCCGGCTCGGTCGACGCGGCGACCTCACCGTCCGGGAACCGCCTCTACGTCCGGGGTGGCGCGACCGGCGCGCTGGTCAGTTTCGCCATCGGCCGCGGCGGGGCGCTCACCCCGCTGGCGTCGGTGACCGTGCCGAACAGCGCGGGCGCCGAGGGCATCGCCGTCTCGTAACCGACCTCGCCGCGGCCAGGCTGGAGCTGTACCCCTGGCGGCACACCACCACGATCTGACGGTCGTGGCCGGTCGCCTCGGGGATGCGGTGGGGCGAGGCCGGGTCCAGCCGCCACTCCAGCACCGTCCGGTCGATGACGATCGCGCCGGGCAGGTCGCCCTGCCCGGCGCGCCGGCGGTCGGTGCGGGTCGATCAGCAGGGCTCCGGCTGCTACCGCGGCCTGGGTCTCGTACGGGTCGAGTCGTCGCATCCCGATCCGCGCTCGTTCGAGAAGCCCGTCAACCGTCGTCGTCATCCGACGATCATGCCGGAGAGACGATCATGCCGGAGAGCGGCGATCGGGTGCGACCTGATCGAACGAGGGTGCTCCGTCGACCGCGTCGGCGGCGACCGCGGCCGCCGTCACCTCGTCCGGCAGGTCGAGGCTGGTGCGCAGCATGACCGGCCGCAGGAAGACCGCGGCCAGGACGCCGACCACCGCGATCACGGCCGAGATCAGGAAGATGTGCCCGGTGGCGTCGCCGTACGCGGCCCGGATGATGTGCACGATCGGCTCCGGCACGCCGGTGAGGTTGAGGGTGCCGCCGCTCGACGCGCTGCCCGAGGCCGGTACCCCGGCCGCGGCCAGGTCGTGGGTGATCTGGTCGGTGACCCGGTGGGCGAGTACGGCCCCGAGGACCGACACGCCGATCGTGCCGCCGAGCGACCGGAAGAACGCCACCGTCGAGCTGGCCGCGCCGATGTCCTTGAGGGCGACGCTGTTCTGCACGGCGAGCACCAGGTTCTGCATCGTCATGCCGACGCCCACGCCGATCAGGAACATGCCGATGCCGAGGTACCACAATGCGGTGCCGTGGTCGACGGCGGCGAGCATCGCGAACCCGGCGACCAGCACTACCGCGCCGACGATGATGTACGGCTTGATCCGCCCGCTGGCGCTGACCATGCGCCCGGCGATGATCGACGCGAGCAGCACGCCGGCCATCAGCGGGATGGTCAGCAGGCCGGCCTCGGTCGGGCTGTAGCCGCGGCCGATCTGGAAGTACTGCCCGAGGAAGACGGCGCCGCCGAACATGGCCATGCCGACGGCGAGGCTGGCGAGGATGGCCAGCGCGGTGTTGCGCTCGCGGAGGATGGGCAGCGGCACGGTCGGTTCGGGGGCCCGCGACTCGACGAGCACGGCCAGCGCGAGCAGGATCACCGAGCCGACGACCATGACGGCGGTCTGCCACGAGAGCCACGCGAACGAGCTGTCGACGAACGACACCCAGATCAGCAGCAGGCTGACGCCGGCCGCGATCAGGGCCGAGCCGAGGTAGTCGATCTTGACGCGGTCCCGCCGGTACGTCGGCAGTTTGAGGGTGGCCTGGAGCAGCACGAGCGCCGCGACCGCGAACGGCACGCCGATGTAGAAGCACCAGCGCCAACCGAGCCAGGAACTGTCGACGATGAGGCCGCCGAGCAGCGGGCCGCCGACCGTGGCGAGGGCCATGACGCCGCCGAGGTAGCCGTTGTAGCGGCCCCGCTCGCGCGGCGGGATCATCGCGGCGATCGCGACCTGGACCAGCGCCTGCAGGCCACCGACGCCGATGCCCTGGACCGTGCGGGCGGCGATCAGCTGCCCGGCGCTCTGCGAGAGGCCGGCGACCATGGACCCGGCCACGTAGACGACGATCGAGACCTGGATCAGCAGCTTCTTGCTGAACAGGTCGGCCAGCTTGCCCCAGATCGGGGTGGTGGCGGTCGCGGCGAGCAGGGTGGCCGTGACCACCCAGGTGTACTGGGTCTGCGAGCCGTTCAGCGATCCGATGATCTTCGGCAGCGCGGTGGAGACCACGGTGCTGCTGAGCATGGCGACGAAGAGCGCGAGCAGCAGGCCGCTGAGCGCCTCCAGCGTGCGCCGGTGGTTCATCGGCTCGGCCTGGGGTGGAGCCGTCAAGGTGGATGCGCTCATCGCGCGGCCTCCATGCTTTCTTGGGAGATGAGTGAGCCGGCAAACCGCTGCAGTGCGCGACTGAAGGAAGCGATCTCCTCCGGGGACCATCCGTCGAGCGCCCGGGCGAAGATCTCCCCGTACCAGCCGACGGTGTCGTCGAGGGCGGCCCGGCCGGCCGGGGTCACGACCAGGACGCTGGCCCGCCCGTCGTGCTGATCCGGCTCGCGGGCGACCAGCCCGCTCGCGACCAGCGCGGCGAGCGCGCGGCTGACGGTGGACGGGTCGAGAGCCGCCCGGGTGGCCAGCTCGCGGGCGTGACACCCGCCGTCGAGCCGGTCGACCTCGGCGAGCATGCCCAGCAGCCCGACCGGCGCGGCCGGACGGCCGAACGAACGGCGCTGCTTGAGCACGCGGATGGCCTTGAGTAACTCGTGCAGTCGCCCGCCCAGCTCGGCGGTGGCGGCGTCCATAACAGCGCCTCCGGGGTTGTTTCGATGGTTGCCGAATACAAGCTTCCACAGAACATGCCCAGTGCGCAAGTTTTCCCAACGAGAATTTTACCGACCGGGGCGCCGACACGGCGAGGGCCCGGATCGCGAAGATCCGGGCCCATCTGAGCGACACGTGCGCCGCCTCGATCGGCGGCGTTACCTGAACTCACCGCATCATCACTGAGGCGGCTCGTCCTTGCCCTGCTCCTCGAGGCGGTCGGCCTGCTCCTTGGTCTTGTGCACCGCGCCGTCGGCGTGCTCGGGCGGCCCGTAGACGGTGTAGAGGACCAGCGGGTTGGGCCCCTCGTTGGTGAAGTTGTGCTTGTGGCCGGCCGGCACCACGACGAGGTCGCCCTGGGCGACCTTGCGGGTCTGCCCGGAGACGACGGCCTGGCCGACGCCACTGACGAAGGTGAGGATCTGGTCCACCTCGTGCACCTCTTCGCCGATCTCTCCGCCCGGCGGGATGGTCATGATGACCAGCTGCGTGTGCTTGCCGGTCCACAGGACGCGTCGGAAATCCGGGTTCTTCTGCGCAACGGTGGCGATCGTGAAGTGCTCCATATCAACCGTTTACCCCGGTCCCGGCCCGACCATGCACCGGGCCCGGAAACCGGCACGGATCCGTCGCCCGCGGCGGCCCACGCCGAGGACAACGGAGTCGGGCGCACCCCGGTCCTGGGGTGGAGCAGCTGGAGCTTCGTGGAACCTGGTCGGCCAGGCCGACGTGCCCGGCCAGGCCACCACCCAGGACGCCGGCGTCTTCATCACCTCGCACACCGCGGGCACGCCCGCCCAAGCGGTCTTCAGCGGCTTCGCCGTCAGCTCCGAGGGCCTCGGGGCTGACGGCTGGGGAGCCCCCACCGTCAGGCCGTAGAACAGCGACACCAGCGCGACTGCTGCCACGATCGAACGTCTCCCGTGGTTCTCCTCCGTGTCGTTCGGCGTCCGACGACGCCGTCACGATTGACGGGGAGGATCTGCGAGCTCAGAACACGTCGGCTTTCGGTCACTGCCCTTCGTGGACCACGGCTCCGGACTTGCCGTCGAGCAGCACCGGTCGCAGGTTCGGACGCGCGCGGAGGTCGAGCAGGCCGTTCAGCGAGCCGGCCCGGGCGTCGTACGAGTGGTCGCCGATCCGCCCCAGCCCCCAGTTGTCCTCGATGAACCGCAGCACCGAGGTCTGGTCGAGCAGCGAGTGGTCGACGTGGCCGGCCCGGCTGTACGGGCTGATCACGAGCATCGGCAGCCGGGGACCGTACCCGCACCGGTCGGAGTATCCGCCGGCGGCCGGCCGGGAGAGGCACCGGGGCTGGTCGGTGGCCGGGTCGTGGGAGCCGTTGACCAGCGGCGGCGCCACGTGGTCGTACCAGCCGTCGGAGTCGTCGTAGGCGATCACGACCGCGGTCGAGGCCCACTGCGGCGAGCGCTGGATCTGGTTGATCTCCCGCACCAGGAACGCCTGCTCGTCGAGGGGATCCGAGTAGCCGGCGTGCCCGTCCTGGTACGCCGCCGCCTTGAGGTAGCTGACGGCCGGCAGGTTGCCCGCGGCCAGCGCGGCGTCGAAGTCGGTCAGGTCGTAGTTGTGGTTGGCCCGGTCGGTGTGCCCGATCGCCGCCACCGAGGTGGGCGGCAGGTGCTTCGGGTTGCTGGTCGACGCGTAGTAGGAGAACGGGTTGTGGTGCGGGCTGTAGTCGATCACCGCGTTGCCACCGATGTTGGCGTGCGTCGCCCCGCACACCGCGTAGCCGTTCGCCGTCCCGGTGGGCCGGAAGCCGCCCTGGAACCAGCCCCACGTCGCGTGCTGCGCGTTCAGCAGGTCGCCGACGTTGCGGCCGGAGAAGACCCCGAGGGCCGAGGTCGCCGTGTGGTTGCTGTCGGAGCAGTCGTCGTACGCCGGATCGGGATCGTTGATCATCGTGCCGACGCCATGGGCGTCGGGGGCGGCCACCGTGTAGCTGTCGGTGACCGGCGCGCCGGTCTTCGAGTCGACGGCGTGGATGCCGTGGGTGTTGCCGGAGATCAGGTTGATCGCGCCGGGCGAGGACGGCCCGTAGGTGGAGTCGTAGGAGTTGTCGCTGAGCGCGAAGTGCTGGGCGTAGTTCCACAGCCCGGTGACCGTGTTGCCGTCGAAGTAGTCCATGACCAGGCCCGGACGACCGTAGAGGATCGGCTGGCCGGTGCACGTGTCGTGGTCGGTGAACTCGACGAACTTGTCGGCCTTGGCGCCGTCGTACGCCTTCTGCTCGTTGGCGTACGAGTGGTCCTGGTCGCAGGTGAGCGCCTGCTCGTGGGTGAGCCGGGCCGGGTTGTACGCGTTCGGATTGTGCTTGAGCAGCTGGGGGGTCAGCCCGTTCACCGCCGGCGTGTGCGGGGCGGCCACGAACCGGGTGCCGTCGGTGTTGGCGGCCTTCGGATAGGTGCCGAAGTAGTGGTCGAACGAGATGTTCTCATCGAAGATCACCACGACGTGCTGGATCGGCGAGCGCGCCGGCGACGCGGCGGGCGGAGGCGCCGGGTGGTGGTGTGGCGCGCTGCTGCCACCCCACCAGCTGTTGCCCCAGGCGGGCGTCGTCGCGGTGAATCCGAGGACGAGAGCGGCCACCGTACCGGCCACGAGACGCCGGCGCCGGGTCGCGAACGGATTGAGACCCATAAAAGTGGACCCTAGATGAACAGGCGGTTAATTAGGCAAGCCTAAGTCATCCTGGGCCGCCATGGCCTCCTGACGCGCGGGCTCCTCCCGCAGGGCGGCACAGGCCAGCCACTCGTCCGGGATCGCGAACGCGCCGACCAGCTCGGCCATGCGCGGGCGCAACTGGCGGAGCAGCTCGTTGACCATCGCGGTCACCGCCTTCGAGCGGGACGGCGTGAGCCGTTGATGCTCCAGGTACCAGCCCTTGTGCGCCTCGATCGTGCTCAGCGCGTACAGGTCGCACATCTTGGCCGTCAGCGGGTCCCCGGAGCTCTCCACGGCGGCCACGAAGGCCTCGAGCACGACCCGGTCGATGTGGGCCTGCGCGACCGACAACACATGGTCCTGCACGTCGTTGAAGATGTCGAACGGCCGGTCCCTCTTCTGGGCGGCGCCCTTGCGCAGGCGCCGGATCACGCCGTCCAGCAGGTGCTTCTCGCGGTCCTCGAACAGGCGCAGATGCCAGCCGCGGTCGGTGAGCGCGACCTCCTCGTCGCGGCCGGGCACCGCCTCGACCAGGCGCTGGATCAGGCCGCGGGCGGCGGTGCGCTCGAAGAACATGTCGCGCACCTGCTCGGCCACGAACGTCGCCCGCCCCCACCCGTCGAGCGAGCCGAACGCGTCCCGATAGCCGGTGAGCAGCCCCTTGGCGACCAGCTGGAGCAGGACGGTGTTGTCGCCCTCGAAGGTGGTGAACACATCCGTGTCGGCCTTGAGGCCGGGCAGGCGGTTCTCGGCCAGATAGCCGGCGCCGCCGAGCGCCTCGCGGCACATCTGGATCGTGCGGGTGGCGTGCCAGGTCTGGGCCGCCTTGAGGCCGGCCGCGCGCGACTCCAGCTCACGCTGCCGATGCTCGTCGCTTTCCGCATCGGGCCTTTGGACCTGGTCCAGCACGGCGACCAGCTCATTCTGAGCGAAGGTCAGCGCGTACGTCGTAGCGAGCGCGACCAGGAGTTTGCGTTGATGGGCCAGGTAGTCGTTGAGAGCGACCTCGCGCGCCTGCCCGGGCACGCCGAACTGGCGGCGGACCTCGCCGTACCGCACCGCGATCGTCAGCGCGCTCTTCGTCGCCGCCGAGGCCGCGCCGCCGACCACGACCCGGCCGCGCACCAGCGTGCCGAGCATCGTGAAGAACCGGCGGGTGTCGTTCTCGATCGAGCTGGTGTAGGTGCCGTCCGGCGCCACCTGGCCGTACCGGTCGAGGAGCATCTCCCGCGGCACGGTCACGTGGTCGAAGGAGATCCGGCCGTTGTCGACGCCGAGCAGCCCCGCCTTGTGCCCGTCGTCGCCGATCGTCACGCCGGGCATCGGGTCGCCGTTCTCGTCACGGATCGGCACCAGCCACGCGTGCACGCCGTACCGCCGGCCGCCGGTGACGAGCTGGGCGAAGACGACGGCCATCCGGCCGTCGCGGGCCGCGTTGCCGATGTAGTCCTTGCGCGCGGCGTCGTGCGGCGTGTGCAGGTCGAACGTCTGCGAGCCAGGATCGTAGGCGCAGGTCGTCCGCAGCTGCTGCACGTCGGATCCGTGGCCGGTCTCGGTCATGGCGAAGCAGCCCATGAGGTCGGCCGAGATGATGTCACGCAGGTAGGCCTCGTGGTGCCGCTCGGTGCCCAGCGCCACCACGGCCCCGCCGAACAACCCCCACTGCACACCGGCCTTCACCATCAGGGAAAGGTCGATCTGGGCGAGCATCTCGGCCGCGACGACCGATCCTCCCGGATCGGCGCTTCCCCCGTACGCGACGGGAAAGCCCGCGGCCACACCGGGATCGACGGGCAGCTCGCGGATCAGCTTGGAGACCCGATCGCGGGCCTGGTCGATCGTCTCCCCCGGCACGGCGACGAAGTGTGCCCCGGCCAGCTGCTCGCGCGCGGCCCGGCGCACGTGCGCCCACCGGCCGTCGAGGGCGTCCTGCAGACCTTTGTTACTCATGAGTAGCAACTCTACCCGCGCTCGCCGCCGAACAAATTGACGGCCCTCACTTCAGTATCGGGTGTGATATTGGCAATATGGTAAGACCTTCGTGCCCCGCGGGCATCTAGGAGGTTGCCATGCTCGACATGCGGCGCCTGCGGATCTTCGCTGCGGTCGTGGAGGGCGGTTCCTTCACCGCGGCCGCGACCGCGCTCTACCTCAGCCAGCCGGCGGTCTCCCAGCAGATGGCAATCCTCCAGCGGGAGGCCGGCGTGACCCTGTTCGACCGGGTTCCCCGCGGCATCCGGCTCACCCCGGCCGGCGAGCTGCTCGCCCGGCGCACCGAGACGCTGCTGGCCGAGCTGGCCTCGGTCGAGGACGACCTGCGCCGGCTCGGCAGCGGCGTGCAGGAGGTGCATCTCGGCGCGTTCCCGACCGCCGGGGCCAATCTCGTGCCGCTCGCGATCCGGCGCTACCGGGAGCTGCACCCGCGCATCCGGGTCGTACTCACCCCGGCCCACGCCCAGGACGTGGTCGCCCAGCTGCACGGCTCGCGCATCCAGATCGGGCTGATCTGGGAGTACGACTTCGCGCCGCAGGTCAGCGACACCACCTTCGAGCGGGTCGACCTGCTGAACGACCCGCTGGTCGCCGTGCTGCCCAAGGATCATCCGGCGGCCGGCGCGGGCGAGATCGCGCTCCGCGAGCTGGCCACCGAGCCGTGGATCGTGCGCGCGCACCGGCAGCCGTACGCCCAGGCCTTCGAGCAGATGTGCCGGCTGTGCGGGTTCGAACCCCAGGTCGCCTTCCGCACCGACAACTACCAGTCCGTGCAGGGGCTGGTCGCGGCCGGGATCGGCATCGGCATCGTGCCCCGGCTGTCGCTGACGCCGCACCGGCCCGACGTAGCGATCCTCACTGTCACCTCGCCCGCGTTCTGCCGGCGGATCGCCGCGCTGGCGGTACCGGAGACCAACCGCCCGTCGGTCGTCAGCGACATGCTCGACGTGCTCCAGGCGACCGCGGCGGACCTTACCGAAGGGATTTCTTTGGTCTAGGCCCAAGAAGGCCTTGCTTGTCACTCAGGTAGGTCAATTTTACGGTCAGATCTGTGAGCCAGCGCACATCGATCATCGACTGCCACGTCCACGCCCTGCCCTCCGCATTGCTCGAAGAGCTGGCCGCGCGGCCGGTACACGGATGGTCGGCCGAGCGGGTCGAAGCCGGTTGGCGAGTGTCCGCCCCCGGTGGGACCGTCCCCAAACTGGTGCGCCCACCGATGGTCGACGCCCCACGGCGGGCCGCCTGGGCCGAGGGCCAGGGCCTGACGACCCAGATCGTCTCGCCCTGGCTCGACGCCCAGCCGACCGCCGCGATGCCGGCCCGGGCCGCCCGCGACTGGGCGATCCGGCTCAACGAGGCCCTGCTCGAGCAGGAGACCGCGGCCGGCAACGCCGCGCTCGCCACCCTCGCCTGCGCCGACCCCGACCGGGCCGCGACCGACCTTCAACAGGCGATCCGGGCCGGATTCGCCGGCGTTGTCCTCAACACCGAGGACGCCGGTGCGCTCCTCGAGCCGGTGTGGGCTGCGGCCGCCGAGATCGGGGCGCCGATCCTGTTGCACCCGCCGACCGAAGGACCGTCCCGCGGAATCAAGAACTTCGAGGAGTTCGGCAACACCTACGGACGGCTGGTCGACAGCACCTACACCGTCTCCCGCTTGCTGCTGAACGGGGTGCTCGACCGGCACCCGGGACTGCGGCTGGTTCTGGTGCACGGCGGCGGCTTCCTGCCCTACCAGGCCCGGCGGCTGGACGGCGGTCACCGGGCCGACCAGCTGGCCGGCTACCGCATCGCCCGCGGCCGCCCCTCCGACTACCTCGGCGACCTGCACTTCGACACGGTGGCGATGGCTCCGGAGGCGATCGCCTTCCTGGCCTCGGTGGCCGGCGCCGGCCGGGTCCTGCTCGGCTCCGACCACCCGTTCCCGCTCGGCGATCCCGATCCGGTCGGCACCGTCCGGTCGGCCGGGCTGGGCGAGGAGGCGACCGCGGCGGTGCTGGGCGGCAACGCCGCGAGCCTGTTCAAGCGGGAGGTCACCCATGCTTAGCTATCGCCGCTACGGCCAGGGCGATCCGGTCGTCCTCCTGCACCCACTGGCGCTCAACGGCGCCGTGTGGGGCGAGTTCGCCGACCGGCTGTCCGAGCAGGCCGACGTGATCGCTCCCGACGCCCGAGGCCACGGGAACAGCCCCTGGGACGGCCGGGCCTTCACCGTCGAAGACCTCGCCGACGACCTGAGGCGCCTCCTCGACGCCCTCGGCATCGCCGCGGCCCACCTCGTGGGGCTGTCGATGGGCGGCAGCACCGCGGTCACCTTCGCCGGCCGCCATCCCGACCGGGTCCGCTCGCTCTTGCTGGCCGACACCACCGCCTGGTACGGCCGCGACGCACCCACCAAGTGGGCCGGACGAGCGGCCACCGCGGTCAACACCCCACGCGAGCGCCAGCTCCCCTTCCAGCTGGAACGCTGGTTCACCGAGCACTTCCGCCGCCGGGGCGCGTCCGCGATCGACCGGGTCGTCGACGCCTTCCTTCAGACCGACGGTGCCGCTCACGGCGAGGCCTGCCGCGCGCTCGGCGGCCTCGACGCCCGCCCGCTGCTGGCCGACATCTCCGCGCCGACCCTGGTGCTGACCGGCGTCGAGGACTACGCCACCCCACCCGCGATGGGCGCCGCGATCGCCGACGGCGTGCCGCGAGGCAAGGCCGAGGTGCTGCCCGGCCTGCGCCATCTCTCCCTGATCGAGCGGCCTGAACTCGCCGGCCGGGTCACCGAGCTCATGCGGGAGGCCGCTTGAAGCCGCCTCGCTTCACCTATCACGCCCCGACCACTTTGGAGGAGGCGACCGCGGTGCTGCGCGAGCACGCCGAGGACGCCAAGGTGCTCGCGGGCGGCCAGAGTCTGATGCCGTTGCTCAACTTCCGGCTCGCGACACCCGGCCACCTGGTCGACATCAACCGGCTGCCCGGTCTCGGCGAGCCCGAGCGCATCGAGCACGGCTGGCGGATCCCGGCGCTGGTGCGGCAACGGCAGGTCGAGCTCTCCCGCGCGATGGCCGTGAGCGCGCCGCTGCTCACCGAGGCGCTCGGGCAGGTCGCGCACGCCCAGATCCGCAACCGGGGCACGATCTGCGGCAGCCTCGCGCACGGCGACGCCGCGGCCGAACTGCCCAGCGTGATGCTCGCGCTGGACGCCCGGATGACGATGCTGTCGGCCGACGACATCCGCACCGTTGCGGCCGGCGAGTTCTTCCTCTTCCACCTCACGACCACGGTCCGCCCCGACGAGCTCCTGCTCTCGGTCGAGTTCGACGACCCTCCCCCGCGCACCTTCTCGGCCTTCGCCGAGTTCGCGCTCCGCAAGGGCGACTTCTGCCTGGCCGGGGCCGCGGTCAGCGTCACCCTGGGCGACGGTGACGCCATTTCCCGTACGCGCGTGGTGGTGGCCGGCGTGGCCGCCACTCCCCAGCGCCTGAGGGTGGTCGAGGACATCGTCACCGGCACGCGGGGCGACGACGACGTCCTGGCCGCCGCGCGCGACCGGGCGTACGCGGAAATCAACCCGACCGGCGACGTGCACGCCGACGCCGAATATCGCCGGGGTCTGGCCGCCACCCTGGTCCGCCGCGGCCTTGCCACGGCGATCGCGAAGGGACGCGACCATGCCTGAAACCACAAGCCCTGAAACCACAAGCCCTGAAACCGCCGGCCCAGAGACCAAGACCCTCGTCACGGTGACCGTCAACGGCGAGCGCTGCTCGGCCGAGGCCGACGTGCGCACCACCCTGGCCGACTTCGTGCGCCACCGCCTCGGCCTGACCGGCACCCACCTCGGCTGCGAGCACGGGGTCTGCGGCGCCTGCACGATCCTGGTCGACGGCGCCGCCGTCCGCTCCTGCCTCATGCTCGCGGTTCAGGCCGACGGGCACCGCCTGGAGACCATCGAGGGCCTGGCCGACGGCGACCGGTTGAACCCGTTACAGGAGGCGTTCCACCGCAACCACGCCCTCCAATGTGGATTCTGCACCTCCGGCTTCCTGATGAGCGTGACCGCTGCGCTGCGGGACGGCCCGGTCAGCACCGAGGCCGAGGCGCGCGAGGTGCTCAGCGGCAACATCTGCCGCTGCACCGGCTATGCCGGCATGGTCCGGGCCGTCCTCGAGGTCTCCGGCACGGCGAGCCCGGCCCCCCGGCCCGCCGGCGAGGAGCCGGTCGAAGAGGCGCAACCCCCGAGGGGAGAGGCCTGATGGACGTCGTCAGGGCGCCGGCCGGCACCGGCAACAGGATGGTCGGCGCGCGGATCGGCCGCCGCGAGGACCGGCGGCTGTTGCTCGGTCAGGGCCGCTTCCTCGACGACCTCGACATGCCCGGCGCGTACGAGGCCGCCTTCCTGCGCAGTGCACACGGCCACGCCCGCATCCTCGGCATCGACGTCACCGCCGCCCGCCGGGTGCCCGGCGTCATCGGCGTCTTCACCGGCGAGGACGTCCGGCCGATGATGAAGCCGCTCCCGGCCAAGGTCGCCCACCCCGCACTGCAGGACTTCCCGCGGCTGCCGATGGCGCTCGACGCCGTGCACTACGTGGGTGAACCGGTCGCCGTCGTGGTCGCCGAGAACCGCTACATCGCCGAGGACGCGGTCGAGCTCATCGAGGTCGACTACGAGGTGCTGCCGGCCGTCGCGTCCACCGCTGACGCGCTCGCGCCGGGCGCGCCGCTGGTACACGAGGGCGCCCGCGACAACATCGCGGTGCACGTCGTGCAGGAGGCCGGCGATCCCGGCACCGCGTTCGCCGTCGCGCCGCACGTGCTCGAGGAGACCTACCGGATCACCCGCGGGGGTGGGCACTCGATGGAGTGCCGGGCGGTGGCCGCCCGCTACGACACCGTGACCCGGCAACTCGTGGTCTGGGATTCGACCCAGGCGCCGCACTACGCCCGCAACGCGCTGGCGAACCTCTACGACATGCCGGAGGACGACATCCGGCTGATCGCCCCGCCCGACGTCGGCGGCGGATTCGGGCCCAAGGCGCAGTTCTACGGCGAGGAAGCGGTCGTGCCGTGGGTCGCGATGCAGCTGCGGGTGGCGGTGAAGTGGATCGAGGACCGCCGGGAGAACTTCGTCAGCGCGATGATGGAGCGCACCCAGACCCACCGGATCCGGGTCGCGTTCGACGACGACGGGATGCTGCTCGGCCTGCACGACGTCTTCGAGCACGACCAGGGCGCGTACGTCGCCGGTCTCCAGGTCCCGATGATCACGCTGACCACGGTCCCCGGGCAGTACCGGATCGCGAACATCCACACCGAGCTGTACTCCTGCTACACCAACATGGTCCCGACCAGTTCGGTGCGCGGCGCGGGCCGTCCACAGGCGGTCGCGGCGATGGAACGGATGATGGACCGGGTCGCCGAGAAGCTCGGGCTCGACCCGGCCGAGGTGCGGCGGCGCAATCTGATCCAGCCCGAGGAGATGCCCTACCGGGTCGGGCTCATCTTCCGCGACGGCAGCCCGCTCACCTACGACAGCGGGGACTTCCCCCGCCTGCTCGCCGGGGTGCGGGACCGGATCGGTTACGACGACCAGCGGGCCCGCCAGGCCGAGATGCGCGCCCAGGGGCGCTTTCTCGGCATCGGCATCGCCTGCTACGTCGAGGGTTGCGGCCTCGGACCGTACGAGGGAGCCAAAGCGCGACTGACCAACAACGGCGAGGTGCTGCTGACGTTGGCCGCCGCGCCGCAGGGACAGGGCTACGAGACCGTCTACGCTCAGATCGCCTCGGACGCGATGGGCCTGGCGATGCCGCACATCCGGGTCACCACCGGCGACACCGAGCGGATCCCGTTCGGGCAGGGCACGTTCGCCTCCCGCATCACCGCCACGGCCGGGCCGGCCGTGCACCAGGCGGCCGGGAAGCTCCGCGACCTGATCTTCACCTCGGCGATCGTCATGCTCCAACTGCCGGCCGGGACCACAATGGCGTTCCACGACGACCGGATCGGCCCGCGCGACGACCCGTCGAGGTCGGTCACCCTGCGCGAGGTCAGCCAGGTCGCCAACGTCGGCAGGCACGGCATCACGCTGCTGCACGGCGTTCCGGCCGGGCTGGAGACCTCGTCCTACTTCGCGCCCGAGCGGGCCGCCTACGCGAGCGGGGCGCACGGGGTCGTGCTCGAGGTCGACCCGGAGACCGGGCGGGTCACCATCGACCGGTACGTGATCGGGCACGACTGCGGAACCGTCATCAACCCGATGCTGGTCGACGGCCAGGTGCTGGGCGGCTTCGCGCACGGCATCGGCAACGCCCTGTACGAGGAGCAGTTCTACGACGACGCCGCCCAGCCGCAGACCACCAGCTATCTCGACTTCGCGCTGGCCTCGGCGCTCGAGGTGCCGCCGGTCGAGCTGTTCCACATCCAGTCGCCGAGCCCGCTCAACCCGCTCGGCGCCAAGGGCGCGGGCGAGGGCGGCACGATCCCGGCGCCGGCCGCGATCGCCGGCGCGGTCGAGGACGCGCTGCGCCCGCTCGGCGCCCGCATCAACGATCTGCCGATCACCCCGCCGAAGATCGTCGCCGCCATCCGGCGCGCGCGGACGGAAGGCCGATAGATGGAACTGCGCAACGCATTCACCGTGCCGGCCGGCATCGAGGACGCCTGGCGGCTCATGCTCGACGTCCGCGAGCTCGCCCCGTGCATGCCGGGCGCCACCGTGGACGACGTCCGCGGCGACGAGGTGCTCGGCCAGGTGCGGGTCAAGCTCGGGCCGATCGCGCTCACCTACCGGGGCACGGTCACCTTCCTCGAACGCGACGAGGAGAAGCACCGGGTCGTGCTGGACGCCAAGGCCAAGGAGGCACGCGGCGGCGGGACAGCGGGCGCGCGGATCACCGCGTCGATGGAACCGGCCGCCGCCGGCACCGAGATCACGGTGGTCACCGACCTGCGGGTCACCGGCAAGCCGGCCCAGTTCGGGCGCGGCGTGATGGCCGACGTCAGCGAACGCATCATCGGCCAGTTCGCCGACAACCTGGCCCGGCAACTGGCGGCCGACAAATCCGAAGCCGGCCATCCGGAAACCGGGCAATCGGCCGGCGGGTACGCGGCGAACGGGACTCGCCCGACGTTCTCCGGCACCTCGACCCGGGCACCGGAAAGCCTGGACCTCCTGCAGGCCGTCGGCACCCGGCGTTTGCTGGTCCCGGCACTCGCCGCCGGGGGCGTCCTCATCGCGGCCGTCGCCTTCTGGCTGGGGCGGCGCTCAAGATGAGCGTGCGCGAGCAGACACCCGAAACGGGATACCCGGCCAACGTCGGCCTGCTCAAGGTGACCCGGGTGCCGTCGCCGGCCGCGACCGGCTATCTGCATCGAACGTCACGAGGGGAAGGATGACCATGCGCAAACGCACAGCGGCCGTGCTCGTCGCGGCCCTCGCCCTGACCGGGTGTTCGGGCCACGGCGGGGCCTCCACCGCGAGCGCGAGCGGCGGCCTGATCAATCTGACGGTCGCCGACACCTCGCCGGGCGCCGGTTACAGCGACCTCGAGGTCGGCGTTCAGCAGGGCATCTTCAAGAAGCACGGGCTCAACGTCACGCTCAAGCACCTCCCGGAGGCCACCCAGCTGGTGCCCTCGCTGCTCTCGGGCAGCGTGCAGATCGGCGTCGGGCCGGCCAGCAGCACCGCCGCGGCGATCATGAAGGGGCAGAAGTTCCACTTCTTCGCGATGTCCCAGGGGCACTACAACCTCGAGATGTGGGCCGCCCCGTCGATCACCTCGGTGGCCGGGCTGCGCGGCAAGAAGGTCGCGCTGACCGCGCCCGGCTCGGAGGGCGACTTCGGCCTCACCGCGCTGCTCGCCCGGTCCGGGCTCACCCGCGACGACGTGACCACCGCGTACGTCAAGAGCGTGCCCGGTGAGATCTCGGCGCTGGAGAGCAACGCCGTGCAGGCGATCCTCACCCAGCCGCCGAACGGCACCCAGACCCGCGGCCGGGGCTACCACCGGCTGGCCGCGCTCTCCGACCTGCCGTTCGCGCTCGGCGCGTTCACGGCCACCGACGCGTTCCTGAGCAGGAACAAGGACGCGGTCACCAGGTTCGTGGCGGCCGAGGCGGAGAGCCTGGCCTATCTGCACAACGACAAGCCGGGCGCGATCCAGATC
>DASWRZ010000420.1:0-11252 GCA_036402935.1 Actinoplanes sp.
ATCAGGACCGTCTGCGGGTGTTCCTTGCGCAGCCGGCCGATCGCCTCGGGCCAGAACTCGGACTCCGGCGCCGGCCGACCCGGTCGCCCCAGGTCTCGGCGAAGATCTCGTTGGTGACCAGCATGGCCATGTCGACGCGCATGCCGTCGCACTGGTCGGCGATCGCGATCATCGTCTCGGCGGCGGCCGCGCGCAGGCCGGGATCGAAGGCGTTCAGCTGGGCGACGTCCGGCCAGGGCGGCAGGTAGGGGTCGCGGCCGCGGGCGAAGACGCGGCCGCCGGCGCGGAACCAACCCTCGGGCTCGCGGGCCAGGTCGTCCTCGGTGCCGGCCACGAACCACGACGGGTACCGGTGGATCGCCGGGTGGTCGGGGGCGACGTGGTTGGGCACGTGGTCGAGGATCAGCTTGAGCCCGCGACGCGCCAGCTCGGACCGGGCCACGGCGAGACCGGTCCGGCCTCCGAGCCGGCCGTCGGCCTCGTACCGGCGTACGGAATAAGGGGAACCACTGACGTCCTCGTGGCGGACGTCGGGCAGGGCCCGATGGAAGGTCTTCTGAAGGTTTTCGTCGTGGCGGGCCACCGCGAGACCGGCCGGACTGCGCTCCCAGACGCCCATCAGCCAGACCGCGTCGAGCCCGGGGCGGGCCACCTTGTCCCAGACCGCGGCCGGTACGTCGGCGAGCGTAACCGCCTGCCCCACCCGGTGGCCGACGGCGGTCAGCCAGGGACGGGTGTCGATCTCATAGATCACCGGTGCGGTCGGCCAGCCGATCATCGTTCCCCTTTGCTGCGCGCCTTTATCGGGCCCGTCGCGCGCAGCTTATCGGCCGGGTCACGCCGCGAGATGAACCCCGGTCGAACTCCCAGGACGGCAGCGGCCGGGCCCTGCGGGGCGGCGGGCCGGCCGATGACGACAGGGCCGGCGCGGAGGATTCCGCGCTGGCCCAGCACCACCGAGAAGGGCCGGTCCGGCACCACCGAGAAGGGGCCCGGCCCGGCACCACCGAGGGGGGTGGTCAGTTGGCGGCGCTGTAGACGATCGCGCCGAGGATCATGCCGATGATGGCTCCCGCGGCGCCGGCGCCGGCCGCGTACCAGCCCAGGGGCTTGTCGCCCCGGGTGGCGGCGACCACGCCGAGGATGATCGCGATCAGTCCGAAGAGGATCGGGATGAAGAAGAGCGCGATCACCGCGAAGGCGAAAGCCAGAATGGTGCAGATGCGGGCGGTTCTCCCCGCGTGGGCGGGAACGGGGCTCGTTGCGGGATCGACCATTTCGACATCCTCCAAATCAGGCGTTGCTGCGCCTTACCCCATCGCTACCGAGACCAACCGTCAGGCGGGCGAAGGGGTTGCGGCGGACAGCGGGGTCGCCAGCTCTTCGAGGCTCTTGCGCTCGGCGCGTACGCCCAGAACCAGCTCGACCAGGCCCGCGACGATCATCAGGGCGGCCCCGATGACGAACGCGACCACGGTGTCGCCGACCTTGCCGCTGCCGACCAGGTGGGCGAAGAGCAGCGGGCCGGTGATGCCGCCGGCCGCGGTGCCGATCGCGTAGAAGAAGGCGATGGCCAGCGCCCTGGTCTCCATCGGGAAGATCTCGGAGACGGTCAGGTAGGCCGAGCTCGCCCCGGCCGAGGCGAAGAACAGCACCACGCACCAGCAGACCGTCATCGTGACCGCGTTGAGCGCACCGGCGTCGAAGAGCCAGGCCGTGACCAGCAGCAGGACGCCCGATCCGACGTACGTCGTCGTGATCATGAACTTGCGGCCCAGCGAGTCGAAGAGGTGGGCGAGCAGGAGCGGCCCGGCCAGGTTCCCGACCGCGATCACCGCGAAGTAGTAGCCGGTGCTGCCGGACGGCACCTTGAAGAAGGTCTGCAGGATCTGGGCGTACCCGAAGGTGATGGCGTTGTAGAGGAACGCCTGGCCGATGAAGAGCGCGAGGCCCAGGGCCGCCCGCTGGGGATAGTTCCGGATGAGCGTTGTGGCGATCGTGCCGAAGCCGATCGACTTGCGCTGGTGGATCTCGATGTACTTCTCGGCCGGTTCCAGGTCGACATGATGTTCCTCGGCGACCGAACGCTCGACGCTGGAGACCAGGGATTCGGCCTCGTCGCCGCGCCCGTGGATGTACAGCCAGCGCGGCGATTCGGGCACGTGCCGCCGGACCAGCAGGATCACCAGGCCGAGCACCACGCCGAGCCCGAACGCGAGCCGCCAGCCCCACGACACCGGCAGCTGGGTGAGGATCGGTACGGTCAGCAACGCCCCGAACGCGGCGCCCGCCCAGTACGTCCCGTTGATCAGGATGTCGATGCGGCCGCGGTGCCGAGCCGGGATCAGCTCGTCGATCGCGGAGTTGATGGCCGCGTACTCGCCGCCGATGCCGGCGCCGGTGATGACGCGGAACAGGAAGAACCACCAGACGTGGAACGAAAGCGCGGTCATCGCGGTGCCGAACAGGTACACGCCGAGGGTCAGCATGAACAGCTTCTTGCGGCCGAACCGGTCGGTCAGCCAGCCGAAGAACAGGGCGCCCAGGCAGGCGCCGAGCACGTACATGGCGGCGCCGAGGCCGGTGACCTGGGACTGGGTGATCGGCAGACCACTGCCCTTCTCGGCCAGGCGGCCGGAGAGGTTGCCGACGATGGTGACTTCGAGGCCGTCGAGGATCCAGACGGTGCCCAGCCCGACGACGATCATCCAGTGCCAGCGGGACCACGGCAGGCGGTCCAGGCGGGCCGGAACGTTGGTGCGTACGGCTTCCATGTGACGAGTGCTACCCCATCGGAAGCTGCACTATACAATAGTTATAGTGTTATAACTAATTCATGCGCCATCGCTACCTGATCCTGGCCATCTGCTGCATGAGCCTGCTGATCGTGAGCCTCGACAACACGATCGTGAACATCGCGCTTCCGTCGCTGCGGACCGATCTGCACGCCTCGGTGTCCGGGCTGCAGTGGACCATCGACGCGTACACGCTCGTGCTGGCCAGCCTGCTCGTGCTCTCCGGTTCGACCGCCGACCGGGTCGGACGGCGGCGCACCTTCCAGACCGGTCTGGCACTGTTCAGCGTCGGCTCGCTGCTGTGCAGCCTGGCGCCGAGCCTGGGCTGGCTGATCGCGTTCCGGATGGTGCAGGCGATCGGCGGCTCGATGCTCAACCCGGTCGCGATGTCGATCATCACGAACACGTTCACCGAGCGGCGGGAGCGGGCGCGGGCGATCGGCGTATGGGGTGCGGTGGTCGGCTTCAGCATGGCGCTCGGTCCGCTGGTCGGCGGGGTACTGGTCGACTCGCTCGGCTGGCGCTCGATCTTCTGGATCAACGTGCCGGTGGGTATCGCCGCGTTTCTGCTCGCGGCCAGGTTCGTACCGGAAAGCCGTGCGCCGCACCCGCGGCGCATCGATCCGGTCGGCCAGGTTCTGGTGCTCGTGACCTTGGCGTCGGTGACCTTCGGGATCATCGAGGGGCCGGGCTCGGGCTGGGGATCATTCAAGATCGTCGGCTGTTTCGTGCTCGGGGCGCTCGCCCTGACCGCACTGCTGATCTGGGAGCCTCGTCGTCGCGAGCCGCTGCTCGAGCTGCGGTTCTTCCGGAGTGTCCCGTTCAGCGGAGCCACTGTGATCGCGGTGTGCGCGTTCGGGGCGCTGGCCGGCTATCTGTTCCTGACCACGCTCTACCTGCAGGAGGGGCGCGGGCTGTCGCCGCTGCACGCCGGTCTCTACACGCTGCCCGCCGCGGCGATGATGGCGCTGATCTCGCCGCTCTCCGGACGGCTGCTCGCCGCGAAGGGGCCGCGGCTGCCGCTGGCCCTGGCCGGCATCGGCTTCACCGCGGGCGCGCTGCTGCTGACCGGCATCGACCCGGCGACACCGTTCTGGCGGCTGATGATCGCCTACCTGGTGTTCGGGGCCGGGTTCGCGTTCGTCAACCCGCCGATCACCAATGCCGCGGTCTCCGGCATGCCGCGGGCCCAGGCCGGAGTGGCGGCGGCGATCGCGTCGACCAGCCGGCAGGTCGGCGGAACGCTCGGCATCGCGGTGATCGGGGCCGTGGTGGCCGGTGCGACAACCGCTTCGAGCGGTCCCGCGCTGGCCGCGGCCACCCACGCCGGCTGGTGGATCATGGTCGGGCTGGGCCTGGCGGTGCTGGTGTTCGGCCTGGCCACCACCGGCCGGTGGGCGCGCGGGACGAGTAATCGGGTCTCGGCCGAACTTGACGCGGACCTGGCACCGGCGAACGCGTGAGGTGAGAATGAGGGCGTGGGGATCCGGCGGGTCCTGGCCCTGATTCTGGCCGGGCTGATCGTGATCGCCGGCGGTTACGCCGGCTACAGCGCCATGCGGTCACATCGGTCGGTGAGCCTGGCGCCGAGCGGGCCGTTCGGCGTGGGGCGCACGGTGTCGGAGTGGCGCGATCTCTCCCGGGAGTCCCGGCCGCTGTCGGTCTGGCTGTGGTACCCCGTCAAGCCCGGCCTGTCGGGCCCGGCCGCACCCTACGCGCCCGGCGCCTGGTCGCATCTGCACAAGTTCGGGATCGGGCAGACCGCCTTCGGGCGGATCAAGACCGGCACGCTGCTCGAGGCCCCCATCGCGGACGGTGTCTTCCCGATCGTCGTATTCCTGCCGGGACTGGGCTTCTCCGCTCCTCAATACGCGACGATCGCCGCTTCGCTGGCCGCTCGGGGCTATGTCGTCGCGGGTGTCACGCCGACCTACAGCGCGAACGTGACCGTCCTCGACGACCACCTGGTGACGGCGTCGGCCGATGGTGATCCGTCGACGCTCACCGCCGGCAAAGCCGATGAGCTGGTCGCGGTCTGGGCCGATGACGCGCTGTTCACGGCCCGCCAGGTGATCGCGGCCTATCAGGATCACGTCGACGCCCGGCACATCCTCTATGTCGGGCATTCCTTCGGCGGCGCGGCCTCGCTCGAAGCCTGCCGGCGGAACACCTCCTGCGCCGGGGCGGCCGATCTCGACGGCACGCCCTACGGGGCCGTGGTCAACACCGGACTGTCGAAACCGCTGCTGCTGCTCAGCTCCGGCAGCGACGGGGCGGCCACCGACACGTCGACCCGGCTGCTTTTCCACGCCAGCACCGGACCGGCGCACGCCTATACGATTCCGGACGCCCGGCACTTCGACTTCACCGACTATGCCGCGTATTACCTCGCCGCTCCCCTGCGCCTGCTGCTCCCGCTCGGCCACATCGACGGGCGGCGGATGCTGACCGTCACCAGCGGCTATCTGGGCGCGTTCGCCGACTCAGCGGCCCACGGGAGCCCCTGGACCACGCCGACCTATCCGGAGATCCGGCCGGTCGAGATACTGGGTTGATGAGCGCGATCACGTTCCACACCCCACTCCGAATCGTGCCGACCGCGTGACCCTCATCGTGGTCAGCGGCCCGCCCGGCTCCGGGAAAAGCACCCTGGCCTCGGTAGTGAGTCACGCCCTGGGCTGCCCACTGATCAGCCGCGACGAGATCCGCGAGGGCGTCGTCCACGCCGGGACACCGGACCCCGACATGCGCCACACCTACCGGGTCTTCACCGACACCGTGACCGCCTTCGCTCTGGCCGGCGTCACCGTGATCGCCGAGGCGGCCTTCCAGGACCACCGGTGGCGCCCGATCCTGGCGCCGCTGCTCGCCCGGGTCCCGATCCGCGTGATCCGCTGCCGAGTCTCGGCGGCGACCGCCCGCGCCCGGATCGAGGCCCGGCCGGCGCAGGGCCGGGCGGCACATCAGGGTGAGCCGGTGGCCGCCGACGCCTGGATCCCGATCACCCTCGACGTCCCCACTCTCACCCTCGACACCACCGACGGCTACGACCCTCCTGAGGCGGCGGTCGTCGCTTTCGTGACACCGGTCGAGCGGGCGGTGGCGCGGTGAGTGGCGGGCTTCTCCAGCGGGCCGAGTTCGAGTACGGCTTCGTGCGGAAGGATGCTCGCGTGGCCTTCGGGATATGGGCGGTGGCCGGGATCTTCGGCGGCCACCGGTTCTACCTCGGCGACACCGGGCGGTCGATCGCGATGCTCTTCACGCTGGGTGGGCTCGGTGTGTGGACGCTGGTCGACGGGCTGTTCATCGCCCGTCGGGTGCGCGCGGTCAACGATGCCCGCCGGGCGGCGATCCTGGCCCGGCACGGGATCGTCGATCAGACGCCGCTCGGGTAGGTCTCGGGCTCGCGGCGGTCGACCTTGAGGGTGTGCAGCGGGCGTACGGCGTGGGTCTCGTCGAGCCAGATGAACGCGTCGTAGCGGTCGCCGAGCACGGTCGGCACGTAGTTGCCCCAGCTGTCGCGTTCGGGGCGGTAGACGACGCCGATCGCGCGGTGGCCGATCTCGTCGACCAGCAGGCCCGGGCGCTGGGCGATGGGCGGGAAGACGAAGAGGGCCTCCGGCGGCGCCGCGCCGTGCAGGACGTCCTCGAGCGAGCCGCGGCGGGCCGCCGGTACGCCCATCAGCTCCATCGGGGCGCCCCAGCCGCGGCCCGCGACCACGGTGCCGTGGTGGGAGCCGAGGCCGACCAGGACGACGTTTTCCGGACCGTACCGTTCGCGCGCCAACTCACCCAGGGTGACCTCGCCGTGGCGAGTCTGATCGGTGGCCCTCGCGTCTCCGACGTGGGTGTTGTGGGCCCAGACGACAGCTCTGGCGGCATGTCCGTAGCTTGTGAGCAGGCGGTCGAGGGTCTCGTCGAAGTGGCGGTCGCGGACGTTCCAGGACCGGGGACCGCCCTGGATCATCGTGCGGTAGTAGTGCTCGGCGCCGGCCACGACCTCGGCGTTCTGCCAGGCGGGGAGCTTTCTTCCGCGCATCTCCACCAGCATTCTGACGACCGCCTGCTCGCAGCTGCGGCCGGCGAAGCGGGTGGCGTAGGCGTAGGCGTTGGGGTCCTCGTGGAAGGGTTCGAGGCAGTGGTAGGCCTCGAGGGCGGCGGGGACGCCTTCAGGATCGTGTTCTCGTAGCCAGACCAGTACCTCGTGCAGCGACTCCCAGAGGGAGTAGAGGTCGAGGCCGTGGAATCCGATTTTCCGGCCATTTCGGTCGTTGAACGACCGCAGCCATCGCGCGAAGTCGACGACCTCCTCGTTGGCCCACATCCAGGTCGGCCAGCGCTCGTAGGCCCGCAGCGCCGCCCGGGGGTCGGGCGGCGCGCCCGGCTCACCCCGTACGGCGGCGTCGACCCGGGCGCAGTCCGGCCAGTCCCCCTCGACCGCGACCAGGTCGAACCCGCGCTCGGCGATCAGCCGCCGGGTCAGCGCGTCCCGCCAGGTGTAGAACTCGTGCGTTCCGTGGCTGGCCTCGCCGATCAGCACCACCCGGGCGCCGGCGGCCCGGTCGAGCAGCAGGTCGAGGTCCCCGTCGTCGTGCAGCGGCCGGGCGATCGCCGCGATGTCGTTCGCCGCGATGTCGTTCACGGACTGGGGCTACCCGGTGTCGACCGAGCCATACGTCCGACTTATGGCGTTTCCAGGCGGTGTGTGTTGCGCCGGAACCCGGCCAGGAACGTGAAGTGATGCTCGAAGACGTCGCGGAACGCGGAGGGTCGTAGGTGTAGCTCATTCGTCCTTGGTGAACACCGCCACGCAGTTCTGGCCGCCGAAACCGAACGCGTTGGCCGCCGCCGCCCGAACGGGCATCTCGCGGGCCACGTTCGGCACGTAGTCGAGATCGCATTCCGGGTCGGGGGTCGTCAGGTTGATCGTCGGCGGCACCCTGCCGTCGCGGATCGCGAGCACGGCCGCCATCGCGCCGAGCGCGCCGGCGGCCCCGATCAGGTGCCCGGCCATCGACTTCGGGCTGCTCACCGCGACCTTCGTCGCGCTTTTGCCGTACGCGTGACGGATCGCCAACGTCTCGGTGCGGTCGTTGGCCTTGGTGCTCGTCCCGTGCGCGCAGATGTAGTCGATCTCCGACGGGTCGACGCCGGCGTTGGACAGCGCCCGCGTGATCGCCCGGGTGGCGTGGGTCCCGTCGGGCGAGGGCGCGCTGACGTGAAAGGCGTCGGAGGTCAGCGCTCCGCCCGCCATCACGGCATAGACCCGGGCGTTGCGCCTCTCGGCATGGCGGCGCGACTCGAGCACCATGATCACCGAGCCCTCGCCGAACAGGAACCCGTCCCGGTCGGCGTCGAACGGGCGACTCGCGGCGGCCGGGTCGTCGTTGCGCCTGGAGAGCGCGCCCATCACCGACAGACCGGTCAGGAGGCTCTCGGTGACCCCGGCGTCGGTACCGCCGCAGACGACCACGTCGGCCTCCCCGGAACGGATCAGCCGGGCGGCCTCGACCAGGGCGTAGTTGCCGCTCGCGCAGGCCAGCGCGGAGGCGGTGACCGGGCCGTGGACGCCGAGGTCGATGGCGACCTCGCAGGCCGGCATGTTGGTCAGCGACGAGGCCACGAAGTAGGGGCTGAGGCGGCGCTCGTGCATGATCAGCGAGGCGGCCTCGATGGTGTCGAAGCCGGCGACCGCGGCGTTGATGACGACGCCGGTGCGCTCGGGGTCGAGCGTGAGGTGCGAGTCGATCTCGTGCGGCGCGCTCGGCACGGCGCCGCCCGCGTCGGGGGTCGCAGCCAGGCCGGCGTCGGCGACCGCCTCGCGGGCGGCGGCGATCGCGAGCTGGGTAAAACGGGCGGAGCGGCGCAGGCGCTTGCCCTCGAGCACGGTCGCCGGGTCGAAGCCCTTGACCTCGGCGGCGATCTTCGTCGGCAGCCGCGACGCGTCGAACGCGGTGATCGGGCCGGCCCCGGAGCGGCCGGCCACCAGCGAGGCCCAGGTGCTCTCCCGGTCGAGGCCGAGCGGCGTCACCGCCCCGATGCCCGTAATCACGACACTCTCGGCCATCAGCGGCGCCTCCCACCAGTGGATCTTCAGCTTCACCCTAGACCCGGAGATTGCACGTGCAATAGTGACGGCGGCAACCATCAGTTTCTGCGATGGTGGCGTACATGAGCCGACCCAGCCTTTACGAAGCCGCCGGTGGGGCCCAGGCCATGCTGGCCCTGGCGGCCGATTTCCACGCCCGGTGCCTCGCCGACCCTGTACTGGAACATCCCTTTTCGCACGGCGTGAACCCGGCCCACGTGCAGCGGCTCGCCGACTACTGGGGCGAGGTGCTCGGCGGGCCGCCGGTCTACTCGTCGCGGTTCGGCGGTCAGGAGGCGATGATCCGTCTGCACGCCCACCAGGGTGCCGACGCCGAGTTCGGCGACCGCTTCGTGGCCTGCTTCGTCGCCGCGATCGACTCGGCCGACCTCCCGCGCGACCCGGAGCTGCGGTCGGTGCTGACCGCCTACATGACGTGGGCGACGCGGGACGTGCTCGCCTTCGCGCCGAAGGAGGCGGTGATCCCGTCCGGCCTGACCGTGCCGCGCTGGGACTGGGGCGGCCTCAGCTGACCGGCGGGCGCGCCCCGTACGGTACGGAAACCGGCTGTTGGGGGATGAGCCGGATGAGGCCGGCCCGGGTCGGCCGGAAGCCGGCCCGGTCCACGTAGAACCCGGTCAGGTGGTCCTCGAAATCGACGTGGAGCCATTCGCAGCCGGCGGCGCGGGCCTCGGCGGTGGCGGCGGCGACCAGGGCGCCGCCGATGCCCCGGCCCCGGGCGGACGGGTCGACCATGGTGTCGAGGGACAGCGACGCGCCGGCGGTCACGACGGGCGGGCCAGGGCCAGCGTGGCCGGCAGCTGAGAGTGGAGCGGGGACGGCAGGTCGGACGCGGTGAACCAGCCGAGCGCGTCGAATTTGTGGGGCTCGCCCAGGCGGACGGCGGCCGGGTCCACGCGGACCGAGAAGATCACGGCCACCCAGTGGGAGAGCGGGTCGTCGCGGAGGACGTTGCGGACGCCGCGGAGGTCGATCGAGAGCGGGACGGCCGAGTATTCCTCGGTCACCTCGCGGGTCACGGCCTCCTCGAAGGTCTCGCCGAACTCGATCGCGCCGGCGCCGCAGTCCCAGGCGCCCGGTTCGTCGCGGGCGCCCGTTGAGCGGCGGGCCAGCAGGACGCGGCCCTCGCCGTCGTGGCAGACGAAGACGCAGGAGACATCGGGTTTCCGGGGCACGGCGGGATCTTCGCAGGTCACGGCGAGCAGGGCACCCGATTAACGGGACGGGTCCGCGCGACCGAGGGCTCCGGTGGCCGCCGCCGACGACCGACCACCTGTTCGCGCCCGGTCACCGGATCGGCGTGGTGCTGATCTCGACCGAGCGCGACCACACGCTCCGGTACCCGGCCGGCACCTCGGTCGGTGTGCGGACGGGGGTGTCGCGGGTGGCGTCGGCTGCGAGTCAGTCGTCGTCGGCCGCGCGGTCGACGTAGTCGAGGACCGCGCGGTCGGCGGTGACGATGCGGTCGACCTGCTCGCCCGCGTCGCAGGTGAGCAGGGCGATCTCGACGTTATCGGGACGGCGTACGACGATCCGCCAGGTCGCGCCGGAGTCCTCCCAGCGCCGCAGGCGGACGAGATCGTCGCTCACGGCAGCAGGCCGGTCAGCGGCACGTCGGGGTCGGCGAGCCGGGCCGGGTCGACCGTCACGCCCTTGAGGCCGGCGCGGATCAGGTCCTGGATCTGGTCGCTGACGTCCCAGACGTTGACGTTCATGCCGGCCAGCACCTTGCCGTCCTGGGTCCAGAACGCGACGAACTCGCGCGCGTCCAGGTCGCCGCGGACGACCACCTCGGGCTTGGCGTCGGGGGCGACCCAGCCCGCGTACTCCATGCCCAGGTCGTACTGGTCGGTGAAGAAGTAGGGCAGGAAGTCCTGCTCCGCGTCCTGCCCGAGCATCGACCGGGCGGCGACCGGGCCGCCGTTGAGCGCGTTGGCCCAGTGCTCGACGCGTACGCGGGTGTGCAGCAGCGGGTGGTCGACCGCGGCGATGTCGCCGGCCGCGAAGATGTCGGGGTCGCTGGTGCGCAGGTGCGAGTCGACGAGCACACCGTTGTCGACCGCGAGCCCGGCGTCGGTGGCCAGGCCGGCGTTCGGCGCGACGCCGACGGCCAGGATCACCTCGTCGGCGTCGAGTTCCTCGCCGCCGGCCAGGCGTACGCGATCGGCCGTGATCTCCTCGATCCGGGCGTCGAAGCGGAAGTCGACGCCGTGCTCACGATGGATCTTCGCGAACACCGACGCCATCTGGTCGCCGAGCACGCGCTGCAGCGGCAGGGAGGCCGACTCGACGACCGTGACCTGGGCGCCGCGCTCGCGGGCGGCCGCGGCCACCTCGAGGCCGATCCA
>DASWRZ010000421.1:0-2970 GCA_036402935.1 Actinoplanes sp.
GCCAACGCATCCTTCGCCCGCTGCAACCGGTAGCGCCGCAACCGGTCGAAATCGACGCGCGTCTCGTAGTCGACGCCCATGTGACCGGGCGCGGGCAGGGGTGCCGCCGACACTGTCGGGATGCTCATGAGGCACCTCCGAGCCCGTCGTCAACCGGGACGTCCTCGGGCTTGAGCACCATCCCGGACGCGGCCGCCTGCTGCTCGAGCAGGACGGCGAAGTCGTCGGTGACCCGGCCGCGGCTGACCGTGCCCTGCACCAGCTGCGCGGTGAGCGCGGCCAGCGGCATCGGCACGTCCATCGCCCGAGCCGCGGCGAGGCCGAGGTCGAAATCCTTGCGCAGCAACAGCGGCGTGAACGTCGGCGTGTAGTCGAGATGCACAAAGGCCGGCGACTTGTATCGGGTGAACGTCGAGCCCATCACGCTGTCGTTGAGGAATTCCAGGAAGGCGGCGCGTGAGACCCCGCCCTTCTCGGCCAGCACGGTGATCTCGGCCAGGCACTGGGTGACGACGCCGAGCATGAGGTTGTGGCAGATCTTCACCAACCGGGCCACGTCGCCGTCACCCGCATAGGTGACTGATCGGCCGAGGTGGCGCAGCAGGTGCTCGACCCGGCGGAAGGTCTCCTCGGGACCGGAGACGACCAGGGTCAGGCGGCCCGCCCGTGCCACCTTGCCGTTGCCGCTGACCGGCGCGGCCAGGAACCGCACCCGGAGCTGCTCGCACGCCTGCCGGACCAGCTCGGAGGACTCGGTCGACACGGTGGAGCAGTCGACCAGCACGCCGGGCAGGTGCGCGGGGTCCGCCAGGAGGCCGCCGGCACCGAACAACACCTGGTCCAGGTCGGCGGAGGTGGAGACCATCGTGAAGACGACGTCTCGGTCGCGCAGCTCGGCCACCTCGCCGGCGACCGCGCAGCCGTGCGGGACGGTGGCCTCGGCCTTGGCCCGGGTCCGGTTCCACACCGCGGGCGGCACGCCCGCCCGGGCCAGGCGGACCGCCATGGCCGCACCCATCCGGCCGGCACCGATCCAGCCGACCGTGAGCTCCTCGTCTGCCATGTCGTCTTCTTTCTTCGTTCCCGGGCCGACCGGGTCAGGGTCGGTGGAATGACCACGACACCCCTGCGGGGGCCGGTCGCGGGCTTCGGTCGGGGCGCGCTGGGCGCTCGGGCAACCTCGCAGACCGCAATCGATTGCCAAAACAGAGCATGTACGTCACATCAAGCCAGTGTCAAGGACCAGCTCAAAGCCATCATTCGGGCGATTACCGCGGCCGCAAACGTATGCGGTTCAGCTCGGGGGTGGTGGAGCGGTGCTGCCCCGCACCGCGAGCTCGACGCCGAGCAGTGACTGGGTGAGCCGGCCGTCGGTCGTTGTGGTGGCGTCGATCTCGCCCATCAGCACCTGCGCGGCCAGGCTGCCCATCGCGGTCAGCGGCAGGCGCACGGTGGTCAGCGGCGGGGTCAGCTTGGACACCATCGGCAGGTCGTTGAACCCCACCACGGACATCTGCCCGGGGCACGAGATGCCGGCCTTGGCCAGTTCACTGAGCACGCCGAAAGCGATCAGATCGTTGCCGGCCAGGATCGCGGTGCAGTCGTGGCCGGAGCGGATCAGCGCCTGCGCGGTGATCGCCCCGGCTGCTTCGGTGTAGGCCGCGCACGCCCGCACCTGGCTGCGCACGACCGGCAACTCGTGACCGCGGATGGCCTGGCGGAAGGCGGCGGCGCGCTCCCGCCCGGTCGAGGTGTCCTGCGGGCCGGCCAGGTAGCAGATCCGCCGGTGCCCGAGCCCGACCAGGTGGTCGACCGCGAGCGTGACGCCGGTGCGTTCGTCGGCGCCGACGTATGGCAGCCGCGCGCTCGCGGTGTTGCGGTTGACCAGCACCGCGGGTACTCCGGCGCCGGCCATCTCGTCGAGCAGCGGATCGTCCCAGCGGGCGGTGGCGACGATGAAGCCGTCGGTGCCCCGGGCCCGCAACTGCTCGACCTGGCGCCGCTCGGCGGCCGAGTCGTTGTCGGTGTCGGTGAGCACCAGCGTGTATCCGGCCCGGCTCAGCACCTGCTCGGCACCGCGCACCATCGGCGGGAACAGCGGATTGGTCACGTCCGGCACGATCATCGCCACGATGTAGGACCGGGACGTACGCAGTCCGCGGGCGACGGCGTTGGGGATGTAGCCCAGCCGCTCGGCCGCCCGGGCTACGCGGCGGGAGGTCTCCCGGCTGACCTGGTCGCGGGTCAGCGGGTTGAGCGCTCGGCTGGCCGTGCCGGGGTGGACGCCGGCCGCCCGGGCGACGTCGGTCAGCTTCACGCGTTGCATGCGGCAAGCGTAGGACATCGGCGTGCGAGTCCGGGTCAGCGTGGCGCAATCGATTGTGGGCCGACGGGTCTGGGCCCCTTCGAGGTCCCGATATCGGCCCTTGACTTCGGCCTACCACCACGCTCATTCTGTTCGCAATCGTTTGTGACCCTCGTCGCCCGACGCGCTCGAAAGCCGGTCAGACCGCGGGTTTTCCAACCCTTCGTAAGGGCGGAACTGCCATGATGCTGCGCAATCGTTTGCGGCTCGTCGGTTCAGTGGGCGTAGTTTCCGTGATGACTCTCGCCCTCACCGCATGCGCCTCGTCGTCGGACAACCCCAGTCCCGGCAAGTCCGGGACCACGGCGCCGCTGGTCATCGGGGCATCCGTCTCGCTGACCGGCGACTTCGCCGACAGCGGCAAGGCGGTCAAGGCCGGCTACGACCTGTGGGCCGCCACGGTCAACGCCAAGGGCGGCATCCTGGGCCGGCAGGTCCAGTTCAAGATCGTTGACGACACGTCCAGCCCCACCCAGGTCGTCACCAACTACCAGAACCTGATCAACCGCGACAAGGTCGACCTCGTCTTCGGGCCGTTCTCCAGCCTGCTTACCGTGCCCGCCTCCCAGGTCGCCAAGCGCTACGGATACGCGTTCCTGGAACCG
>DASWRZ010000422.1:0-3690 GCA_036402935.1 Actinoplanes sp.
GTGACTGTCCCGTGGAGGGTGACAGCGACCGTCGGTCAGTGCCGGACAGTGACGGAAGGCTCGCTCCGCCGTGTCGACCGTCCGCGCTGGTCAGGGGCCAGATTGAACCCCCGACCAGCATTGCCCGATGACGACAGAGAGTGACGAATCAGTCCCGAAGTTCCATGGTGCAGCACTTGGGGCCGCCGCCGGACTTGCGGAGCTCGGAGATGTCGACGTAGACGGGCTGGTAGCCGCGGTCGGCCAACCGGGCGCCGAGGGCGGTGGCCTCGAGCGGCAGCACGACGTTGTGCCCGTCGGAGACGCCGTTGAGGCCCAGGCACTCGGCGTCGGCGGCGGTGGCGAGCACGGCCTCGGGGAACAGGCGCCGGAGGACGCGCTGGGAGCCGGGCGAGAAGGCGTCGGGGAAGTAGCAGATCTCGGGCCGGGCGGAGCGGTCGTCGAGCACGAAGAGCGCGGTGTCGAGGTGGTAGTAGCGCGGGTCGACCAGGCGCAGCGACACGAAGGGCACGCCGAGGACCTCCTGGGCCTCGGCATGGGCGCCGGGGTCGGTGCGGAAGCCGGTGCCGGCGAGCAGCACGGTGCCGGTCCACGCGAAGTCGCCCTCGGCCTCGTTGACGGCGGCGGGCATGGTGACGTCGCGGTAGCCGTTGCGCAGGAACCAGCGCCGGAAGTGGTCGGCCTCGGCGGCCCGCTGCTCGGCGCGGAACCGGGAGCCGAGCACGACGCCGTCGATGACGGTGCCGGAGTTGGCGGCGAAGACCATGTCGGGCAGCCCGGGCTCGGGGTCGATGAGCTCGACCTTGTGCCCGAGGCCCTCGTAGGTCTCCTTCAGCGCGGTCCACTGCTCGACGGCGACCCGGGTGTCCACCGGACGCTCGGGATCCATCCACGGGTTGATCGAGTACTCGACCGTGAAGTACTCCGGGCGGCACATCAGGTACCGACGGGTGGTCGGCACCCGGACCTGGGCGATCTGCTCCGAGGAGGCCAACGGGGCGTCGAACCGGGGCGCGTCGAGCGTGGCGGACATGGATCGAAATGTAAATGGTCCGAGGACCATCGATCAACGCCGCTGCATTGCGTCCATTGGTGCAGAATGTTGCGTATGGACGCCATCGACCAGCGAATCGTTTCGTGCCTGGTGACCGACGCCCGGTCCAGCTACGCGGAGATCGGCAGCGCGGTCGGCCTGAGCGCCCCGGCGGTGAAGCGCCGGGTGGACAAACTGCTCGATCTGGGCGTGCTGCGCGGCTTCACGGCAGTGGTCGACCCGGAGGCGCTGGGCTGGGGCACGGAGGCCTTCGTGGAGGTGCACTGCCGGGGCAACATCCCGCCGTCGGAGATCCGCGGCCGGCTGGAGCCGCTGCCGGAGGTGGTCGCGGCGTACACGGTCTCGGGCGCGGCCGACGCGATCGTGCACCTGCGGGCGGCCAACATCCACCACCTGGAGACGGTGCTGGAGCGGCTGCGCGGCCTGGACATCGTGGACCGGACGATCTCCACGGTGGTCCTTTCAACGCTTCTGGATCGGCCTCCGGCCCCGGAGCACTAGCCTGCCGGCCATGAGTCAGATCCTTCTCGACCGCCGCGACCGGGTCGCGGTGCTGACCGTGCACGACCCGGACCGGCGCAACGCGCTGAACCTGAGCCTGGCCGCGGAGCTGGCCGAGGCGGTGCGCGCGTGCGAGGCGGACGGGCAGGTCGGCGCGGTTGTCGTGACGGGAACGCCGCCGGCGTTCTGCGCGGGTGCGGACCTGACGGCGCTGGGCGAGGCCCGGGAACAGGGCCTGCGGGACATTTACGCGGGCTTCCTGGCCGTGGCCGACTGCGCGCTGCCGACGGTCGCGGCGGTCAACGGGGCCGCGGTCGGCGCCGGCCTGAACCTGGCCCTGGCCTGCGATGTGCGGCTGGCCGGCGACCGAGCCAGGTTCGACGCCCGGTTCCTGCAGCTGGGCATCCATCCGGGCGGCGGCATGACGTGGATGCTGCAACGAATCGTCGGTCCGCAGCAGGCCGCCGCGATGACGCTGTTCAGCCAGGTCTACGACGCCCAGGCCGCGCACCGGGCCGGCTTGGTGCTCGATGTCGTCGACGACGTGGTCGAGCAGGCGGTGCAGCTGGCCGCCCGGGCGGCGGACGCACCAAGGGATCTGGTGATCGCCACCAAGCGCACGATGCGGGCCACGGCGGCGACCGACGCCCATGCCGACGCGGTGGAGCTCGAGATCCGGCCGCAGCTGGCGTCGATCGACTCGCCGGCCTTCGCCGAGCGGCTGGCGGCGCTGCGCCAACGGATCAGCGGGAATTGATGGTGAATCCCACATGTCGGACAGCGATGCACATTACTGTGACGTGCACCGCACATCGAAGTCTGTTCTTACTGCCGGTAAGTACCGTTAACAGCAGGTGGGAGCGCCGCGCCGAGCCGACGGTGAACAGTAATCACCAAAGACCGCGAGTACACCGGTTGCCCGACGACTACGCTCGTGAGACAGCGCCGGGCCGGTGCGCCAGTCGGCCAGGGCGTGAGGTGGCCGAGGTGAAGTGGCCGAGGAGAAAGGCACTGTCGAGCCCATGAGTATTGACGTGGGTAGGGGGACGCGCACGACGGACGTCCGCAAGGTTGATCGGGTTGTGATCCGCTTCGCCGGTGACTCCGGTGACGGCATGCAGCTCACCGGCGACCGGTTCACGTCCGAGGCCGCCGCTTTCGGCAACGACCTCGCGACGCTGCCGAACTTCCCGGCCGAGATCCGGGCGCCACAGGGCACGCTGCCGGGCGTCTCCAGCTTCCAGCTGCACTTCGCGGACTACGACATCCTCACCCCCGGCGACCGGCCGGACGTGCTCGTCGCGATGAACCCGGCCGCGCTCAAGGCCAACATCGCCGACCTGCCGGCCGGCGGCACCCTCATCGTCAACACCGACGAGTTCACCAAGCGCAACCTGACCAAGGTCGGCTACGCCTCCAACCCGCTCGAGGACGACTCCCTGGCGCAGTACAACGTGCACCAGGTCGCGATGGCCAGCATTACCCGGGCCGCGCTCGAGCCGACCGGGCTGTCGAAGAAGGACGCCGAGCGCGCGAAGAACATGTTCGCGCTGGGCCTGCTGTCGTGGATGTACCACCGGGCGACCGAGGGCACCGAACGGTTCCTGCGCGAGAAGTTCGCCAAGAACCCGGCCATCGCCGAGGCCAACATCCTGGCCTTCCACACCGGCTGGAACTACGGCGAGACCACCGAGTCCTTCGCCGTGACCTACGAGGTCGCCCCGGCCAAGCTGGCCACCGGCACCTACCGGCAGATCACCGGCAACACCGCGCTGGCCTACGGCATCGTCGCGGCCGGGCAGTGCGCCAAGCTGCCGGTGTTCCTCGGCACCTACCCGATCACCCCGGCTTCCGACGTGCTGCACGAGTTGGCCAGGCACAAGAACTTCGGCGTGACCACGTTCCAGGCCGAGGACGAGATCGCCGGCATCGGCGTCGTTCTCGGGGCCGCCTTCGGCGGCGCGCTGGGCGTGACCTCGACCTCGGGTCCGGGTATCGCGCTGAAGTCGGAGACCATCGGCCTCGCGGTGATGACCGAGATGCCGCTGATCGTGCTGGACATCCAGCGCGGCGGGCCGTCCACCGGCCTGCCGACCAAGACCGAGCAGGCCGACCTGCTGCAGGCCATGTTCGGC
>DASWRZ010000423.1:0-17035 GCA_036402935.1 Actinoplanes sp.
GCCAGGCGTCACCGAGGTGGAGAACCTGATCACCATCAACCCGTGAACCGCGATCCGCACTTCCGCCGCGGCCACAGGTACTCCACCCAGCCCCGGACACGTTCGGCCGGCACGGGCAGGTCGCGCACACGCAGGGCGGCGCGATGCCGGGTCAATCCGAGCAGCTCGATCTCCTCGGTGTTGGCCGGACTCACCATGTATTCGGACACCGCCTCGCCATAGCCACGGCTCGCGACCGGCATCACCGCACGATTGTCCGGATCAAGGAGGTGGATCACAGCGGCCTGGAACGGAACCAGTCGGTGCAGCGTCTCCAGAACCGCCTCGGCCCGCTGCCCGACCGTGCCTTGCCCGGAAGCGATCTGACCGACTTCCGACACCGTCTCGAAGCCACCGTGCGGGAGTTCAGCCATCGGCCCGCCTCCCCCGCCCGCCATGGCGATGGTTGATCAGAAGTCGAGCGCCCACCCGGTAGACCGTGAGGATCGCGTCCCCGGCCGGCCCGCGTGCCGCCCGGGTCGGTCTGCTCCGCGCCGGGCATCGGGAAACGCCACCGGACAGAACGAGTGCGACGGCGTCCCGCGAGTCTACGGGTCAGTTCGCTACGCCGGCACCGCCATACAGCCAGAGCCCTGCAATGCTCACCTCAGCCGGTCGGTCCGAGCAGCTTCCATCCCGACTGCCAGGGCCAGCCGTGCCGGAGGTTGAGGTCGATGTTGAGGAACGCCATGAGTTCCAGCACCCGCGCGGTGAGCAGCTCGCCGGTGTCGACGGGGCGGAACCCCATCTCGGCCAGCAGATCAGCGACCACCCGTTTGGCCGCCGAATCGTCGCCGGCGTAGAAGCCGTCGAGCGGCACACCGTTGATCGAGGGATCGTTGAGTCGGCCGGCGAAAACCGTGTTGAACGCCTTGACCACCCGGACATCGGGCGCGAGCAACAGGATGGCTTCGGCCACCGATGCGGAACCCCGCAGGATCTGCTCCCGGTCCACGCCGGACGGGTTGGTGGTGTCGACCACGATCGCTTCGCCGAGCAGACCATCGAGGTCCTCCACCACCGCCGCCACAGCTTTCGACGGCACCGCCAGCACGACCATGTCGGCGTTCGGCACCGCTTCGCGGTTGGAGGCCGCGGCGGCCACCTTGAGCTCGCCGGCGACCTTCGCCGCGTGAGCGGGATTCCGGGCCGTGACCGTGACGGTATGACCGGCGACGTCCAGGGCGTGGGCCAGCGCACTACCCATGTTGCCCGCTCCGATGACTACGATTCGCACGGCGAAGCCCTCCGAGCTGATGGCGTACGGCATGCCGCATGGACGATCACATGGCACCGTCCCCACCATCGGGGTGAGAGTTCCTCCCCCTACCGAGATGAGTTCCGGACCCGGAGCAGATCCGGGAGGTGAGCCGGCCTCACCGGGGGCAGGCGATCCGGCAGCCACGAGGATCTCACCTCCGCCGAGGGAGGCGCGCTCATTCCGGGCCCGCGGACGCTGACGACGCCGCGTGATCAGAGAATGGGAGGCACAGGCGTGAAGAGGATCGTGCAGATCGTCCCGGCGTCACCCGGGTGGTACGCCCGCTGGCGGTTCACCCAGGAAAACACGATGTCCTACCCGATCGCCGTCTGGGCGATCGTCGAGGATGCCGACGTCAGCACCCGGCACGTCGTCGGCGTGGACGCCGGCGGTCAGTGGCCGGGTGGCGACGACAACGATCCCGGCTCCGACTTCATCCGATACGTCTATCAGGCTCCTGAGGACGGCCGGCCGGAGGATCTGTTCAATCCGGTTCAGCCCGGCTCGGAGCTACGCCGGTGAGGACGGCCCCTGGCCCGGAAAGGGCATGCTGACTATCGACGCGCCGAAGCCGACCTCGTGCAAGCCCGCACCGGCTCGCTGATGTGAGCGGTCTTCGGCAGCACATAGGCGCTGGTGCTGACCGTCCCGGCCGTCGCGAACCTCAGGGTGAGCGGGACGTCGGTGCCCGCCGGAACGGCCCGGCGGGCACCGACGAGCAGCACGTCGTACGGGTCGAAGGGACGCACGCCGCCCTGGCCCCCCACCTGGTCGTCGGCCGCGGCGATCGGCAGCCGGTCGACCACGTCCGGCTTGCCGTCGCAGTTGCGGTCCCAGCGGATCTCGGACCGCCGGGCGTCCGGGGTAGACACCGCCACCAGCGCGTCCGGCACCGGGCCGACGTTGACGATGGTGAGTATGACGCGCAGGTCGGAGCCCTTCGGATAGCGGTCGCCGGCCGGCGCCGGCACATGCACGGCGAGGAGGCGCAGGTTGCCGGCGGTGGCGTCGACGCCGGTCTTGTCGACGCTGCCGACCGGCGGCGAGGAAGCGGTGCCGCAGGCGCCGGCGGCGAGCGCGACGGCGACCACGACAGCGACCCCCGCCGGCGCCTTCAGACCGGCCGGCGCCTTCAGACGGGCCGGCGCCTTCAGACGGGCCGGCGCCTTCAGAGCCGGCTGTGTCGATGCGGTGGCCATGCGGTCGTCCTCCCAACGGGCACGCGGTCGCCTCTCGCGGCGCGACCGGAACATCACGAGCCTGCCCGCGCGGCGAGTGAGACCGCCTCACCTCAGGCAGGGGACTTGCCGCGCCTCCGGGTTCTGGTGCCGAGTGGGGCCGGCGTCGGTGTGGGGCCGGCGTCGGCGTGGGGCTAGCGTCGGTGCATGAGCGTGGTGACGCTTCGCCGGTACGGCGAGGGCGACCGGGAGTTGACCCTCGCGCTGGAGTCGGACCCGGCGGTGAAGCGGGATCTGGGCGGCCCGATCGGCGCGGCCGAGGCGGGGCGGATCCACGACGACCGGCTGACCCGGATGGCCGGCGGCGAGCTCTTCTACACGATCGGGGTCGCGCGGGAGAAGGTCGGCATCGCGGCGGTCTTCCGCACCCCGTGGGCCGGTGGGGTCATCCACGAGGCCGGCGTCATGCTGCTGCCCGGGCGGGCCGGGCAGGGCGTCGGCCGGGAGGCGTTACGGCTGCTGGGCGAGCGGGCCCGAGACGATCTGGGTCTGGCCGAGCTGCACGGCTTCACGGCGGTCACCAACGCGGCCGGCAACGCGATCTGCCGGCGGCTCGGCTGGACCGTACGGGAAGAAACCGATCTTGACTACGAGGGTCGTCCGCTGCGCTGCAACCACTGGGTGCTTGATCTCAGATCGTGACCCGCGCGCGGAGCCGGCCGGCCGCGGTCAGCTCGGTGAGCGCGGCCAGTACGGTGTCGATCTGCTCGTCGGTGTTGGCCGCGGTGACCTGCAGGCGGAAGCCGACCTGGTCGCGCGGCACGCCCGGGTACGGCGCGAGCGTGGTGTAGACCCCGCGGTCGAGCAGCTGTCGCGCGACCAGGTGCAGGTCGTCGGCGTCGGTCAGCGGGATCTCGATCAGCGGGAAGCCCGACGTGTTCGGCGTCTGGACGCCCAGCGCCGTCAGATGATCGAGGATGCGCGCGGTCTTGCCGAACAGGTCGGCCCGGACGGCGTCCCCGCGCGCGGCGTTGACGTCGAGGCCGGCCAGCACCGAGGCCAGCGACGCGGTGGGCACCGGTCCGGAGAACAGATAGGTCGCGGCCGACACCTTCAGCCGCTGTTTGAGCTCGGGCGTGCAGGCGACGAAGGCGAGCATCGAGGAGTACGCCTTGGACAGTCCACCGACGAGCACGATGCCGTCGTAGCTCTCGCCGCAATGCCGTACGAGCGCGTTGCCGCGGGCGCCGTAGGGCGAGGTCTGGTCCGGGTGATGTTCGCCGATGACGCCGAAGCCGTGCGCGTCGTCGATGTAGAGCAGCGCGTCGTACCGGCGGCTGACGCGGGCGAAGGCCGGCAGGTCGGGCGCGTTGCCGGTCATGCTGTTGACGCCGTCCATGCAGACCAGCCGGGTGCCGGTGGCCGGCGCCGCGCGGAGCAGCTCGGCCAGGTGTTCCGGGTCGTTGGCCCGGAATCGGTGCAGCGTGGCGCCCAGCGCGCGGGCGTGCACGCAGCCGTCGTAGATCGTCCGGTGGGCGCGGGCGTCGACGAAGATGGTGGCGCCGGGCCCGGCCAGCACCGGGATGACGCCGAGGTGGATCTGGCTGATCGTGGGCAGTGCCAGCACGTCCGGCGCGCCGAGCAGCTCGGTCAGCCGTTCCTCGATCTCCGGGTACGGGCGGGGGCTGCCGAGCATCCGCGACCAGCTCGGATGGCTGCCCCAGCGACGTACCGCGGCGTCGATGGCGTCCGCGATCTCGGGCTCCAGGTCGAAGCCGAGATAGTTGCAGGACGCGAAGTCGATCAGCCAACGGGAGCCGATCCGGATGCGGCGGCCGTCGATCTCGTCGATCACCTGATCCCACAGGCCGGCCCGCCGGAGCCGCTCGATGCCTTCGAATCGCGTCGGAACATCGATCTCGGCCACAGCCTCCATCGTGCGGTGCCGACGGCGGACACTCAACCGGGCCGGGCAGATTCGTCGTACGACTCACAGATCATGTCGGACCCACACGTTCGGCTCGGTGTAGACGGCGGTGCCGTGCTCGGCGTCGCACTGCACCGGCACCAGCCCGCCCGGCACGGAGACCGGACCGCTCGCGTCGAAGGGCAGGCCGGTCCACTCGCGCCACTCCTCGAGGGTGCCGCTGATGGTCATCGAGCGGGCGGCGATGCCGGCGATCGTCCCGCCCAGCCGCGCGTGCACCCGCAGCCACGGATCGGCCGGCAGCCCGTCGGCCCGGGTCCGGGCGGCGTACCCGCTCATCGGAGTACCGGGCTCGAGGTGCTTCTCGGTCGGGCGCACCGGCGCCACCAGGGCGGGAAAACCAAGTCCGGCGACCGTACGCATGGTGGCGCGCACCAGTTCGCCCGAGAGGCCCCGGCCGCGCTCGGCCGGGACCACGGTGGCGAACAGCGCCGACACCTGCCGGCCGCGCCGTCCGGCGAGGGTGTCCTCGGCCGCGCTGAGCAGCACCGCGTCGTAGCCGCCGGGCGGGAGCGAACCGTCCGCCGGCCCGGTGAACGGCATCGTGCACATCATCGCCCGCGGCTCGCCGGACGACTCGTCGAGCCCGAACACGGTGAACTCCGGGTGGCGGTCGACCAGCCCGGTGAACAGCGCGACCGAGGTGGCGTCCCGATAGAGGAACGGCGCCACCCCGTCGTCCGGGAAGGTGGTCAGCGCGGCACGAAGATCAGGGCGCTGGGCGAGGGTGACGAAGCGGCACACTCTGCCCACGAGATCACAGCTCGGCTGCTCATGGCAAGACGCTCAGCCCGGCTCCTGACGGCAAGGAGCTCAGCCCGGCTCCTGATGGCAAGAAGCTCAGCCCGGCTCCTCATGGCAAGATGCTCAGCCGCCCGCGACTCCGGCCGATCGGAGCGATGGAGGATGCACATGGCGAGTCGAGTCCTGTGGGGCTACTGGGTCTGGGCCGGCCTGCTGATGGTCGTGTACCTCACGGTCCCGCAGACGGCCATCGTCGCGGCGCCGGCCATCGCGCTGAGCGCCACCGCGGCCGTGGTGGCCGGGGTGCGCCGCCATCGGCCGCGCCGCGCCCTGCCATGGCTGCTCTACGGTGGCGGGATCCTGGCCTTCGGCACCGCCAGCTTCACCGCGATCGTGCTCAGCGTCATCCGGCACGAGACGGCGTTCCCGTCGCTGGCCGACGCCGTCTTCGTCGGCGCGTGCTTCCCGATGCTGCTGGCCGGGCTGCTCATGCTGACCCGCTCGGGTGCGGCGACGCGGGACCGGACCAGCACCATCGACGCGCTCATCCTGACCGTCGGAGCCGGCTTCCTCTCGTACACCTTCCTGATCTCGCCCTATCTGACCAACAGCGCGCTGACCGGCCTGCAGAAGGCCATCTCCAGCGCCTACCCTCTGTTCGACGTGCTGATGCTCGGCATCCTGGCCCGGATCGCGGTGGGCGGGCGGCGCAACATCAGCGTGGTCTTCCTGCTGCTGTCCGGCTTCGTGCTGCTGGCCGCGGACGCGTTGTACGGCCTGAGCCAGCTCAACGGCGACTGGGCGGTCGGCGGCCCGATCGACGTGGGCTGGCTGCTGTTCTACGTGTTCGGCGGTGCGTCCGCGCTGCACCCGTCGATGGTGGGCCTGACCGAGCCCAAGGTCGTGCAGACCGGCCCCCGTGGCACCCGGCGCACCCTGGTCGGTGCGGCCGTGCTCGGCACCGCGTCCCTGGTCGCCCCGGCCGTCCTGTTCGTCGAGTCACTGCGCGGCCCGGTCGTGCACGGCATGATCATCGCGGTCGCGTCAACTTTGCTCGTGCTGCTCACCGCCGCCCGGGTGACGTTCCTGGCCGGCACGCTGCGGCGCAGCGCCTCCCGCGAACGCGAGCTGCGACTGGCCTGCGAGGAACTGCTGTCGGCGGCCACCGCGGCCGCCGTCGACGACGTGGTGCGGGCGGCCATCGGGCGTCTCGTACCGGCCGGCTCCTCCTACCGGGTGCTGCTCACCCTGGGTTTCGTGGGTTCCGGCAACGTCGAGGACGCCCTCGCCATGCGTTACCGGCACGAGCTCCCGGCCGAGGTGGCCGACGCGCTGGGCGACTTCGAACTGGCGTTGCACTGCCCGCTGACGGTGGCCGGGCAGCGGCTCGGCGACCTCTACGTCGGCGCGGCCGAGCCGGTGCTGATCAGCCTGCAGGACGCGGCGCCGGTGCTGGCCGGGCAGGCGGCCAGCGTGATCCGGGCCATCGAGCTCAACCATGAGGTCAACCGGCGCGGCGTGGAGGAGGAACGCCTTCGCCGCGCCTACCAGGACTCGCTCACGGGGCTGGGCAACCGGCTGGCCTTCCAGGACGCGGTCGCCCGCACGGTCGAGTCCGGCACCCGGGTCGGGGTGATCGTGCTCGACATCGACGACTTCAAGGTGGTCAACGAGGCGGTCGGCCACGGCATCGGCGACCTCCTGCTGGTCCAGGTCAGCCGGCGGCTGGTCCAGGCGGTCGAGCCGACCGGCAGCGTCTACCGGCTGGCCGACGACGAGTTCGGCGTGGTCGTCGCCGAATCACGCCTCGACGATGTGCTCGACCGGGCCGAGGCCGCGTTCGGTGAGCCCTTCCGGCTCACCGGCAGCGTCCTGTCGGCCCGGGCCAGCATGGGTGTGGCCACCACCGAGACCGCGGCCGACTTCCAGCAGCTGCTCAGCCAGGCCGACGTGGCGCTGGGCGAGGCCAAGGCGGCGGGCAAGGGACGCCGGCAGCGGTTCGAGGCGTCGATGCACGACAAGGTTCTCAAACGCCGCCAGCTGCGCACCGACCTCGACCAGGCGTTGGCCGACGACGCGCTGCAGGTCTACTACCAGCCGATCGTCGAACTGGGCACCGGCCGGCCCCGGGGCCTCGAAGCCCTGGTCCGATGGCCGCACCCGACGCGGGGCATGGTGCCACCGCTGCAGTTCATCGACATCGCCGAGGAGTCCGGGCTGATCGTGCCGCTCGGCGCCTGGGTGCTGCGCACCTCCGTCCGTGCCGCCACCCGCTGGTGGCAACGCGATCCGGCGCACGCGCCCTACATCAGCGTGAACGTCTCGGTCCGGCAGTTCCGCGCCCACGACTTCGTCGACCAGGTCCTCCGCGAACTGGCCGACGCCGGCCTGCCCCGGCACCTGCTCACCCTGGAGATCACCGAAAGCCTGCTGCTGGGCGACGACGAGCAGATCACCGCGGACATCGCCCGCCTGCGCGAGACCGGCATCCGGATCTCCATCGACGACTTCGGCACCGGCTACTCATCGCTGAGCTATCTGCACCGCGTCTCGGTCGACACCCTCAAACTGGACAAGTCGTTCGTCGACAGCATCGCCACGTCCCCGCGCCAGCTCGGCCTGGTCCGCGGCATCATCCAGCTGGCACACACGCTGGAGATCGACGTCGTGGCCGAGGGCATCGAGACCGAACCGGACCGGAAGCTGCTGATCGACGCGCAGTGCGGCTACGGCCAGGGCTACCTCTTCGCCCGCCCCATGCCGGAAAAGGATGCCGACGCCTACCTGGCGGCCGCCGCGGCCCCGGCCGCCGAGGTGGCCGAGCTGGGCACCCGAAACGCCACCATCGGCGGCCGGCGGCGGGCTTAGCCTCACCGGCCGGACCGGCGCCCTGACTCCGGCCGGAGCGGACCCGGCCGGAACCGGTGCGCCGCGGTCATCACTCGTCGTCGCCGAGCCCGTCGTCGCCGAGCCCGTCGATGAGCAGGGTGAGACCGATGCCGAACATCCAGACGTCCTTGGCGATGGTCAGGCCCTGCTGGGACGGGCGCAGGCTGCCCTCCTCCCGCATCTCGGGAATGCGGAGATACAGACTGAGTAGACCGCCCGAGAAGGCCGTCAGCGCGGCGCCGGCCACTGCGGCGGGTACGACCGGAAGGAGCAGTGCGGTCCCCAGCGCCAGCTCTCCGGCGCAGACCAGGCGGACGAATCGTCGCGGGGCCATCGAGCGAAGGAACGGGTAGGCCGCGGCCGCCATGCCGTGCAGAGCGGCCGCGGTCTGGTCGTCCACGTGCCGCTTCGACAGGCCCGAGTTGACGATGAACACCCCGGTGGTGAGGCGCCCCGGCAGGTGCCGGAGCCGCAGGCGTCGTGACATCTGCTCTCCTTCTCTCACGGTCTATCGCAGGTGCATCCGCATCCGGCGTCGATGGGCAGAACTGTCCAGGTGCGAACGGCACACTGCGAAACCGCCCGGCGGGAGCGGCGCAATCAGGCTCTCGCGGCCAGGCTGTGGCTGCCCGTTACCGGACGCTGCCGGCGGCGCAGACGTAGGGCGAACGCGACCAGGCCGACGCCGAAGACCACGGCCGCTATGCCGATCAGTGTGACGAGCGTCAGCACTCCCGCCGCCGGCCAGGCGATCAGGAGGATGCCGAACAACGCGGTCACCGCACCGCTGAGCCCGAGGAGCCACTCCCGGCGCAGTTGCCGGCGCAGGCGTATCGCGGCCACGACCTCCAGCACCCCGATGACGATGGCCCAGATCCCGATCAGCCACAGCAGGGCCACCGCGGTGATGCCCGGCCAGACGAAGGCCAGCACACCGATCATGACGCCCGCGATACCCTGTACGACCAGCCAGATCATACTGCCGGTTTCGGTCCCGCCACGGTCCCGCCGGCCCAGCGCCGTGGCCAGCGTGAAGGCGCCGTCCACCAGGGAGTACGCGCCGAAAATCAGGACGAGCGCGAACACGGTGATGCCGGGCCAGACCAGCGCCGTCACGCCGAACAGGATCGCCAGAACGCCGCGCAGGGCCGTGGCCCACCAGTATCTGGTGAGGGTCTCCAACATGATGATTCCTCCAAGTCTCGGCGAGCCGCCCATCGCTCATTGCTCGCTCCGGAGCGCTTTGTCCACCCACTGACGGAGCACCCGCGCCGGCGCCGCCCCGCTCTGCCGGTCCTTGACCTGACCGTCACGCATCAGCAGCAGCGTGGGGACGGCCTGCACCGAGAACCGCTCGGACAGCTTCGGCGCCCGGTCCACGTCGACCTTGACCAGCTTGACCTTCCCGGCCAGTTCCCGCGCCACCTGCTCCAGCGCCGGGCTCACCTGCCGGCACGGGCCGCACCACGTCGCCCACATGTCCACCAGGACCATCACCTGCGCCCGCTCGGCCACATCACCGAAGTCGTCGTCGCCGGCGTCGACCACCCACGGCAACGGCTGGTGACAGTTGCCGCAGTGCGGCGTCCCGTCGGCGACGGCCGGGACACGGTTCTTGCGGTGGCAGTTCGGGCACTCGACGACACGGCTCCGCACGTCAGTCCCCCGGCGGGTTCTCGTACGTGACGACCAGCTCTTCGTCGACGACGTTCACCCGGATGACGGCGCCGTCGCCGGCATCGCCCGACAGCAGCGCCCGGGCGATGCGCGTCTCCACCTCACGGGCGATGAAGCGGCGCAGCGGGCGGGCCCCGTACACCGGGTCGAAGCCCTGCCGCGCGATGTACCGCCGCGCCTCTTCGCTCACCTCCAGGGTCATTTGCCGCTCGGACAGCCGCTCGCGCAACTCGTCGAACATGAGGTCGACGATGCGCTCGATCTCCGGCTGGGTCAGCGGCATGAACAGCACGATGTCGTCGACCCGGTTGAGGAACTCGGGGCGGAAGTGCCGCCGCAACTCCCCCATCACGAGCTCGCGGCCCTCCGGCTTGATCTCGCCGGAGTCGGTGACGCCCTCGAGCAGATAGGCGGAGCCGATGTTCGACGTCATGATGATCACGGTGTTGCGGAAGTCGACGGTGCGGCCCTGCGCGTCGGTGAGCCGACCGTCGTCGAGCACCTGCAGCAGCGTGTTGAACACGTCCGCGTGTGCCTTCTCGATCTCGTCGAAGAGCACCACCGAGTACGGCTTGCGCCGGACCGCCTCGGTCAGCTGGCCGCCCTCCTCGTACCCGACGTATCCGGGTGGCGCTCCGACCAGCCGGCTGACCGTGTGCCGCTCCTGGTACTCGCTCATGTCGATGCGGACCATGTTCTCGTCGGTGTCGAACAGAGCGGACGCCAGCGACCGTGCCAGTTCGGTCTTTCCCACCCCGGTGGGGCCGAGGAAGATGAACGATCCGATCGGCCGGCGCGGGCTCTTGATGCCCGAGCGGGCCCGGATGATCGCGTCGGTGACCAGTTGAACAGCTTCGTCCTGGCCGATCACCCGCTCGTGCAGGATCTGGTCCAGCCGCAGCAGCTTCTCACGTTCGCCCTCGGTCAGGCGGCTGACCGGGATGCCCGTCCAGCGCGACACTATGGACGCGATCTCCGCCTCGGTGACGACCTCGCGCAGCAACCGCTTGCCGCCCTGCTTCGAGGCGAGCCGCTGCTCCTCGGCCTGCAACCGGCGCTCCAGCTCGGGCAACCGGCCGTGGCGCAGCTCGGCGGCGCGATTGAGGTCGTAGTCGCGCTCCGCCTGTTGTGCCTCGAGCCGGACCTGCTCCAGCTCACGGCGCAGGTCCTGGACCCGTTTCAGCGCCTGCCGTTCGGCGTCCCACTGGGCGCGCAGCGCGTCCACCTCGGCCCGCCGGTCCGCGAGTTCCTTGCGGAGCTGGTCGAGGCGGGCCACGCTGGCCGGGTCGTCCTCCTTCGACAACGCCGCCTCCTCGATCTCGAGACGGGTCAGTTTCCGGGTGAGTTCGTCCAGCTCGGCCGGCATCGAGTCGATTTCCGTCCGCAGCATCGCGCACGCCTCGTCGACCAGGTCGATGGCCTTGTCGGGCAGAAACCGGTCGGTGATGTACCGGTGGCTCAGCACCACGGCGGCGACCAGCGCCGCGTCCTGGATCTTCACGCCGTGGAAGACCTCCAGCCGTTCCCGCAGCCCGCGCAGGATCGAGATGGCGTCCTCCTCGGACGGCTCGTCGACCAGCACCGGCTGGAAGCGGCGCTCCAGCGCCGCGTCCTTCTCGATGTGCTTGCGGTACTCGTCCAGCGTCGTCGCGCCGATCATGTGCAGCTCACCGCGGGCGAGCATCGGCTTGAGCATGTTGGCGGCGTCCATCGCACCCTCGGCGGCGCCGGCCCCGACGACGGTGTGCAGCTCGTCGATGAACAGCAGGATCCGCCCCTCCCCCGCCTTGACCTCGGACAGCACGGCCTTGAGACGTTCCTCGAACTCGCCGCGGTACTTCGCGCCGGCCACCAGAGAGCCCATGTCGAGGGCGAAGACCTGCTTGTCGCGCAGGCCCTCCGGGACGTCGCCGTTGGTGATCCGCTGGGCGAGTCCCTCGACGATGGCCGTCTTGCCCACGCCAGGATCACCGATCAGCACCGGGTTGTTCTTCGTCTTGCGGGACAGGATCTGGATGACGCGGCGGATCTCCCCGTCCCGGCCGATGACCGGGTCCAGCTTGCCGGTAGCCGCGTCCGCGACCAGGTCCCGGCCGTACTTGGCCAGCGCCTCGTAGGTGACCTCCGGCATCGCGGAGGTCACTCGCTGGTTGCCGCGAATGCTCGTCAAAGCCTGCAGGAAGCTGTCCCGGGTGAGCCCCACCTCGCCCAGCACGCGGCCGGCGGCGGTCGCCGAGCCCTCGTCGAGCAGGGCGATCACGAGATGCTCGACCGAGACGTACTCGTCCTTGAGCCGTTTGGCCTCGCGTTCCGCGGAGTCGAGAAGCCGGGACAGTCGCTGGGTCACGTAGACCTGGCCGGGTGCGGCGCCCGGGCCGGTGGTGCGGGGCCGGCGATTCAGCTCCGCCTCCACCTTGGCCCGCACCGTTTCCGGGTCGGCGCCGGCCGCGTCGAGCAGCCGGGGCACCAAGCCCTCGGACTGGTCGAGCAGGGCCAGCAGCAGATGCTCGCCGTCGACCTCGGTGTGGCCGTACCGCAGCGCCGTGGTCTGTGCGTCGTGCAGGGCCTCCTGCGATTTCTGGGTCAGGCGGTTCAGATCCACGGTGTTCCTCCGGTGCGTCGAGAGGACGTCATGCGCAGCTGATGCTCGAGTTCGGCAACCCGGTCGAGCAGGTCGGCGATGAGCCCGAGCGAGGAGTAGTTGAGGCCCAGGCCCGCGCGCAGGCGCCGGATACGAGCCACGGCGAGCACCTGGTCGCGGCCGAACCACAGCTGCCCGGCCGAGTCGCGGACCGGTTCGAGGAGTCCCAGAGCGACGAGCCGGTGAGCCATCTCGGGGTGGGTCCCGGTGATTCGGCTGAACGTGGCCAGATCCATTCGTACGGTGGACGGGCCCGGCCTTCGAACGAGCGGATAGGTCACGACTGCCGCCTAGGGTTGAAAGTGGATGTCGCGGCGAGCTTCTCGAAGAGTCGCCGCTCCTCGTCGCTGAGCCGGGGCGGCACCATGATCTGGGCCACGGCGTACAGATCACCGTTGCGCCCGCGCGGGTTGGGCAGCCCACGGCCGCGCAGCCGGAGCCGCCGGCCGGTGGAGGTACCGGCCGGCACCTTGACCTTCGCCTCGCCACCGGGCGTGTCGATCACGACCGAGGTACCGAGCGCGGCCTCCCAGGGTGTCAGCGGCAGGTCCACGCTGATGTCCCGGCCGTCCACCCGGTAGCGCGGGTGCGGTGCCAGCCGGACCCGCAGATACAGGTCGCCCGGCGCCGCGCCGTCGCTGCCCTGACCGCCCTGACCGGCCAGCCGGATCCGTTGCCCGTCGGTCACCCCCGCCGGGACGGTCACCTCCAACGTCCGGGTGCCGCCCGGGCCGGACAGTGTCACGCTGCGGCGTACGCCGGAATAGGCCTCCTCCACCGACAGCTCGAGTTCGGCCTCCTGGTCGGCACCCGCCACCGGCCCCCAGCCGCCCCCTCGACGGCCGCCGAACATGCCGCCGAACAGGCTCTCGAGATCGATGTCCTGGGCGCTGCCGGACTGGAACCAGACATCCTCTGCGGTGGTGCCGCCGCGGCGCGCCCCTCCACGGCCGCGGCGGCCACCGCTCGAGCCCGTGGCAGCTCTGGCACGGGCCCAGGTCTGCGGATCGGTGTCCGGCGGCACCTGCCGGAAGTCCGGTCCGAAGGCGTCGTAACGCCGTCGCTGATCGGGATCCGAGAGCACGTCGTACGCCTCGGAGATGTCCTTGAACCGCTCCTCCGCGCCCGGGTCCTTGTTGATGTCCGGGTGATAGGTCCGGGCGAGTTTGCGGTAGGCCCGCTGGAGCTCCTCCGGACCGACGTCCCTCGGCACGCCGAGCGTCTCGTAGAAGTCGCGGGACGGTGCCATCAGGTGCCCTTCGCCACGATCACCGCGGCCGGCCGGAGCGGTCGTTCGTCAGTGCCGTATCCGGGCCGGACGACGTGCAGTACGGTGCCCGGTTCCGCCTCCGCGTCCGGCATCGTCGCCACCGCCTCGTGCCGGCTCGGGTCGAAGGGTTCGTTGACGTCCGATCGGCGGGGGAATCCCAGGTCGGCGAGGACGTTGAGGGCCTGTTCGTGGACGGCCTGGACTCCCGAGACGATCGACGCCGGGTCGGCCGAGGCATGCTGCAGGGCCAACTCCAGATTGTCGAGTACCGGCAGCCACCGCGCGGCCACCGCGGCCCGCTCGTCGTCCCGCTGCTGAGCGGACTCCCGGGCCGCTCGCTTACGCAGGTTGTCGAAGTCCGCCAGCGCCCGCCGCCAGCGGTCCTCCATCCGGGCGAGTTCGGCACGCAGTTCCTCGGTCTCGTCGGCGCCACCGGGCGCCGCGCCGTTGTCGACCGGGCGGGCGTTGCTCTGGGCGCCCCCGTCCGGGCCCGACTCGCCCGATGGCGGGTTCGCCGCGGGCCGCGACCTTTCATCGGCCGCCGTCCGGTGCTGATCCTGTTCGCTCATCGCCACGTCACCCGGCGGTGAATTCGGCGTCGATCACGTCGTCGTCCTGGCTGCTCTCGCTGCCGGAACCGGCCTGACCGCTCGGCGACGAAGTCGAGCCGGCGCCGTCGCTGCCGGCGCCGTCGCTGCCAGCGCCCACGCCGAGGCTCTGGTAGACCTGCTGAAGCTCGGCGGTCAGCGTCCGCAGCCGTTCCAGCGGCGCCTCGTCCTTGATCGCCTGTCGCGCGTCGCCGATCAGCATCTCGGCGCGGCCCTTCTCGTGGACCGGCACCGCATCGCCGAGCTCCGCCAGCCGTCGCTCGACCTGATAGGCGGCCGAGTCCAGCGCGTTGCGGGCGTCGATCATCTCGCGGAGGCGGGCGTCCTCATCGCGGTGACGCTCGGCGTCCTGGACCATCCGCTCGATCTCGGAGGTGTCCAGGTTCGAGCTTTCGCTGATGGTGATGCGCTGCTCGGCGCCGGTGTCCTTGTCCCTCGCCGAGACGTTGAGGATGCCGTTCGCGTCGATATCGAAGGTCACCTCGATCTGCGGCTCGCCGCGCGGAGCCGGCCGGATGTTCTCGAGCCGGAACCGCCCGAGCACCCGGTTGTCCGCAGCGCGTTCCCGCTCCCCCTGCAGCACCACGATATCGACGGCGGGCTGGTTGTCGGCCGCGGTGCTGAAGGTCTCGGTGCGGCGTGCCGGGATGGTGGTGTTCCGCTCGATGATCTTGGTCATCACGCCGCCCATGGTCTCGATGCCGAGCGACAGCGGAGTGACGTCGAGCAGCAGGACGTCCTTGACCTCACCCTTGATGATCGCGGCCTGCAGCGCGGCCCCGAGCGCGACGACCTCGTCGGGGTTGACCGTCATGTTCGGGTCCTTGCCCCCGGTAAGCCGCCGGACCAGTTGCTGCACGGCCGGGATGCGAGTCGACCCGCCGACGAGGATGACCTCGTCGATGTCGTTCGCGGTGACCTTCGCGTCGGCCATGGCCCGTTCGACCGGGCCGAGGCAGCGGTCGACGAGATCCGCCGTGAGCTGCTCGAAGGTGGCCCGGGTGAGAGTCATGTTGAGGTGCTTGGGACCGTTGGCGTCCGCGGTGATGAACGGCAGGCTGATCGTGGTCTGGGTGACCGAGGACAGCTCGACCTTGGCGCGCTCGGCGGCCTCGAACAGCCGCTGGAGGGCCTGCGGATCACGGCGTAGATCGATACCTTCGCTGCGCTGGAACTCGTCGGCCAGGTGGTCCACGATGCGCCGGTCGAAGTCGTCGCCGCCGAGGTGGGTGTCGCCCGCGGTGGAACGCACCTCGACCACGCCGTCGCCGACGTCGAGCAGGCTGACGTCGAACGTGCCGCCACCGAGGTCGAAGACGAGTACGGTCTCGTGCTCCCGCTTGTCCAGGCCGTAGGCGAGCGCCGCCGCGGTTGGCTCGTTGATGATCCGCAGCACCTCGAGGCCGGCGATGCGCCCGGCGTCCTTGGTCGCCTGCCTCTGCGCGTCGTTGAAGTACGCCGGCACGGTGATGACCGCCTCGGTGACGCGCTCGCCCAGAAACTTCGAGGCGTCCTCGACCAGCTTGCGCAGCACCAGCGCGGAGACCTCCTCGGGGGCGTACAGCCGGTCGCGCACCTTGAATCGCACAGCGTTGTCCGGTCCCGGCACGACGTCGAACGTCACCGCGTTCAGCTCACTGGACACCTCGTCGAAGCGCCGTCCGATGAAGCGTTTCGCCGAATAGATGGTGCCTTTCGGGTTGAGGATGGCTTGGCGGCGGGCGAGCTGACCGACCAGCCGCTCACCCTGCTCGGTGAAGGCCACCACTGACGGCGTGGTCCGCGATCCCTCCGCGTTCGGGATCACCGTGGGGTGACCGCCCTCCACCGCGGCGATCACCGAGTTGGTGGTGCCGAGGTCAATTCCGACTGCCCGTGCCATGGCGTCGTCCTCCACATTGTTGTCGTCGAAAGTGCCGTTGCGTGGCCCGAGTCCGATCGCAGCAGCGCGCAGGCCCGGTGTCCATTGGCAGTACTGCCGATGAGAAGCGGGCCGGCCTGCCCCCTCTCACGGGCCCAGAGTGGGTACGCCCGGCGATCGGGCTGTCGCCCAGGTGGTGCGAACCGGTCGCGGTGTCCTGCTCCACAGGACAAGCAGCCAGCCGATGCCGACGATCGAGACGAGCGCGAGGCCGCCCCACTGCATGGCGGTGAAAATGTTGACCTGTTCGGCACTCGGCTCGACGAGCCACCCCTGCGGCGTCGCCGCGTACTGCTCGCCCTCGGTCAGTACCAGGGTCAGATAAAGGGCGATGCTGTGCATCGAGTCCCACAGGCCGTGCAGGATCGACACGCCCAGATAGGTGAGAACCACCTTCGCGGTGATCCTGAAGTGTTTCTGCCCCGACGCGGCGAACAACACGCCGCCCAGGATCGCGGTCCACAGGCCGTGGCCCACCGGCGCCAGCACACCGCGCAACACCTCGGTCTGCACCAGTTGCACCAGCGACAACCCGTCGACCGAGAAGAGCGCGACGAAGGCGTAGCCCGCGGATTCGAAGGCGGCGAACCCGAAGCCGACGGCGGCGCCGAGGATCATGCCGTCCCGAAGCGTCCTGGTTCGCAGGTGGCGGGTCAGCATCATCAGCGCCCCGAGCTTGACCGCCTCCTCGATCAACGCGACGCCGAAGAACAACCACGGCGACGGGTGCAACAGGTACGACTCGAGCACGGAGGCGCCCAGGACGCCGAGAACGCCGCCGGTGACGAAGGTCGAAAAGACCAGTCCGGCGGTTATCTCT
>DASWRZ010000424.1:0-80383 GCA_036402935.1 Actinoplanes sp.
CGCTTGCCGGCTGGCCCTCGCCGCTTGCCAGCTGGCCCTCGCTGCTCCGCTGGCCCGCTGGCCCGCTGGCCCTCGCCGCTGGCCTTCCCCGCTGGCCCGCTGGCCCTCGCCGCTGGCCTTCCCCGCTTGCCCGCTGGCCCCCGCCGCTGGCCTTCCCCGCTTGCCCGCTGGCGCTCCCCGCCCCTGAACTGGGTGGGGCGAGTAAACCAGCTGGGTCTGACGAATTGGCTCGGATATCCACAGACCCGGCGGAGGCACGTGACCGGGGTAGCAGTGGGCGGGGCCGCGTGACCGGGAGCGGGGCGGCGGGCTAGCTTGGGGGCGACTCGTTGAGGGGGCGGAGCGGTGACTGACGGGCTCGAGATCCGGCCGGTGCGCGGCATCGGCGACATCACGGCCGGCGACGACCTGGCCGAGCTGATCGCCGACGCGGCGCCGTGGCTGGCCGACGGTGACGTGCTGGTGGTCACCAGCAAGATCGTGTCGAAGGCCGAGGGTCGCCTGGTCGAGGTTCCGGCCGACGGTCCGGAGCGCGAAGCGGCCAAGGCCGCGGCGCTCGTCTCGGAGACGGCCCGGGTGGTCGCCCAGCGCGGCCCCACGACGATCGTGCAGACCCACCACGGCTTCGTGATGGCGGCGGCCGGGATCGACGCCTCCAACGTGGACAAGACCCACCTGGTGCTGTTGCCGGTCGACCCGGACGCGTCGGCCCGCAAGCTGCGGGCCGACTTCAAGGCCCGCGGCGTCGACGTGGCCGTCGTCATCTCCGACACGATGGGCCGCACCTGGCGCAACGGGCTGACCGACGTGGCGCTGGGCGCGGCCGGCATCGAGCCGTTTCGCGACCACCGGGGCGAGACCGACCCGTACGGTAACGAGCTGCAGATCACCCAGATGGCCCTGATTGACGAGCTGGCCGCGGCCGGCGAGCTGGTCAAGGGCAAGTGCGACCAGGTGCCGGTGGCGGTCGTCCGCGGCGTGGGCTCCTCGTCCTCGTCGGACGGGGCCGGCGCGGTGGCGCTGCTCCGCGACGCCGAGAGCGACATGTTCAGCCTGGGTACGGCCGAGGCCCGCGCGGCCGGCATGCGCGCCGCGGCCCTCCTGCCGGACGGTTCTCAGCTGGCCCTGCCGGGCACCCCGGTCGACCCGGACGCGGTGTCCCGCGCCGTGTCGACGGTGGCCGACCTGCTGGCTCACGGCACCGAGGTGACCCCGGCCGAGGTGCTGCCGGGCAACGGCGCCACGGCCGCCCTGCACGTCGCCTGCCCCGGCAACTCCCCGGCCGCCTTCATGAGGCTCGGGGCCGACGTCCAGCGCCTGCGGGTGGCGCTCGCCGCCGAGGGCATCCCGTCGGTCCCACTCCCCCACGACGACGGCATCCGCCTCGACCTCTCCGGCACGTAACGCCGGCCGGGTTACCTCGCAATTCCGCCCGGTCACCTTGTGACCGCGGCGCGAAATCTTGGTGCCGACGGTGGGCGCGTTCTGCCACGCTGACCGCCATGGACACGCATCGTGTGCCGGGCAGGTTCCATGATCCTTTCATCTGGCTGTACACGCTCGCGGCGGACGACATCGAAGTCGTGTGCCCAAGCTGTGGAGGCCGGGCGATGGTCATCGCGCAACGTGCCGAGGGGACGAGCGCGATGTTCGGGCCGCGGCGGTTCTTGTGCGCGGCCTGCGTGTCGGCAGCGTCGTGGTCGCCGAAGGGGCAGACCCCGCATTGGGGTGCCCCGGTGGATCCCTTTTTCCGGCTTCCGCTATGGCTGCAAACGCAGTGTTGCGGCGGACGCACGCTATGGGCATTCAACGAGACGCATTTGGCGCTGCTGGAGGACTATGTCGCCGCGCGGCTGCGTGAGCGCGGCCAAGCCCGGAACCGCATGACGTTGGTTGCTCGGCTGCCGCGCTGGTTGAAGTCGGCGAAGAATCGCGACGAGGTACTCCGCGCCATCACCCGACTGCGGGAAGCTGTTGTCCGGGCTGTTCCCGGCCGCTTCGGGGCCAGACGACACGGGCACACCAGTGACCGCCACCATCTGGAAGTACAGGGCTGGGCGGCCGTTGTGTCACCCGTCCCACAGTTGCCGGCCGATCGTGGCCCGTAGCCCGGTCTCCTCGGCAAGCTCTCGCACTTCCGCTTCCTCGGCGTTCTCGCCATCCCCGACATGGCCTCGGGAAGCACCGCATAACGATGCCCCCGGACAGCCTGGGCCAGGCCGCCGCCGAGCTCTCCGAACCAACTCCGATGAGACGGGACAATTCCGATGAGACGGGACAATGCAGTAGCTCGTTGGGTGGCGGTATGACGAGCTGTTAGCCTCCGCGCATGTCAGATCTGGGACTCGTGGCTTGGCCGCCCGAGCCCATGAGGACCGAGCGGCTCATGCTCCGTGAGCCCGAGGCGCGGGACCGAGCGGCGTTCATCCAGCTGCTCGCCTCGCCAGAGGTGCACACCTACCTCGGCGGCCCCCGCCCGCGTGACGAACTTGAGCGTGAGATGCCCGCGGTGCCCGAGCGGTGGCCCGGGAGTTTCGTCGTCGACCTCGACGGGGCGATGATCGGCCAGATCCTGCTCAGGAGACCAGCCAAGCACCGCCCGGCTGCCGTGGGGAAGGCCGATCTCGGCTACCTCTTTCTGCCGCGGGCGTGGGGGTTCGGGTACGCCGCCGAGGCATGCTCGGCGGCACTCGGCTGGTTCGACGTCGCCCTACCCGGCGAGTCGGTGGTGCTCACTACCCAGAGCGCCAACGTCGGCTCGATGCGCCTCGCGGCAAAGCTGGGGTTCACCGAGGTAGAGCGGTTCCACGCCTGGGACGCCGAGCAGTGGCTCGGTCTGCGGTCCCCGGTAACGCCGGCCGCTTGAGCCCAAGGTCGCCAGGTCGGGGTATCCCGACGCGAGACTGCCGGCCGGACTCCCCGGCGCGGCCGGCCGGACTCCCCGCGCGGCCGGCCGGACTCCCCGCGCGGCCGGCAGGCGCGCCCGCGGTGGAGAATGCTGACCGTGCTCTATGACGACGCGGTGGCGGTGTTGAGCGGGTGGGAAGCCACCTCGCCGGAGGCTGATGTTGCCCGGAAGCAGACGTTGGAGCTGCTCGAGGCGGGGCCGGTGGCGATGACGCGGGCGCACCGGGCCGGCCACGTGACGGCGAGCGCTCTGATCGTGGGCGTCGACCGGCGAGTGTTGCTGTGCCTGCACGGGCGGCTGCGGATGTGGATGCAGCTGGGTGGCCACTGCGAGGCGGCGGACGTGTCGATCGCCGCGGCCGCGTTGCGTGAGGCGACCGAGGAGTCGGGCATTGCCGGCCTGGTTCTCGATCCTGACCCGATCGACGTCGACATCCACGCGGTTCGGTGCGGGCCGGCCGACGGGCTTCCGGCCGAGCCGTCGTTCCACTACGACGTGCGCTTCCTGATCCACGCTCCGGCCGGCGCCCGCGAGCAGATCAGCGATGAATCGGCCGCTCTGGCCTGGTTCACCGGCGACGACCTGCCGAGCCCGCTCGCGCCCTCCACGGCCCGCCAGATCGCGCCGGCCCTCGCCCGGCTGGCCTAAAGGCTGGCCGAGCACGTAGCGCAAGACTGGCCGAGCACGCAGCACAAGGCTGACCCAGCACGCAGCACAAGGCTGACCCAGCACGCAGCACAAGGCTGGCCCAACGCGTAGCGCGGTTTGCGGATCAGGGTTCCCCGGCCGCGAAGAGGTGGCGGTGGGTGCGGCTCCAGCGGAGGTTGTCGTCGCCGACCCGCACCACGCGGCGGTGCGGATTGTCCTGCAGCACCTGCTCCGTCGGACCTAGATGTAGCCCAGCTCGCCGGAGTCCTTCAGGGCGTCGACCAGCGACTTGACCTCTTGGGCGCGCTCGCGCGGGCAGACCAGGACCGCGTCGGGGGTGTCGACGATGATCAGGTCGCGGACGCCCAGGGCGGCGACCAGGCGGCCGGGGGTGGGGACGACGACCAGGTTTTCCGTCTCGCGGAGCAGGACACCGGGCTTGGTGTCCGGATCCTGGCCGACGACCACGTTGCCGTGGGGGTCGGCGGCGAGGATCTCGCCCAGGGTGTGGAAGTCGCCGACGTCGTTCCAGCCGAAGTCGCCGGGGACGGTCGCGACGCGGCCGACGGCGGCCGCGCCCTCCATCACCGCGTAGTCGACCGAGATGCGGGGCAGGGTCGGCCAGACCTCGCCGAGCACCTCCTCGCGGTCGGCCGAGTCCCAGGCCTGGGCGATGCGGGAGATGCCGGCCGCCAGCTGCGGCTGCTGCCGGGCCAGCTCGGCCAGGAAGACGTCGACCCGCCAGACGAACATGCCCGCGTTCCAGAGGTAGTTGCCGGACTTCACGTAGGTCTCGGCCACGTCGTAGGACGGCTTCTCCTTGAACTCCTCGACCCGCATGATCGGACCGTCGCCGAGCGCGCCGCCGCACTGCAGGTAGCCGTAGCCCGTCTCGGGGCGGGTCGGCGTGATGCCGAGGGTCATCAGCTGGCCCTGGCGGGCGCCCGCGATGGCCGTACGGATGACCTCGGTGAACTGGTCCTTCGCGCCGATCAGGTGGTCGGAGGCGAACGAGCCCATGACCCCCTCGGGATCTCGCCGGCCGATGATCGCGGCGGCCAGGGCGATGGCCGCGCAGGAGTCGCGCGGGGACGGCTCGACCAGGACGTTTTCCTCGGGGACCGTGGTGAGCTGGCGGGAGACCGCGGCCGCGTGCGCCACACCGGTGACCACGAAGACCCGTTCCGGCGAGGCGAGCCGGTCGAGCCGCTCGACGGTGGCCTGCAGCAGGGAGGCGTCGGTGCCGGTCAGCGGGTGCAGGAACTTGGGGTGGCCGGCCCGGGAGAGCGGCCACAGTCGGGTTCCGGTGCCGCCGGCGAGCACGACGCCGTACAGAGCACCCTGGTCGTCAGTCATGCGCACAGAGTGTAGTGGCTCAAACCGTCGCGACCCGTTTCCACGTCGTGACATGCACTTCCGCGCTGGAGCCCCACGTGAACTCCTTGGCCCGGTCGAACCCGGCCTTGGCCAGGGTCACCCGGCGCTGCTCGTCGTGGAGCAGGTCGGCCAGGTCGGAGGCGATGCGGTCGGGATCTTCAGTCGTATAGGCGACAGCGTCGCCGCCGACCTCGGGCAGGGAGAGCCGCGGGGTGGTGAGCACCGGCGTGCCGCAGGCCATCGCCTCGAGGATCGGCAGGCCGAAACCCTCACCGAACGAGGGATAGCAGGCCACCAGGGCGCCACCCAGGAAGCCGGGCAGATCCGCGTACCTCAAATAGCCGGGACGCAGCAAGCGCAGGTGAGACGGAACCTCGCCGACCGCCCGGTCGATCTCGTCGTCGTGGCCCTGGCCACCGGCGAGGACGAGGGCGGGCGGGTGCGGCCAGTCGGCGACCGCGCGAGCCCAGCCACGGATGAGGTTGGGGACGTTTTTCCGGGGCTCCTTGGCGCCGAGGAAGGCCACATAACCGGAGTCGCCGAGGCCGAGGCGGGCCCGGACGCGGGCCTTCTCCTCGTCGCTCGGCATGTGGAACGCGACGTGGTCGACACCGTGGTAGGCCACGTCGATGCGGGTCGGGTCGGCGTCGAGCAGGCGGATCAGCTCGTCGCGGGTGGCCTTGCTCGGCACGATCACCCGGGCCGCCCGGCGCAGCGACGTCTTGATCGCGCTGCGGAAGAAGGTGCGCTTGGTGTTGTCGTAGTGCTCCGGCTCGGTGAAGAACGTCGCGTCGTGGACGGTCACGGTCACCGGGCAGCCGGCGCGCAGCGGGCACGTGTAGAACGGCGAATGCAGCACCTCAGCGCCGACCTGCTGAGCCAGCAGCGGCAGCCCGGTCTGCTCCCAGGCGAGCCGGGCCGGGCGGTGCGCGACGGCGGCCGGGCCGGCGATCACCTCGGCACTGCTGAGCATGCGGCTGTAACGCTCCGCATCCGAACGCTGGGCCACGACGACCAGATCGACCCGCTCGGGGTCCAGACTTCCCAGGGCGCCGAGGAGCCCGTCGACGTATCTGCCGACGCCTCCTCGATCTGCGGGGACGCTGGTGGCGTCGACTAGCACTCGCGGGGGGCGACCGGCGGTCACGAGGCAACTCCAAAGAGGTTGTAATTCAGACCACTGGCAAGACTACGCCCGGAATGCATCGCGGATGTGTCGGCGACACCGCCGAGTTGCGGGCGTTTCGCCGATCGGTTGGCTTCATCCATCGGACGTTCAGTATTCGATACAGAGAGTGACGATATTATCGTGAATCACGTGCAAACAACGATCCCCCAGGCACTCGCGCAAGCGGTCCGGCGCTTTCCGACGACTCCGCTGCTGACCTTTTACGACGACGCGAGCGGCGACCGCACCGAGCTGTCCGGTGCGACCCTCGACAACTGGGTGTCCAAGACCGCCAACATGCTTCTGGACGGGGTCGGGCTGGCCCCGGGCGACACGGTGGCGGTGCTGATGCCGCCGCATTGGCAGACGGCGGCGATCCTGCTCGGCGTCGCCTCGGCCGGTCTGGCGGCCGACCTCGGCGATCGGCCGGGCGCGGTGGATGCGCTCTTCACCACCCCCTCCGGCGTGGCGGCTGCCGCGGAGAAGGTGACGCTTGACCGGTACGCGACGGGGCTGCTGCCGTTGGCGATGCCGTTGCGGTCGCTGCCGGAGGGCTACCAGGACTACGTGCTCGAGGTGCGCAACTACGGCGACCACTTCGGGGGCGCGCCGGCCGGGCCGGACGACTCGACTGTGCTGCGGCGGGGGGCCCAGAGGGCGACCGAGCTGGGCATCACGGCCGGCGACCGGGTGCTGATGGACGCGCGGGCCTATCCGGACCCGGTCGACTGGCTGTTCGCTCCGCTGGTCGCGGGAGCCTCGATCGTGCTCTGCACCAACCTCGACCCGGCCAAGCTCGACGCCCGCATCGACACCGAGAAGGTGTCGCGGACGCCGGCCCGCTAAAAACCGACGGCGACCAGCAGGTACCGCGGATCGGAGTGCGAGACGTACGTCGACTGGGAGTGCACGTCGTCGTAGGGGAAGCCGTACGCCTTGCCGTCGATGGCGTTGTCGTGCCAGAACTTGGCGTAGAAGTTGGCCGGCGCCGACCGGTAGTAGGTGCTCGGGCTGGAGTTCGGGTCGGCGACGTGCCGGTTCAGGGCCGCGCACCGGGTCGGGTTGTTGCCCAGCGGGCCGGCACAGCCGAGGATGTCCGAGGTGGATGCCGCCTTCGTGTACGAGGCGAAGTAGCCGGCGAATGTGCCGCCCGGCTTGAACTGCGGGTCGCCGCCCGGCGAGACGATCTTGTCGCTGCCCTGCGCCAGGTGGTCGAACTCGGCCGGGACCGCCGCCTTGAAGCGGGCGAACGTCGCCGCGCGCGACTCCTGAAGACCTTCTGCGACTCACCCACCTGCTCGTCGAAGCCGTCCGCCGCGTGCAGGCGCATCGCGATCTTCAGCACGAAGGCGTCGACCCGGGTGGTGTTGCCGTTGAACTGCTTCGGGCCGACCGTGAACTCGATGAAGTCGGCATATTTGCCGGTCGGGGAGCCGACGTGGAAGTACATCCGGCCGGACGAGTTCGCCGGCATGTCGAGGTAGGGCTGGTCGGCGATCGAGTGCGTCTGCCCGTTGAAGGTCCAGTAGACCTTGCTGTCGGGATAAGCGCCGTTCGTGCGGTTGAGCACCTTGACCGTGAGCACGTTCTTCGCCTTCGGGATGTCCGAGGTGCTCCCCCAGAACGACGCCGACGAGTTGCCCGCGACTTTGGCCGGCGGCTTCTTCGTAGGTGAGACCGATGGCGAGGGCGACACCGACCGCGAGACCGAAGGAGTCACCGAAGGCACAACGGCCGCCGAAGGAACCGGAGACGGAACTGCCGCCGGCGCCGCGGCGGGCGCGGCTTGCGGCGTACGCGCAGCGGGCGCGCACCCGGCCACCAGGGCGACCACCGACACCGCGGAGACACTCCACACGCGAAGACGCACCGAGGCAGCCTGATGCCGAGAAACGCCCAGGTCAACGTGAGAATCGACGCCGGTCGGTTTCTGTTATCGCCGGTCGGCGGCGCGCTCGCGGGCCAGCCGCTCGAACGCGGCCAGCGACTCCGGGTTGGCGAGGGCACCCTTGGCGGCCGCCGATTCCACCGGTGTGCCGGTGAGGATCCTCTTGACCGGCACCTCGAGCTTCTTGGCCGACAGCGTACGCGGCACCGCGCGTACCTGATGAATCTCGTCCGGGACGTGCCGCGGCGAGAGTGACCCCCGGAGCTCGCCCTTGAGACGCGCCCGCAGGGCGTCGTCGAGTTCGACCCCGTCGGCGAGCACCACGAACAGCAGCAGCTCGCCGTTCGGGTCGTCGCCCTGCTCGAGGTGGACCACCACCGAGTCGAGCACCTCGGGCAGCCCCTCGACCACCGAGTAGAACTCGGAGGTTCCGAGCCGCACGCCGCCCCGGTTGAGCGTCGCGTCGGAGCGTCCGGTGATCACTGACCGGCCGGCCGAGTCGATCGTGATCCAGTCGCCGTGCCGCCAGACGCCGGGGAAGACGTCGAAGTAGGCCTCGCGGTAGCGCTTGCCGTCGGGGTCGTTCCAGAAGCCGACCGGCATGCTCGGCATCGGCGCCGTGATCACCAGTTCACCCACCTCGTCGACCACCGAGCGGCCCTCGGGGTCGTAGGCCTCGACCTTCGAGCCCAGGCAGCGGCACGCGATCACGCCCTCGATCACCGGCAGCATCGGCGCCGAGCCGACGAACCCGGTGCACACGTCGGTGCCGCCGGACAGCGACTGCAGCTGGAGGTCCTTGCCGACCGCCTCGTAGACCCAGTCGAAGCCCTCGGGCGGCAGCGGCGCGCCCGTCGAACCGATCGCCTTGAGGCTCTTGCGGGGCGTCAATCCCGCTTTTCGGCAGGCCATGAGGAAAGGCGCCGACGTGCCGAAATAGGTAATGCCCGCCTCATCCACCAGATCCCACAGGGCGGACATGTTCCGATAGCCGGGGTTGCCGTCGAAGAGGACGGTCGCCGAGCCGACGGCCGGGCCGCTGACCAGGAAGTTCCACATCATCCAGCCGGTCGTGGTGAACCAGAAGAAGCGGTCTCCCGGGCCCAGATCGTGATGCAGGGCCAGCATTTTCAGGTGCTCGAGCAGGATGCCGCCGTGCCCGTGGACGATCGGCTTGGGGAGTCCGGTCGTCCCCGAGCTGTAGAGGACATAAAGCGGATGGGCGAACGGGACCGGCTCGAATTCGAGCGGGTCGTCGCCGTCGAGGGCGGACCAGTTTCCCGCGGTGCCGTCGAGATAGCCGATCGTCACTACCTCTTCGATCGACGGAATGGCTTCCTCGATGGCCGCGACCTCGTCACGCCGGCTGATCGCCTTGTCGCCATAGCGGTAGCCGTCGACCGCCACCAGCAGTCTCGGCTCGATCTGGGACCACCGGTCGATCACACTGCGGGCGCCGAACTCGGGCGCGCACGACGAGAACGTCGCGCCGAGACTCGCGGTCGCGAGCATCAACACGTACGTCTCCGGGATGTTGGGGGCGTAAGCCGCCACCCGGTCTCCGCGGCCGATTCCCCGGGCTTTCAGCCCGGACCGCACCCTTCGGACCTGCTCGCGCAATTGCCCGGCGGTCACGCTTATCGGTTCCCGGCTCTGCGAGTACGCGAGGACGACCGGATCGTCGTCTTTCAGCCCCGGCATCCGCAGGACGTGCTCGGCGTAGTTGAGCGTGGCGCCGGGAAACCAGACCGCCCCCGGCATCGACGCGTCGGCCAGCACCGCGGTCGGCTGATCGTAGGCGATGACCTCGAAGTAGTCCCAGATCGAGCGCCAGAACGCGTTCAGATCGGTGACGGACCAGTCCCACAGGCTTTGGTAGTCCGCGAATCGCAGGCCCCGCTCACGCTCCAGCCACGACATGTAGTGGCCCATCCGGGACGTCTCCCGCGCATCGGCCGGCGGCTCCCACAGCACTGTGCCCGTCATGACCACACCTTAACGCTCACTCAGTCCTGGCCTTCTTCGATAGCGGTGCGCCTGCCCCACCGGACTAAAGCCTCCCGGAAACGGCGCTTGTCCTCCATGTCTTGCGGCAACACCGGAGGAACCGGACGCGGGTGCCCGGCCACATCGACGGCCGACTTCATCGGCCGTTGTTCCACCGAGCGCCACACGGGGCCGGGCGGTCGGGCGGCCGACCGGTTCGTTCGACGGATGCCCCGGTAACTGATCGGTCATGACCGTTGCGTTGCGGCGCGGTTCCGCGTCATTGCCCAGGCCAGGTACGGTCCGGTCGTGCGCCACTTCAGGTCGATCTTGTATGCCGTCGTGCTGGCACCCGCGGTCTGGGTGCTGGTCGCGGTCGGGCTGACCCACGATCTCACGGCTCGCGGCCGGGACGGGTTCGCGGTCGAGTCGTTCACCGGGCTGGTGATGCTGCTGCTCGGCGGGGCGGCGTACGGAATCCTGGTCTTCGCCCCGATCTCGCCGCTCGGTCCGACGGTGGCCGGGGTGGTCTTTCTGGCCGTCGGGACGTGGGCCATCGAGGCGCCGTCGGCGTATGCCGGCGTGTGGCCGGGCGGGGTCGTGAAGGAGGGCTTCGACCTGAGCCGGCCGGGGTACGGGCTGGCGGCGCTGCTGTCGGTCCCCATGATCCTGACCGTTCTGAGCGTACGGCGGTGGCGGGGCTACGAGCCGCTGGTGCTGCCGCTGGTCGGACAGATCGGGCGGGCGCGCGGCGCGGCGGCCGCGCCGGGCACCCCGATGGCGGGGATGGAGACGGCGGTGCTGCCGATCACCGAGGACGGTGAGCGGACCACGCTGCTGCGGTTCTTCGAACCGCCGGAAGAGCGGACGACGCTGCTGCGGAGGCCGGCCGCGGCGGAGACCGAGTCGACAACGGTGTTCCGGATGCCGGTGGACGGCGAGACCACGACGGTCATCCGGAGCCCGGCGGACGTGCACGGCGAATCGTCCACCGCCGACATCAACGCGGAGCCGCCGACGGTCGCGCTCCCGGACGAACGGCCGACCGAGGACGTGCGCTCGTCGGACGCCGGCGAGGAGCTGACGACGGTTCTGACCGCCGGCGACGAGCGAACCGCAGACCTCCCCACCGAGGAACCGACGACCGAGCTTCCTCGGGAGGAAACGGCTGCGGCGGACGTTGACGACGAGCCGACCGCGGACGCCGCCGCCGAGGAGACCACCGCGGTTGTCGTCGACGATGCGCGTCCCGCCGAAGAAGCACCGGACGAGCCGCTGACCGAAGCAATCACCGTGGTCGCTGAACCAGTCGCCGCAGACGCGTCCGATGCTGCCGGCCCGGACGACGCTGACACTGCCGGCCCGGACGAGCCGGTCGGCGAAGAGCCAATCGCAACCGACGCCGACGCCGACGCCGATGACCAGGCAGGCACGGATTCCGCCGCCGAGGACGTGCCGGCTGCGGTGGTGGCGCAAGCGCCGGCCGACGTTGACGACCCGGCCACCGTTCTCGCCGACAAGGCGTCCCCGGTGGCGGAGTCTGTCGACGAGGTGGCCGAGGCCGACGAAACCACGACGGATTTCGCATCGGCCGAGGAGACCACCTACCTGGTCGTGGCGGACGAGACCCCGGAGTCTGAGGCACGGCCGGTGTTGGGGCCGCCCGGCGAGCGGACCGTCGTGGTGCGGCCGGCCGCTCGCATCCCGGGCGAGACGACCCAGATGCTGGGTTCGCCGGGCGAGGAGACCCGGATCATCGTGCGGCGCAACATGGACGAGACGCAGGTGATCCGGCTGCCCGACGACGGCGAGCGCACCCAGTTGCTCCGCTCCAGCCGAGTCGCGCGGCCGTCCGAGCCCGTCGTCTTCCCGGCCGACCCGCCCGCCGACAACAACGCCACCGACAACGGTGAGGTCCCGGGCGACGGGCGTTCCGGCCTCGATCGGGGCCGGTCGATCGCGGGCGCCGAGAGTCCCAACTTCGCGGACGACCCGACCGGCCGGATCCAGCCGCCGGCGGCGCAGCCGGACGAGCCCGCCCGCACGATGACCGTGATGAAGATGGAGCGGCCACCCGAGGACGTACCGGAAATCCCGTCTCCCCGCACGCCGCCCGAGTCGGACGACTGAGAGTTAGTACAAATGATCGAACGCTGTAGTAAGGTCACGACATGGAGCTCACGCCGCGCCAGCGCAGCATCCTGACGGTTATTCGCGATTGGGTCGACGAGCACGGTTATCCGCCGACCATGCGGGAGATCGGCGCCGCGGTGGGGCTGGCCTCTCCGTCCACGGTCGCGCACCACATGACGATTCTCGAGAAGAACGGCTTTCTGCGACGGGACGCGCGCGGTTCCCGCGCGGTCGACATCCGGCCGCCGGCCGAAGAGAACGGGCCGGCCGCGCACCCGCGGGGGCTCGACGACAACGACGTACGCGTCCCACTGCTCGGTGCGATCGCCGCCGGTGCCCCGATCCTGGCCGAGCAGCACGTCGAAGACGAGCTGACGCTGCCGATGTCGCTGGTCGGGCACGGCACGCTGTTCGCGCTCAAGGTTCAGGGCGACTCGATGGTCGACGCGGCGATCTGCGACGGCGACCTCGTGGTGGTCCGGCAGCAGCGGGTGGCCGAGGACGGCGAGATCGTGGCCGCGATGCTCGACGGCGAGGCCACGGTCAAGGTTCTGCGCCGGCGTGACGGCCACGTCGAGCTGCTCCCCCGCAACCCGGCCTACCAGCCGATTCCGGCCGACGACGCGGTGATCCTGGGCAAGGTCGTGAGCGTCCTGCGACGAGTCTGAGCTCATAATCGCCCTGGACGGGTTGTTGACCAGCATCTTCAACGAGCTGATCGCCATCGGTCTGCCACTGTGGCTGGCGGCGCGTACGCACGCCCCACTGTGGCTGATCTCGGTCGCGCTGGTCATCAACACGGCCGGCTGCGGGCTGGTTCCTGCTCGTCGCGTTGTTCCTGCTGGGCGACCTGCTCTACCGCCCTCTGATCCGGTCGGCCCCGCAGCCCGCGGTGGCGTAGCTCGTCCACAGGCCCGCGACGACACCGTCCGAGAGCGGCGGGTCTGCGGAAAGCTGTCGCGGTGGCCGAATTCCTTGTGCTCGTCAACGGGCTGCCCGGCAGCGGCAAGCCGACGCTGTCACGGCGCCCGCGGCAGCGGCGGCCGTTCACCAGGACGCGCTCAAGCACGCTCGGGACGACGATGGTCGCGCTCTCCGATCACCGGGTTTCGCGCGACACCGTCAACGAGACGCTGCACAACCTGCTCGCGGCGCATCCGCAATATCTGGGGACGTGGTCGGCGTGGGAGCCGAACGGTTTCGACGGGCGGGACGCCGAGCACCGGAACGGCACCGGCAGTGACAAGGCGGGGCGGTTCGCGCCCTACTGGCATCGCGGGCCGAGCGGCGGGATCGTCGTCGAGGCGCTCACCGGGCTCGACGACCCGACCGACGGCGCGTGGTATCTGACGCCGAAGCAGAGCGGCAAGGAGATGGTGCTCGAGCCGTACACGTACCAGGTCAACGGCACGAACGTGCTGATGACGTCGGCGGTCGAGCCGGTGATCCGGAACGGCAGATTCGCCGGCATCACCGGAGTGGACCTTACGCTCGACTCGCTGAGCAAGCTGATCGCGGCCGACAACCCGTTTGGCAAGGGGCAGGCGACGCTGGTCAGCGCGGCCGGCAACGTGGTCGCCGGGCCGGACCTCAAGCAGCTGACCAAGCCGCTCGGCGGCACGGCGTCGACGGTCGCCAAGCAGTCGATCGCCGGGGGCAAGCCGGCCCGGCTCCAAGCCAACGGCAACCTGCTGGTCGCGGTCCCGATCGCGATCGGCGCCAACGACACCTGGTCGCTGGTGCTCTGAGCACCGCGAGCGGCGAGATCACCGACGTGTCGGGGCGGCTGGCCGGGTCGGCGCGGGCCTCCCAGGAGCAGGCCGGGCTGGTCACCGAGTCGGCCGGGCGGGTCTCGGAAAATGTCCACACCGTCGCGGCGGGTGCCGAGGAGATGGGCGCGTCGATCCGGGAGATCGCCGAGAACGCGGCCGAGGCGGCCCGGGTCACGTCGTCGGCGGTGCAGGTCGCCGAGCGGACCACGGCCACGATGGGCAAGCTGGGCACGTCCAGCGAGGAGATCGGCGAGGTGCTGGGCACGATCACCGCGATCGCCGGGCAGACCAACCTGCTCGCGCTCAACGCGACGATCGAGGCGGCGCGGGCCGGCGAGTCGGGCAAGGGCTTCGCTGTGGTGGCGAGCGAGGTCAAGGAGCTGGCCCAGGAAACGGCCCGGGCGACCGAGGACATCAGCGGCCGGATCGGCGCGATCAAGGCCGACACGGCCGAGGCGGTCGCCGCGATCCAGCAGATCGCCGAGGTCATCGACAAGATCAGCGACTACTCGACGACCATCGCCAGCGCCGTCGAGGAGCAGACCGCGACCACGAATGAGATGAGCCGCTCGGTCAGCGACGCCGCGCACGGCTCCCGGGAGATCGCGGAGGTCATCGCCGGCGTCGCCGACGCGGCGACGAGCACGACCGGCGGTGCCGGCGAGACCGAGGCGGCGGCGGCTCGCCTCGCTCTCCGAGAGACTACGTACGCTCGTCGGCTCGTTCCGCTATTAGCTCCGCTATCAGCTCGGCTCGGGGCGAACCCAGCTCGGTCCAGAGCTCGCGGGCGGCGGCGTAGTGTTCGCGGGCCCGCCCGGGCACCGACCGAGCCAGCCCCATGTGCGCCCGGGCCTGCTCCTCCCGGTCGTCGACGTCGTCCTCGGAGGCGATGGCCAGCGCCTCCGCGAACTCCTCCCGCGCCCGCTCGAGGTCGCCGGCGGCCTGGAACGCCTCGCCCAGCCCGTTGTGCGCGCACGCCTCGCTGTCCCGGTCGCCGCTCGCGTGGAAGATGGCCAGCGCCTGCCGGCGATAGTCGACGGCGCCCCGGAAGTCGCCCCGCCGGGTGGCCAGGCCGCCGAGGTCGTCGAGAACGGTGGCCTCGCTGTTGGAACCGCGCACCTCACGGAACAGTTCGAGCGCCCGGAGCAGGTGCCGCTCGGCCGTCTCGAGGTGACCCCGCTTGACCTCGGTCCGGCCCATGTTGCTGAGCGCGACCGCCGCGCCGGACCGGTCGCCCGCCTCTAGATAGAGTTCGAGCGCCTCGGCGTAGTGGGCGGCGGCGTCGTCCTTGCGTTCGAGCCGGGAGTCGAGGTTGCCCAGGTTGACCAGGGCCCGGGCCCGGCCGACCGGGTTGCCGATGACCCGATAGAGGTCGAGCGACTCCCGGTGGTGCTCGGCCGCCTCGCGGTAGCGGCCCAGGCGGATCTCGGCGATGCCGAGGTTGTTGAGCGTGCGCGCCTCGTCGGCCGGGCGGCCGGTCTGGCGGAGCACCCGCAGCGACTCCTCCAGGTTGCGGACGGCCGCCTCGTGCCGGCCCAGATAGACGTCGGCGGTCGCGAGGTTCGCCAGGGCACGGGCGTACTCGATCTGGTCGTCGGCCTGGAAGGCCGCCTGCGCCGCGAGCCCGTGCACCAGGTGGGCGTCCTGGTGATACCGCCCCAGCAGGTAGCGGTAGAGGACCGACGCCATCCGGACGGCGTACTCCGGGCGTCCGTCGGCCACCGCGTGGGTGACCACCGCGAGCAGGTTGGGACGCTCGGTCTCCAACCAGGACAGTGGATCGACGAGGTCGGGCAGCGGCACCGACGGGTCGGGAACGGCCGGGCGACGCGCCGCCTCGGCCGGATCGAAGCGGTTCATCGCGGCGCCGGCGACGCTCAGGTAGTAGTCGAGCAGGCGGGTGACCGCGGCGCGCCGATCGATGCGGCGGTCCTCGTCCGCCGAGCGGCCGACCGCGTAGGCCCGCACCAGGTCGTGCAGACCGTAGCGGCCGGGCGCGGTCACCTGCACCAGATGATCGGCGGCCAGCTCGGCCATGCGGGCCTCGCCGGTCGGCAGATCGACGCCGGCCAGCGCGGCCGCCGCCCGAACGTCAAAATCCTGACCCGGATGCTGGGCGATCAGGCGAAGAAGCTGCCGCTCACCGGCGGGCAGATTCCGGTACGACACGTCGAGCGCGAGTTCGACCCCGGAGTCCAGTCGCCGATCCTCATGACGTTCATCCAGCCAGTCCGCGTGATCGGTCAGCGTCCAACCCGGCTTGGCCCGCATATGCCCGGCGACCAGCGCCAGAGCCAGGGGTAGATGGCCGCACCGGCGCGCGATCCGGGCCGCCGCCCCGGGATCGGACCCGACCGGGATCTGCGGGACCGCCGCCGACAGATATTGCAGCGCCTCGGCCGCACTGAACACGTCGACCGGGAACCGCGCCGCCGGGCCCAGCTCGCGGAGGTCGCGCCGGCTCGTGACCAGGGTCACGCAGCCGGGCACATCGGGCAGCAGCGGTGCGACCTGCTTCTCGTCGGCGGCGTTGTCGAGCACGACCAGGCTGCGGAGCCCGGCCAGCTTCTGCCGGAACGCCTCGGTGCGGGCCTTCAGCTGGTGCGGCACCTGGTGGCCGGGCGTGCCGAGCAGACGCAGGAAGCCGTCGAGCACCGCGCCCGGATCGACCGGCGGCTGCGACGGATCGGGGTGGAACCCGCGCAGGTTGACGAACAGGACCCGGTCGAACTTCTCTTCGGCGGCGAGCTGGTGTCCGACGTGGACAGCCAGCTGGGTCTTGCCCACCCCCGCCATCCCGCCAATCGCCGAGATCACCACCGCCGGGCCCTCCTTGGCCAGCTCACGCAGCCGGTCGAGCTCGGCGGCGCGCCCGGTGAAGACGGGCAGATCCTCCGGCAGCGCGTCCTGCACCCGTACCTGGGCCGCGGCCTGCGTCTCGCCGCTGATCACCCGCAGGGCCTGCCGCCACTGGCTGACATAGCCCAGGTCGGCGTGCAGGGCCTCGACGACCTGGACCACGAGCTCGGCGTCGACGCGGCGGCGGCCCGGACGGAAGCAGTCGACCACGGTCGTCTTGCCGACCTGCTCGGCCGCCGGGCGCTGGGCGTTGACCCGGCCGGTGAGAGTCTCGTACGAGGGATTGCCGGCCCACGCCTTGAGGAGCCGCAGCGTCTCGGCGAGTCCGTCGAGCGTCGTGGCCTGGCCGGGGTCGGGCAGGGTCGCGAATTGCGACTTGTCGGGAATCACGCGGAGCGACCGTTCGGGTTCGTTCGGACTTTCCGCACGCGATCGAACGGGCCGCCATAGTCGGTGACACGCGAGTCGGCCCAGGGCTCCCAGATCGGCCGTGGGCCGGCTTCGCGAAGCGGCCCGGGCTGCTGAACGGGGGGTCGTTCCCAGCAGGTTCCGGGACGACGAGCGGCCCGGCTTGGGTAAGGCGCGGGGCGCCCAGGCCCCGCGCCACGCCGCCCCGACGGTGCGGGGCCTGGGTCTTTCAAGGGCATCTACGAGACGCTAGCCAACCCGTCCGGCGGCGTAAACCACCTTTGGTGCTCAGCCGGGGTCCTCGCCGATGGGGCGGCAGACCCGTTCGATCAGGTGCTGCCAGGCGTCACAGAGCTGGTCCTCGATCGCGACCGGTCGCCCGGCTGCTGGAGAAGGCGCCGGACCGCCGCTACCAGAGCGCCGAGGACTGCGCCCACGCCGGAGTTCAGCGGCCGATCTCGCAACCGGGCGAATGAGTGACTTCGGTCACGCTCAAGCCGAATATGTATTGGGTGCGCTGATCATTCTCTCCACCCAATGACCACAGTGGGCAATTCTGGCGATAGGTCCGATGATCGCACCAATCGGTGCCCGGCCCGGAGACGACGAGCCTCCAAACCCTTCGAATTATCCAGTATCGGTCAGCGGCGTTTCGTGACATCGACCGGTATCTTGGACGGGTCCACACCGCCGCGTGCGCCAAGTGCGACACCGGCACCTGACGCCTAATATCGAAGCACGTCGAACGCTGGGCGCCGTCGAGCTGACGCGACGGGAATTGCGGATTGATCAGAGCACGGCCGCCGGACGCCTACCAGCCCGCAGACAGATAAGAAAGGCGATACCACGATTTGACGAAATGTCGACGATCCGCAATGCGTCGACGTGACACGTTCACGGGGGAAACGTGGTCAGAACCGAACAAGTTGCTGCGGGCGTCGCCATGGCGCCCGCCCGGATCAGAGGATTCACCGGGGCATTGACCCCCATGGTCGGTCGCGACGAGGAGCTCCTCGTCGCGTGTGGGCAGATTCTGGACCCGCTCGCCCGGATGCTCACTCTCGTAGGACCCGGTGGGGTGGGCAAGAGCCGCCTGGCCGCGGCGGCCGCTGAACAGGTCCGGGGCCGCTTCGACAACGGCGGCGCCGTCGTCGACCTGTCGGACGCGGTCGATCCGTACCCGGTCCTGGGTGCCATCGCCACCGCGCTCGACCTGCCGGCACCCGAGCCCGGCCGGACAGCCGCGACGGCCGCGGCCATCGGCGACCGCGAGCTGCTGCTCGTGCTCGACAACTGCGACCACATCGTGGAGCAGCTCCCGGATCTGCTGCACGAGCTGCTCACCACGGCCCAGCGGCTGCGGATCCTCGCCACCTGCCGGCAGCCGCTGCACGTCTACGGCGAGCGGCTGCTGAGGGTGGCGCCGCTGGCGACCCCGGGCAGCGCCGCCGACTTCGACCTGATGGAGCTGACCGAGGTGCCCTCGGTGGCGCTGTTCGTACAGCGGGTACGCGCGGTCGATCCCGGCTTCGCGCTCACCGTCGACAATGCACCGAGCATCGCGGAGATCTGCAACCGGCTCGACGGGCTGCCGCTGGCCATCGAGCTGCTCGCCGGCCGGATGCGGGTGTTTCGGCCGCACGCCCTGCTGACCCGGCTGCGCCGGGGCGAGGACGTCCTGATCGGCGGCCACGTGACGGCACCGGCCCGGCACCGTTCCATCGAGGCGCTGATCGCGTGGAGCTACGACCGGCTCGACGCCGACCTGCGCGACGCTCTGAACCGGCTCAGTCTCTGCGCCGACGGGTTCGGCCTGTGCGCTACCGCCGAACTGCTCGGCATCCCGGCGGCCGCCGCCGAGCGCGCGCTGGAGTCGCTGGTCGACCGCAATCTGATCATCGTGCGGGAGCGGCACGACGGCGAGCCGTGCTTCGCCATGCTGAGCACGATCCGGGACTTCGGCCTCGCCCAGCTGGCCGCCTCCGGCCAGTTGGCCGACGCCCGGCACCGCAGCGCCCGCCGCGCACAGCGGCTGGCCCGCGGCGCGGCGCCGCTGTTGAGCGGTTCCGAGCAGGCGTCAAAGCTGCAGCAGCTTGCGCTCGAGCACAAGAATCTGGACGCCACGCTGTCCTATCTGGCCGACCGGAACGACGGCCGGGAACTGGCCCAGATGGCGCTCGATCTGCACCGGTTCTGGCTCATCTCGGGCCGGCTGCAGTACGGGGCGAACTGGCTCGACACCGCCGCCGCGGTCTGTGCCGGGTCGGCTCCGGAGCTGGCCGCGCGGTCCGCCGACGCGGCCGGCACGCTGCTCACCGCGAGGGGCGACGCCAAGCACGCGGTGGCACGTCACGAGCGGGCGCTGGCCGGTTTCCGGGCTATCGGCGATCCGGTCGGCGAGGGCCTTTCCCTGGTACGCCTGGGGGCCGCGCTCTGCCGCGCGGACGATCCGGCACGAGGTCTGGTGCGGCTGGGAGAGGGGCTGGAGGCGGTGCGAGGCCGTGACGAGCCGGCCGAAGCGGCGGCGCTCGTCGCGCTCGCCGATGCCGCCGCCGAGACCGACGACCTGCCACGTGTGGAGGAGTTGGCCGGGCGGGCACTGAAGATCTACCGCGGCCTCGGCGACGACTACGGTGCCGCACTCGCCCTGCGCCGGTTGGCGGCGGTGGCACAGGTCGGCGGCGCCAACCAGGAGGCCGACCGGATGCACCGGCACAGTCTCACCGACCTGCAGGCGCTGGGCAGCCGACCCGAGCTGGCCCGCGGCCTGGCCGACTACGGCCGGTTCATGCTGCGTGTCGTCGCCGGTCAGGAGCAGCGGGTGGCCCGGATGCTCGCCGTCAGCGAGGTGCTCCACCAGGCGGCGGGGGTGACACTGGCCGGGCACGAAGCCGCGCTGCACGAGATCACGACACAGGATCTGCGTACCCGGCTGGGCACGGTGCGGTTCGACAGCGCGCGGCTGGACGGGCGGCGGCTGGATCCGGCCGCCGCGGTGGTGGACGCGTTGTCCTGCCCGCCGGTGGATCAGGCCGGCGACGCGGAGGTCTGTCGCGCCCGCTCGCTGACGCCTCGCCAGTTCCAGGTCGCGATACTCGTCGGCCAGGGCCTGACCAACCGTCAGGTGGCGCACCGGCTCGAGCTGTCGGAGTGGACCGTGGTCAACCACGTGCGGCAGATCATGCGCAAGCTGGGCTGTGCGTCCCGCGTACACGTGGCGCAGTGGGTCGCCCAGCAGAAGCCGTAGCGCTAGGCCTCGATCCGGGTCAGCTTCTCCGGGTTGCGGACCAGCCGGATCGCCGTGACCTGGTGGTCCTCGTCGAGGTCGAGAGTGATCACGGCGAGCACCTCCGGTCCGTCGGCCAGCACGGCGGCCGGTGCACCGTTCACCTGCACCGGCCGGTAGGCCATGCCCGGCGGGTACACGTCCAGGCTGCGGGCGAAGAAGGCGACCACGTCGGCCGCGCCGTGCAGCGGCACTCGCGGCATCTCCCCGGAACCGTTGCTGTCGGCCCACATCACGACGTCCGGGGCCAGCAGGTCGAGCAGGTCGCCCATGTCGCCGCCGACGCACGCGGCCAGGAATCGGTCGGTGACCTGTCGGCTGACGAAGTGGTCGGTCGCGTATCGGGGGCGGCGCTCGCGGATGTGAGCGCGGGCCCGGTGTGCCAGCTGGCGCACGGTCTCCTGCGACCGGTCGACCGTGTCGGCCACCTCGGCATAGTCGAGGTCGAACACGTCGTGCAGGACGAAGACGACGCGCTCGAGCGGGGACAGCGACTCGAGGACGACCATCATGGCCATCGACACCGACTCGGTCATCTCCAGCCGGGTGCCCGCGTGCGGACCGGTGAGCAGCGGCTCGGGCAGCCACGGCCCGATGTACGCCTCGCGCCGTGCCCTGGCCCGGCGCATCTGGTCGATCGCGGTGCGGGTGGTCGCCTGGATCAGATAGCGCTTCGCGTCGCGGACGGAGTCGTGGTCGGCGGTGCGCCACCGCAGCCAGGTGTCCTGCACCACGTCCTCCGCATCGACGACGGTGCCCAGCACCTGGTACGCCACGCTGAACAGCAGGCCGCGGTGGTCCTCGAACACGTCGGTTGTCCCGGTGTCCATGGCGCTCGGCTCCTCCTCGTCGAATCCCGGGCGGTCGCATCCCGGATGGTCGCATCCCGGATGGTCAAATCCCAGATGGCGGGACAGTGGCGCGGGGCATGTCACAGGCCCGGGCCGGCATCCGTCTCAGTGCGCGCTACGGGTCCACGGTACTGCGCCGCGGTACTGGGCCGGGGTACTGCGCCGGCCGGGTTACTGCGCCGGCTGGTGTCGCGTCGGGCCCCGGCTGGTCGATCAGACGCCGGTTGAATGAGGAGTTGGTCAGTGAAGCGACTGCACGGGAACCCCTGGGCGGTGCTGGTCACCTTGTGTCTCGGATTCTTCATGATCCTGTTGGACACATCGATCGTGAACATCGCGATACCCGACATGATCGATGCGCTGCACGCGTCTTTCGACCAGGTGCTGTGGATCGTCAACGCCTACACGCTGGTGTTCGCCGTCGGGCTCCTGCTCGCCGGCCGGCTCGGTGACATGTTCGGGCGGCGGCGGATCTTCGTCACCGGCCTGGTCGTGTTCACCGTCGCCTCCGCCGCGTGCGGCGCGGCGGCCGGTCCCGGGCAGCTCATCGCCGCCCGGGCGGTCCAGGGCCTGGGCGCCACGCTGCTGATGCCGCAGACGTTGGCGATCCTCACCGCCGTGTTCCCGCCGCAGCGGCGTGGCGCGGCGTTCGGCATCTGGAGCGCCGTCGGGGGTGTTGCTCCGGTCGCCGGCCCAGTGGTCGGTGGGTTGCTGGTCAACGCGGCCTCGTGGCGCTGGATCTTCCTCATCAACATTCCGGTCGGGCTGATCACGATCGTGCTCGCCCTGCGCTGGATACCGTCGACGCAGCAGCGCCGGCACAACACGCTCGACATCGCCGGGGTGCTGCTGTCCACCTTCGGACTCTCCTTCGTGGTGTTCGGCCTCATCGAGGGGCAGCGCTACAACTGGGGCCACGTTCGCTCGTTCGTGTCCATACCGCTGATTCTCGCGGTGGGAATCGCGCTGCTGGCCGTCTTCCTGATCCACCAGTGGCGGCGCCGCGACGACGAGCCGCTGCTGCCGTTGCGCATCTTCGCCAACTCCGACTTCGCCACGATGGCGTTCGTCGCGTGCGCGGTGCTGTTCGCGGTCACCTCGCTGCTGTTGCCCTTGACGGTCTATCTCCAGTCGGTTCTCGGCATGTCCGCCCTCGCCGCCGGGTTCGTCCTCGCACCGCCCTCGGTCGTGCAGTTCATCCTCGCCCCGATCGCCGGCAAGCTGTCCGACCGGATCGGCGGCAAGTACATCCTGTTCGGTGGCCTGATTCTGTTCGGTGCCGGTTTCGGGCTGCTCGCCCTGGTGGCCAAGCCCGACTCGCACTGGTACCAGCTGATGCCGAGCCTGCTGCTGGCCGGCGCCGGGATGGGCGCGGTGTTCGCGCCGATGAACGCGATGGCCATGCGCAAGGTGTCCCCGCAGTTCGCCGGGGCCGGCTCGAGCGTGGTGAGCCTCGCGCGCCAGTTGGGTGCCGTGCTCGGGGGCGCCGCGATCGGGGCGCTGCTGCAGACCGAGGTGTCCGACAAGTTGTCCAGCACGGCGGCGGCCCGCTCGGCCGAACTGCCGCCGGACCTGCGCGGCCCGCTGGTGCAGGGGTTCGAGCAGGCGTCCCAGGGTGGCTTGCGGCTGGGCACCGGCCAGGCGGGAGGCGTCGTGCCCGCCCCCAACGGCATTTCCGGAGACCTGGCGACGCGCTTCCACCAGGTCGCCTCCGAGGTCTTCACGAACGGCTTCGTCGCGGCACTGCGCCCGACGCTGGTGCTCCCCGTCGCGGTGCTGCTCGTCGCGGCACTGGCCTGCCTGCTGTTGCGTGAGAGCCGGCCCGCTCCGGCACCTTCCGATGCCGACAGACCACTTTCCGACGCACCGGCCACAGTGCCGGTCGGTGACCAGCCCGCACCAACGAGAAACCGATGACCGGGAAAGGAAATCCACTCATGACGACCGCGCAGACGCTTGGCGAGCGCTACATCCGTGCCGTCGCGGCACCCGACTTCGCCGAAGCCGACGACCTGTTCGCCGACGACGTCGTGTTCTACACGCCGTTCGCTCGTGGTGCCCGTGGGCGGGACTTCATCAAGGCGTTCATCGGCGCGTTCCATCAGGCGATGCCGGGGTTGCGGGCCAGTCTGCACGACGAGTTCAGCAGCGCCGACGGCAGCCGGGTCACGCTGCGGCTGTCGATCCATTGGCACAACACCGGGTCCTTCATGGGCAACCCGCCGACCGGTGCCAGCGGCGTGGAGAGCGAGATACACACGTTGCGACTCGACGGCGGCCGGATCGTCGAGTGCTGGGTCGGGCACAACACCCTGGATCTGACGTACCACCAGCTCGTCACCTGGGGCATGAAGCTTCCGGAGGACTCGACCGACCCGGCACCCGAGCTCATCTCGGTGAGCGCGACCGCACTGCCGGCGCCGGCCGGGAACGCCTGAGTACGCCCGGCGATGTCGATCCCCGCGGTCGCCGAATACGGGTCGTTCTCGGAGACGATCGGATACCTCCGGCCGCCACCGGAGGTGTCGGCCGAGTTCTACGCCAAGGCGTGGTGGCGGCACGAGACCGTGTTGCACGACGTGTACGGGACCGCGGCGATCGACCATGCGAGGCCGGCGTTCGTCCTGTGGCAGGCCGCGGAGCGCCGCCGGCTCACCGTCACTTATGGACAGTTGGTGCGGCACATTGACCGGTTCGCGTGGGCGCTGCTCTCGTTGGGAGTTCGCCCCGGTGACCCGGTCGCGATCCAGCTGCCCACCCGCTGGGAGGCGCCCGCGGTCATTCTCGCCTGTCAGCGAATGGGCGCCGTGCCGGTGCCGATCAGCACCACGATCCGGCGCCGGGAGCTGGAGGTGGTACTGCGCGAGACCCAGGCCCGGATGTGCCTCGTGCCCGACAGCTGGGACGGCTTCCCGCACGCCGAGGCGCTCGCCGGTATGGCCGAACGGCTGCCGTGGCTGCGGCACCGGGTCGTGGTCGGCGACGCCGCGGCCACCGGCGCCATCGACTTCATCGAATACTTCATGCGGCAGCCGCACGAGGACCGGACGGGCAGCGGGCCGGCCCGGTTGACATTGGACGAACCGGACCGGGTGTCCCTGGTGGTGTTCACCGCGGGCACCACCGGCGAGGCCAAGGGCGTGCTGCACAGCCACAACACGTTCGCCTCGGCCACCGGCCGCCACGCGCCCGAGTCGGAGCGCGGCTGGGGAGCGAGGGAGGTGTTCGGTACGCCGTACGGAATCTGCGACACCATGGTGCTGATGTACGGCGTCTGGGGCCCGCTGTTGTCCGGCGGCACCGGAGTCCTGACCGACCGGTGGGATCCGGACGTGATGCTCGACCTGGTCGACGCCGCCGGGGTCACCCAGTTCGCCGCCGCCCCGCCGCAGTGGGCCGAGCTGGTCGCGGCGCAGCGGGAGCGGCCGCGATCCCTGGCGACGCTGCGGTTGCTGCTGACCACCGGGTCGCCGATCCCCGCGCCGCTGGCCGAGGAGATCCGGTCGGTGTTCGGGTTACCGCTGCAAGTGGTGTGGGCGACCACCGAGTTGGGCATGGGGATACGCTCGCGACCCGGCGACCCGCCGGAGGCGGTGTCGCGCGGCGAGGGCGCGGTCATCCCCGGGCTGCAGATCGACCTGGAACCCGTCGGTAAGCCCACCAACGGCATATACCGGCTGTCCGGCCGGGGACCGTCGATGTGCCTGGGCACCTGGCGGCGTGGGGAGGCCTCCCCGCAGGTCAGCTGGGAGCACGAGCCGCCCTGGCTGGACACCGGGGACCTGGTGGCACGCGTGGAGCCGGACCGGCTGCGGGTGGTCGGCCGGGAGGCGGACCGGATCGGCACCTCGCACATGATCCCGGTGAACGAGGTCGAGGCGGAGCTCATGCGCTATCCCGCGATCCAGGAGGTGGCGGTGATCAGCTACCTGGATCCGCACAACGGCGAGCTGCCGTGCGCGGTGATCGTGCCGAACGGCACCCCGCCGACCCTCACCGAACTGCGCGACTACCTCACCTGGCTGGGCATGACCGACTGGTATCAGCCGGCCCGGCTGGAGCTGATCGGCCAGCTGCCGCGGAACCACGCCGGCAAGGTACGCAAGGACTTGCTACGCCGTTGGTTGGCCGACGCCCGCGGGTGAGCATTTTCTTGTCATTGCTCCTTATACACGCCCTTCCTACTTTGAGGATGTCGACAAAGGAGGCGTCTGTGCCCGAAACGCAGGAAATCCAGAGGTTCCCCTTCAGTACCCCGATGCCGGCCGAGCCGGCGCCGAGGTACGCCGAACTGCGGAACACGGAGCCCGTCTCGCCCGTGGTGCTGCCGACCGGGCACGCCGGCTGGGTGGTCACTCGCTACGACGACGTCCGCGCTGTCTGCACCGACGCCCGGTTCAGCAAGCAGGCGGTCACCGAACCGGGTGCGCCGCGCCTGCTACCCATCTTTCAGGACCTGAAGTCGATCGTGGTGATGGACGCCCCCGAACACACCCGCCTGCGCAAACTGGTGGTGAAGGCGTTCAGCGCCCGGCGGGTGGAGAGTCTGCGGCCCTACATGCAACGGGTGACCGACGACATGATCGCGGCGATGATCGCGGGTCCGCAGCCGGCCGACGCGGTGGCCGCCCTCGCGATGCCTCTGCCCATCAAGGTCATTTGCGAGTTGCTGGGCGTCCCGTTCCAGGACCGCGAGCAGTTCCGGGTCTGGGGCGACACGGTGGTGGGAGTCTCCGGCGCCGAGGGCGGCCCGGACGCCGTCAAGGAGGCGGCCGTACAACTCTTCGCGTACCTCGACTCGCTGATCGATCTCAAGCACCAGGCGCCGGCCGACGATCTGCTCACCGCGCTGCTGGCCGCGCACGAGGCGGACGACCGGCTGTCCGCCGAGGAGTTGCGGGTCTTCGCACTGACGCTGCTGATGGCCGGCTACCACACCACGGCGAGCGCGATCAGCCAGGCGCTGTTCCATCTGCTGCGGCACCCTCAGAGGTATCGATCGCTGGCGGGCGCACCGGCCGGCGTGCTGGACGACGCGCTGGAGGAGCTGCTGCGCTACAGCCAGGTGGCCAACGGACTGGGCGCGATGCGGATCGCGCTGGAGGACGTGGAGCTGTCCGGCGTGCTCATCCGCAAGGGCGACGCCGTGGTGCCGGCGTTCGGTTCGGCCAACCGGGACGGGGACGTCTTCCCGAACGCCGACGACATCGTGACCGACCGGCACGACAACCCGCACATCTCCTTCGGCGCCGGCATCCACTACTGCCTCGGCGCCCAGCTCGCCCGGGCCGAGATGCGGATCCTGCTGGCGTCCCTCACCGAGCGGGTGCCGACACTGGCCCTGGTCGACCCGGACGACGAGTTGACCTGGACCACACCGGCTTTCCCCCGGCCGGCCGCGATGCCCGTGCGGTGGTGAGTTGACGCCGAAGCCGGCCGGACCCCTGCAGGCCCGGCCGACCCGTCACAGCGGGCTAGCTCCAGCCGCCCAGCATTTCGACGTGCACCAGGGCGTGCGCCGGTCGGCCACGATACGTGCCCGTCGCGGTGGCTGCCCCCTCATAGACGCCCGAAGCGGCACTGGTCCGCACGATCTCCTGCGCCCGTGGACGGGCGTCCACGACGAGACGGGTGCCGTTCGAGGGGATGCGCACCACCCAGTGGGTCGGGAAGCGCTTGCCGGTGGCCGGGCTCGTCCAGAAGTCACCGGCGTCCTCGGCGAGCGGCACCAGCGCGGCGACCTCCATGCTGCCGTCGGGGTGCAGCACCGTCGCGGCGTGGTCCTCGTCGACAGTGGAGTAGTTGTCCAGCAACGCGATCCGGTCGCCGTTGTCCATCGTGAGTCCCATCCACGTCCACTTCTTGAACTTGGAGAAGTCACCGCCGAAGTACTGGTGGTCGAGCCACGCCGTGCCGGTCACCGGGTACTTCGTGCCGTCCAGCGTCACGGATCCGGTGGCGGCGAGGTACGGCAGCTCGACGTTGTAGGTGGTCGTGCCCCAGAGCGGGATGAACCCGGTGCCCCCGAAGTACAGCGCCGGCCCGGTGGCGCGGACGCCGAGGCTGATGTCGCCGTCGGGAAGGATTCCGTGCAGCGACAACGCGCTCAGCGTGCCGGCCACCGACCCGGTCGGCATCCGCACGTCGATCTGCGAAGCGGACGCGCTGACCTGGTCCAGCGGGAAGGCGGTCCATTTCTGGTGGAAGGCACCGGTCGACAGGTCGGTGACGGCGATGTTGGTTTCCGCGCCGGTGGCACCGACGGTGAGCGCGATCTGGTAGGCGAAGCGATGCGGGCCGGCGCACAGGTGGCCGACGAAATACCACGCCTCCCAGCCGATGCCGGGGTGCGCGGCGAGGTCGCCGGGCAGGTGAGGGAACGTGGGGAAGGCCGGGTCGGCCGGCACCGAGGTGGGTGCGCTGCCGGCCGCGCAGGCGAGCTGGTCGAGGTGATCAGCGGTGCTGTCCGCCGCGGCCGCACCGCGGACCGGCACGAGCGCGAGCACAGCGGCCACCCCTAAAGCCGTGATCCGCCGCCAATTGTGGACGTATCGCATGTGATTCCCCCTGGTAAGGCGCGCGGCAGCCCCGCGTGTCTTCGCACGCGGCCGGCTGCCGGTCAAGGTCGGGATTACAGTGCGCGATTGCGCTCCGCCAGGGTATGAGTGCGCAGGACGGCCGGAAAATAGCAACTTCCTGATGACCGGGCGCATGGCAGGCGTGGAGCGGCCGTATGACAGGCGCCTGCTAGTCAGCCGTCCGTGAACGGAGGCTCACCGGATGACGCGACTCATCGGCCATGGACGCCCCGTACAGCGAAGGCCGGGAGGTACAGCGAAGGCCGGGAGATGGTCTCCCGGTCTCCCTGACGCCGAGGAAGGCGGTCGCGAGCACGACGCTACCAACGACGGGCGCTACCAACGACGGGCGCTACCAACGAAGGACGCTACCAACGAAGGACGCTGATGCCGGTGGCCATGCCGCCACCGAAGCCGACCAGGAGGACGACGTCGCCCGGATGCAGCCGGCCGGAACGGTTCGCGTGGTCGAGCGTGATCGGGATCGAGGCGGCGCCGGTGTTGCCGTAGCGCTCGACCGTACGGTGCAGGACCGCTCGCGGCAGGCCCAGCGGAACCAGCAGGTTGTCCAGCATGCGGCCGTTGGCCTGGTGGGGGACCAGGTGGTCGATGTCGGCCGGCGACAGGCCGGCGTCCCGGAGGAAGCCGGCGACCGCGGGCGGCAGGTAGGTCTCCACGAACTCCCGCACCGCCCGGCCCTGCATCGTGAAGTGCTGCAGCCCCGCGGCCAGGGCCTCGGCGGTCAGCGGCGTACGGCTGCCGCCGCCGGGAATCCGGATGAGGTCCGCGTACTCGCCGAAGCTGGCCAGTTGGTCGGCCACCATGCCGCGTTCGGACGGGACGTCGCCCAGGACCACAGCTCCGGCGCCGTCGCCGAACAGCACGCTGGTACGGCGGTCGGCCCGGTCGAGGATGCGGGAGTAGACGTCGGCGCCGATGACCAGGGCACGGCCGCCGGTGCTCTGGGCCAGGAAACGCTGGGCCGCGGTGAGGGCGACGACGAATCCGCTGCAGACGGCGTTGATGTCGAATGCGGCGGCCCGGGTGGCGCCGAGGGCGTACTGCACCAGGGAGGCCGTCGAGGGCTGCGGGTAGTCGGGTGTGGAGGTGGCGACGATGATGAGCTGGACCTCCTCGGGTGGCACCGCCGCCGCCCGCAGCGCCTGACGGGCCGCGGCGATCGCCAGGTCGGAGGTCGCCTGCTCCGGTGTGGCATGCCGGCGCGTACGGATGCCCGTGCGTTCGCTGATCCAGCCGGCGTCTACGCCGGCGGGCGCGGCGACCTCGGCGTTGCCGACCTCGGTGTCGGGCAGGTAGGAACCGGTCGCCAGGATGCCGATCGGAGCCTGCCTGGGCAATCGGACCGTCACGCCACGCAGGGCCGTGCTCTCGGTCGCCGTCAAGATTCCCATTTCTCCCCCACGGTCAGGTGATGAGGCGCTCGGCGCCTATCGCGGTTCGTAGATGCGCTTGTGACCGGAGAGGCCGGCCAGCCGGTACGGCCCGGTGGTCTCCCGCGGCAGGGTGTAGTTGCCGCCGTCGGCCGGGAACGAGTGCTCGTGGATCTGCCGGTACTTGGCGTAGTCGATCGCCCGCCGCCGGCCGATCACCTCGCGGTGCAGGTCTGTCCGCAGGTGCGAGCGGTAACCCGGTACGACCGAGCCGGCGAAGAATTCGGCGACGCTCCCGGAGCCGTAGCTGAGGAAGCCGATGGCCCGGCCGGTCAGGTCGTCGGCGTGGTCGAGCAGGGCGGCCAGACCCGCGTACATCGAGGCGGTGTAGCTGTTGCCGATCAGCGCGTTGTAGGCCGTCGTCTGCCCGACGGCGCGGATGACGTTGGCCTCGTCGATGTCGTGCCCGCAGTACTGGAGCAGGTGCCGGTGCGCCTTGTAGGCCATCTTGGTGAACGGCTGGTGGTAACAGAACGCGCTGAACTCGTCGAGCGGGCGGCCCCCCTGCTCGGTGTAGTCCTTCCACGCGCCCTCCACCGCCTGCAGGTACGCGGAGATGGACTCCTGCCCGTCGACCAGGGCGGTGACCCGGTAGTTCGGTCGCCAGAAGTCCATGATGTCGGCCGCGAACAGGCCCGAGGAGTTCTCGATGCGGACCAGCGCGGGGTCGGCGCCGACCAGCATGGCGACCGCGGCCGCGCCCTGGGTCGACTCCCCCGGACTGCCCAGCTCGTACTTCGAGGTGTCGCTGGTGATCACGAGCACCTGCTGGGACGGATCCCGGTGGATCAGGCCGATGGCGAACTGCAGGGCCGCGGTCCCGCCGTAGCAGGCCTGCTTGAGCTCGACGACTCGAGTGGCCGAGGGCATGCCCAGCAGTGAGTGGACGTAGATGCCGGCCGCCTTCGCCTGGTCGATGCCGCTCTCCGTAGCGAAGACGACCGTGCGGATCCGGTCGGCGCCGTGCCGGGAGACGATCGGGGCAGCGGCCGCGGCGGCCATGGTCACGATGTCCTCGTCCGCCGCGGGCACGCTCATCGACACCTGGCCGATGCCCTTGTGGTACTTGGCCACGTCGGCGCCGGTCTGCTCGGCCAGCGTCTCGTGCGTCATCACATAGTGGGTGGTCGCGACCGAGAGGTCATGAATTCCGACGGCAATACCTTCCGACATCGCTATTCTCCGATCTTTGCGGTCTTGTCGTTGCGTTCGAACCGGACGTGCGCCCGCATCAGCTCGCCCGGATTCGTCTGCGCGGCGAGCAACGAAAGCTCGCCGCAGAGCACCGTCGCGGCGGCGATGACCGCGAGGCGACGTGCGTTGTCGCCCGGCTCGCGTTCGACCCGGCAGCCGAGCCGGGTCATGTTCTCCTCGACGAAGTCGAGGCCCTTGCCGTTGCCGACCGTTCCCAGGATCAGATTGGGCACGGTGCAGGAGAAGTAGAGGTCGCCGTCGCGGTCCTCGGCCACGGTCACGCCCTGCGAGCCCTCGACGATGTTGGCCGCGTCCTGGCCGGTCGCCAGGTAGAAGCCGAGCAGCATGTTCGCGTAGTGCGCGTTGGCCGAGCGGATGCCGCCCGCGAGCAGGGTGCCGATCATGTTCTTGTGCACGTTCAGGTCGGCGATCGCGGTGGCCGTGGTGTGCAGCCGCTCGTGCACGATGTCGCGCGGGATGAGGAGTTCGGTGACGACGTTCTTGCCCCGGCCGAGGATGCCGTTGACCGCGGTGGCCTTCTTGTCGGTGCAGTAGTTGGCCGAGATCGAGCCGTAGGCGATTCCCGGAATGGTCTCCAGGATGTGGCTGAGCAGCGCGTCGGCGGCGAGCGTCGCCATGTTGTGCCCGGAGGCGTCGCCGGTCGAGAAATCGAATCTGAGAAACAGCAGGTTGGCGGTGATCTCGTGATGAAAACCGAGGAGCTCCACGAACCGGCCGCACTTGCGCACGATGTCCCGTAGTTCGTCGAGCCGGGCGTCGACCTCCAGCGAGGCCTGGTACGCCGTCCGCGCGTCCCGGGCCCGCACGAACACCGACCGGGTCATGCGCTCGTCCACCAGCGTGGAGACGATGCCCTGCTCGACCATCATGGAGATGCGCGCGCCCCGGCCGACCGACGGCCACAGGGGCGACTCGTACGTGGCGAGAGGAACCTCGGTCTCGACGTCGGCCACGTTCCCCGTGACCCGCAGGGGACCGACCCACTTCATCGGAACGCCGGCGATCAGGTTGGTGTCGGTCATCGGATGCCTCCCACGGTTTGCTCAGTGGTGCCGTACGACCGGGAGCGGACAGCGAGCCGGCCGGTGTCGATGCCGCGCTGAACGCAGAACGCGTTCAGGCCGCCTTGGATCAGCACGTCGCAGCGGGTCAGCTCGGCCGGGGTCCGCGCGCCGAGCGCCGTCAGAAGGGCCGCCAGCTGATCGAGCCAGGCCGAGATCAGCGAGATCAGCCCCGGCACGCCGGCGTCGAGCACCGTGGACAGGAACAGGCCGGAAGCGCCGGCGGCCGAGGCGCCGAGGGCCAGCCCACGCACCACGTCGAGCGGGTTGCGGACGCCGCCCGAGGCGAGCACGGGCAGGCCGGCGCCCTGGGCGTCGAGCAGGCAGGCGGGGGTCGACTGGCCCCAGCCGAGCAGGAAGGAGTAGTCGTTGCGGTCGCGCCGGTCGTTCTCGATGCGCGCGAAGTTCGTGCCGCCGCTTCCGGCGACATCGGCTATCGGTACCCCGAGGTCCCGCAACCGCGACAGGGTCTCGCGGCTGAGCCCGAAGCCGACCTCCTTAACGATCACCGGGACGTCGACACCGGCCACGATCTTCTCGATCGTCGGGCCCCAGGAGGAGAACGACCGGTCGCCCTCGGGCATCACCGTTTCCTGAATGGTGTTCAGGTGGATCTGCAGGGCGTTGGCCTGTAGGAGGTCGATGGCCCGGCGGGCCTTCTCGACGGTGGCGTTCGCGTTGACGTTCGCGATGATGAAACCGTCCGGGTGCTCCTTGCGCATCACGCTGAAGGTGTCCGCCGTCGAGTCGTCGGCGAAGTACGGGCTCATGGAACCCGTCGCGATGGGCACGCCGGTCTCGCGGGCGGCGATGGCAAGATCGCGATTGATCTCGCCGGTCCTGACGCTGCCGCCGGTCATCGCGTTGATGTACAACGGGACCGGCCACTCGATGCCGCCGAACGAAGTGGCCAGTGAGACCTCGGACCGGTCGATGCCGGCCAAGGCGTGGTGGACGAAGGTGACATCGTCGAACTGGTTGTGCCCGGCGAGGTCGTGTTGCTGCTCGTGGGCGTATCGGACGTGGTCGTCTTTTCGATTGGCGATCATTGTTCGTTCCCGTTCGTCGGCTCGACATGGATCGGCATGGGGAGCACCCCGGCGGCGACCCACTCCTTTCGCAGCTGCACGATCTCCTTGCTCGCGGTGGCGTCCAGCAACGCGATTCCGCAGTCGCCGCCCCCGGCACCGGACGGTTTCCCCGCGCCGCCGACGGCCTCGGCGGCGTCGCACAGGGCCGTCAGGCGGGTGGTGAAAATGCCGAGCCCCACCTCGTCGTCCAGGTCGGCGAGTACCTGACGGGCGCTGAGCACCTGGTGCATCAGTTCTTGATCCACCCCCTGCTCCAGTGCACGGATCGAGGCGTGCACGCACTCGTCGCTGCGCGCCACGAAGCTCCGGTGCGACGTGCTGCCCGGCCAGTCCCCGGTGTTCAGGCGGCCGGCGAGCGAAGCGGTGCTGGCCGGCTGCCCGGTCCAGCCGACCTCCAGCGCGAGCCCGCGGGGCGGTGGCAGCCGGCGCAGCCGGAAGCCCGGCCACGGTGCGCGCAGCGTCTCCTCGATGCCTCGGCGCTGCGCCAGCTCGAGGACCGCGGCCCGGTCGGGCGCGTGGTAGGCGATCCACCCGCCCCAGACGCTCGCCGCGAGATCGCCGCCCGAGGCTCGGGTGTCGTGCCGGGCCGTCGCCAGCATGGCCAGCCGGAACCGCTCCCCGGGCGACAGCTCCACTCCGGAGTACGCGGCCACGGCAGCCACCGTGGCCACCGTGACCGCGCCGCTCGATCCGAGGCCGAACTTGGTTCCGTCACGGTGCAGGCCGCTCGTGATCGAGACCTGGATCGGCGGCATCCGCCGGTCGCGCGCCGTGAGCAGCTCGTCGACCACCGCGATCGCCGACACCACGTGGCTGAAGTTCGCGGGCGCCGGATGCTGGGCCGCGTCGGCTTGCCGCAGCCGTACGCGGCCCGGGCCGAGGTCCGAGTCGATCACTATCTCGGCGCCGTCGGATCCCGACACGGTGACGCAGACCTGCCGGTCGACCGCGACCAGGATCGCCGGGTGGCCCGGCTCGATCACCGCGTACTCGCCGGCGATGAAGAGCTTGCCCGGCGCGTGCCGGCGCACCGCCGTCCGGCCGGTCACCGTCCGGCCTCCAGGCGCGCGCCCGGTCCCCGGTGGGCGGTGATCACCGAGCAATCCGGTGCGAGATCGGCCAGCGCCCTGGCCACGACCGGGGCGTCCGTACGGTGGCAGAGGACCTTGACGTTGGGGCCGGCGTCCATGGTCGCGTAGGCCGAGACGCCGATCGCGCGCAGTTGCAGGACGCCGTCGAGGACCGCCACCGTGCCCGGCGACAGGTAGCGCACCGCGGGCCGGGCGGCCAGCATCGTCGCGTGCATACCCAGGGCGTTGCGTTCGGCGATCTCGCCGACCGTGTCCAGATCGCCGCGGTGAAGGGCCGTCCGCATCTCGGCCAGGTCGATCGCGCTGGCGTCCGCCCACGCCCGGTAGAGCGGCGAGGTCTCGGTGGTTCGCCGCATGGCCGCCCGGCTGGACACGGCCTTGGGACCGGCGTTCAGCACCACGATCACCATCGCCGGATCGAAGCCCGGGACGTCGATCGGCTCGGCGAACGAGCCGAGGTCGGCCTCGGTGCCGGTGCCCTGGCCCGCGTGGCAGATCGCGAAGCCGCCGAAGATCGATCGGGCGGCCGACGCGGACCCGCGCCGGGCCAGGCGCGACAGCGCGGCCGGATCGAGATCGAGGCCGTAGGCGGCGGCACCGGCCAGGGCCAGTGCGGCGAAGCCGCTCGCCGAGGAGGCGAGGCCCGCCCCGGTGGGTACGGAGTTGTGGCTGTCGACGACCGCCGCCTCGCGGCGACCGGCCAGTTCCCGGAGCAGATCCAGGAACTCGGTCACGCGCTTCGGCGTCTCGCCCTCCGCGGGCCGGCCGTCGAGCGACACGCGGTCCGCCTCGGCGGCGGGTGCCAGCCGGACGGTGGTGGTGGTCGGGAAGACGTCCAGGGTCATCGACAGGCTGTCGACGTACGGAATCATGAGTCGCTCGTCCCGCTTGCCCCAGTACTTGATCAGCGCGATGTTCGGATGGGCGACCGCGGTCACGCCGCTGGTCTGCGCCTCGACCGGCCCGACGGGTTGCAGCTGGTGATCAATCGCCATGGCTCGCGACCCTCCTCATCGGAACGATCCAGGTCCGTGCCGCGCCGGCCTCGTCAAGGCTCCGGCTGACCGCCGCGGCCCGGTGGGCGTCCTCGGCCAGCGCGATCATGCAGCCGCCCAGCCCGCCACCGGTGATCTTGGCGCCCAGTCCGCCGGCCACCAGCGCCGTCTCGACCAGCGCGTCGATCGGGTCGGTGCTGATCCCGATCTCCTGCAGCAGCCGGTGGTTCTCGGTCAGCCGGCCGCCGAAGTCACCCAGCTCACCGTGCGCGAGGTCGCGCAGCGCCGCGGCCGTCAGGTTCGTCACGCCGTTCACGAAGGCGTCCCGCGCCGCCTCGTCGCGTTCGAACCGGTTCCCCAGCAGCTCCACCGCGTCCTTGGTGCTGCCGCCGGCACCGCTGTCGGCGACGACGAAGGCCGCGTCCGGATGCTCGGCGGAGCCGTCCGGGAGCTCGTGGGCGGTGCCGGAACGGAACACGAGGGCCGAGGTGGCGCCGGTGGCGACGGTGTCGATGCCGCTCGCCCGGCCGTGCGCCACCCGCTCGGAGGACTGCACCAGGTCGTACACCTCGTCGGCGGTGAGCCGGTGACCGAAGGCGTTCGCGAGCGCCAGCACGGCCGCCCGGGCGCACGCGGCGCTGGATCCGAGCCCGCGGCCCTGCGGGATGGTGGACTCGATGACGACGTCGACGTAGAGCGGACCGGCCAGGCCGACCAGTTCCTTGAACTCGGCCACGAGGTGCCCCAGGCCATCGGTGGCCAGCGGTGTCACCGCCGCCGATCCCGGTCCCGCCATCGCGAACGAGATCTTGCCGGTCCCGCCGCCGGGGTCCGGGAGTCGCGTCGCCGTCGCTGTCGCGGTCAGCTGCGGCATCGGGATGACCAGCGCCGGAGCGCCGTAGACGACAGCGTGTTCGCCGAGCAGGATGGCCTTGCCGTGCGCGCGGCCGACGCCGCGGGGGCCACGCTCGGTGCGCGCGTCACCGGCGGGTTCGCCCCGGCGGCCGGACGCGAGGAGGTCGGTCGGTTGCATTACCGGGCCCGCCGCTCGAAGTGACGGCCACTCTGGAACTCGTGCATCTCGGACCCCAAGAATTCGACGGGACGGGCGTCCCGCGGTGCGAGCCGCAGCGCCGCCGCGGATACCGCATCGGGCAGGATCGGCCGGTAGTGCCGGCCGAGTTCGGTGCAGAACTGCTCCGGGGTGAAGGCGTACTCCTGACCGCCTTCCTGCTGCAGGGCGAACCAGGCGAGCTGGCAGCCGATCGCGGCGGCGCTCTCGCGCGGCAGGCCCCACGCGACCCCGGTGAGGAATCCGGCGCGGAAGGCGTCGCCCCCGCCGGTCGGATCGACCACGGCCGGGATCGGCGCGGCCGGCACCTCGGTTTCGCCGTGCCGGTCCCGGATGCGTACGCCCCGCTCGCCCCGGCTGGTCACGATGGTCCCGGTCCGGTCCAGCACCTCGTCCTCGCTGAGGCCGCACTTGTCCAGCAGCAGGCCGAGTTCGTACTCGTTGGTCATCAGGTAGCGGGCGCCCGAGATGAACTCCCTGATCTCGTCACCGGACATGCGGGCGATCTGTTGCGACGGGTCGGCCACGAACGGCCAGCCGGCCCGCCGGCACTGGGCCGCGTGCCGCAGCATGGCCACCGGCGCGTCGGGCGCGATGATCACGAGGTCGGGCTCGTCCCCCGCCGCGCCGACGACGGCGGCCAGGTCGATCTCGCCGGCCTCCGCCATGGCGCCCGGGTAGAACGACGCGATCTGGCACTGCCGCTCGTCGGTGGTGCAGATGAAGCGCGCGGTGTGGGCGGTTCGGCTCACGTGCACGCCCGAGCAGTCCACACCGGAGCGTTCGAGGGCGGCCCGGTAGTCGGCGAAGTCGTGGCCGACCGCACCGACCAGGTGCGGACGCCGGCCCAGGCTGGCCATGCCGTACGCGATGTTCGCGGCGACGCCGCCGCGGCGCACCACGAGGTCGTCGACGAGGAAGGACAGCGAGACGGTGTCGAGGCGGTCGGCGATGAGCTGGTCGCCGAACCGGCCGGAGAACGTCATGAGGTGGTCGGTCGCGATGGAACCGGACACGTAGATGCCGCCCATGTCAGGCCGTAGCCGCACTCTTGAGATCGGCGGCCCGGTCGGTGCTCTCCCACTTCAACTCCGGCAACTCACGACCGAAATGACCGTACGCCGCCGTCTGCTGATAAATCGGCCGCAACAGATCCAGATCACGGATGATCGCCGCCGGCCGCAGATCGAACACCTCGTTGATCGCCCGCTCGATCCGCTCGACCGGCACACTCTCAGTACCGAACGTCTCCACGAACAAACTCACCGGATGCGCCTTACCGATCGCATACGCCACCTGCGCCTCACACCGCTCCGCCAGACCAGCCGCCACCACATTCTTCGCGACCCACCGCATCGCATACGCCGCCGAACGATCCACCTTCGACGGATCCTTACCGGAAAACGCGCCCCCACCATGCCGCGCATACCCGCCATACGTGTCGACGATGATCTTGCGGCCGGTCAGACCCGCATCACCCATCGGACCACCGATCTCGAAACGACCGGTCGGGTTCACCAACAACCGGTAACCCTCGGTGTCCAAACCCAGACCATCCAGCTCCGGGGCGATCACATGCTCCCGAACATCCGGAGTCAACAGCGACTCCAGCGAGATATCGGCGGCGTGCTGCGACGACACCACCACCGTGTCCAGACGCACCGGACGCAAACCGTCGTACTCGATAGTCACCTGCGTCTTACCGTCCGGCCGCAGATAAGGAACCGTGCCGTCCTTACGCACCACCGACAACCGACGAGCCAACCGATGCGCCAACGCGATCGGCAACGGCATCAACTCCGGAGTCTCCGAACACGCAAAACCGAACATCATGCCCTGATCACCCGCACCTTGGGAGTCCAGCACATGCTCGGAATCACCCGAACGCAGCTCGATCGCGCTGTCGACACCCTGCGCGATATCCGGCGACTGCGAACCGATCGAAACGCTGACGCCGCAGGACGCCCCGTCGAACCCCTTCTTCGACGAGTCATAACCGATCCGCAGGATCGTCTCCCGCACAATGCTCGGAATATCGGCGTACGCCTGGGTAGTGACCTCCCCCGCGACGTGCACCTGCCCCGTCGTGATCAAAGTCTCGACCGCGACACGACTACGCGGATCCTGCCTCAGCAGGGCATCGAGAATGCCGTCGCTGATCTGGTCAGCGATCTTGTCCGGGTGGCCCTCCGTGACCGACTCGGAGGTGAACAGGCGAGAGTTCATGAGCTTCTCCATGCTCGGGCGGCCGTGGCCGCACTGCGGTCCCCGGCCGGGGAGCGCCGCTTGGTCAGGATCAGGTGGGCCGCGACGCCGAGGACCAGGCCCCAGAACGGTGCGGCGAGACCCAGCAGGGTGATGCCCGAGCCGCTCATCAGGAAGGCGATCAGCGCGCTCTCCCGCTCCCGCGGCTCGGCGAACGCGCCGGCCAGGCCGTTCAGGAGCGGGCCGAGCAGCGCGATCCCGGCCATGGTGGCGACCAGCTCGGCCGGCAGCGCCAGAAACACCTCGGCGAGAGTCAGGCCCAGCGAGCCGACCAGCAGGTACCAGAACCCGGTCGACAGGCCGGCGATGTACCGGCGGGCGGGATCCTCGTGGGCGTCCGGTCCCGCGCAGATCGCCGCGGTGATCGCCGCGACGTTGATGCCGGGGCTGCCGAACGGCGCGAGCACGACCGACGCGACGCCGGTGGTCAGCACCACCCGGTCGGCCGGCGGATGGTAGCCGGCCGCGTTCAGCACCGCGAAGCCCGGCGCGTTCTGCGAGGTCATGGTGACCAGGAAGAGCGGCACCGCGAGACCGATCACCGCGCCGGCGCTCAGGTGCGGGGTGGTCCAGAGCGGGATCGCCGGGCTCAGCCGCACGTCACCGAGGTGCACGCCGGTGGTCACCGCCACGGTGAGGGCACCGGCAGCGAGCGTCAGTGCCAGGGCGTACCGCGACAGGAGGCGCCGGGCCACGACGTACACGAAAAGCATGACGGAAGCCAGGAGAGGGGCATGGGGGATGGCGCCGAAGGCGCCGAGCCCGTAGTGGAGCAGGATGCCGGCGAGCATCGCGGCGGCAATCGGGCCGGGGATGCGCGCCATCAGCCGGGTGAGGACCCCGCTGAGTCCGGCGATCACGGTGAGCACTCCGGCGATCAGGTACGCCCCGATCGCCTCGGCATACGGGTACTGGGTGAGGCCGACGGCCAGCAGCGCGGCACCCGGCGTGGACCAGGCCGCCAGGATCGGCATCCGGTAGCGCAGGGACAGGACGATGCCGACCACCCCGCTGCCGATCGAGATGGCCCAGATCCACGACGCGAGCCGCTCATCGCTGAGGTGGGCCGCCCGAGCCGCCTGGATGACGACCACGAGCGGACCGGTATAGGACACCAGGGCGGCCACGAACCCCGCGACGACGGCAGAGAACGGCTCAGAGGTATTCGACATTGGAGTGTCCAGCCGGCGCCCGGTGGCGGCAGTCGAAGATGTACCGGGCCCGGCGCACCACCATGTCGTAGTCGAACTCGTCGTGGTCGGTGAGCACGACGGTGGCGTCGGCCGCCGCCACCTCCTCCTCGGTGAGATCGACCCGGGTGATGTGGCCGCCGAGCGGCACCGCCTCGACGGCATGCGGCTCCGCGGCGCGCACATCGGCGCCGCGGCTGGCCAGGAGGTGGGCGACGCGCAGCGCGGGCGATTCCCGGACGTCGCTGGTGTTCTTCTTGTAGGCCAGGCCGAGCAGCAGGATGCGCGAGCCGTTGATCGCCAGCCGCTGCCGGTTGAGCCCTTGCAGCAGGCGGGTGACCACGTAGTCCGGCATGTGCTCGTTGACGTCGTTGGCGAGCTCCACGAAGTGGAACCGCTTGCCCAGCTTGCGCTGCACGCGCCAGGACAGGTAGAGCGGATCGATCGGCAGGCAGTGGCCGCCGACGCCGGGACCGGGAGTGAAGCGCATGAAGCCGAACGGCTTGGTCGAGGCGGCGTCGATCGCCTCCCAGACGTCGACGCCGAGCTCCTCGGCGCACATCGCCACCTCGTTGACGAAGCCGATGTTGACGTGCCGGAAGGTGTTCTCCACGAGCTTGGACAGCTCGGCCACCTTGGGCGAGCTGACCGGGACGGTGTGCTCGATGACCGAGCCGTAGAACTCCTGGACCCGGCGCAGCGCGGCCTCGTCGAGACCGGAGACCAGCTTGGGCGTGTTCTCCAGACGCCAGTCCGGGTTGCCCGGGTCGATCCGTTCGGGGCTGTACCCCAGATGGAAGCCCGCGCCGGGCTCCAGCCCGGACACCTTCGTCAGCAGCGGCGCCACGATCTCCTCGGTGGTGCCGGGGTAGGTCGTGGACTCCAGGATCACCAGGGCCCCGGGCCGCAGGTACCGGCCCAGGGTCGTGGCCGCCTCCTCGATGTACGACAGGTCGGGAGCGCCGTCGCGGAGCGGCGTCGGCACCGTGATCACCGCCACGTCGAACCCGGTCAGGTCCGTCTCGGCGAGGGTGGGCCGGTAGCGGCCGCCGGCCAGCACCGTCGCGAGGCGGTCGTCGGGGATGTCCTCGACGTACGACTCCCCCGCCGCCAGTCGCTTGATCCGGCGCTCGTCGACGTCGTATCCGATCACTGTGTGCCCGACCTCGGCGGCTCGGACGGCCAGCGGGAGTCCGACGTAGCCCTGACCGACGACGACGACCCTTCGGCCCTCGCCCCTTTCGTCGGCGGCGCGCATCACCATCAGCTGATCTCCTTGTGCGTTTGGAAGAATGCGGTGCTCAGCGGACGTAGAGGACGAGCAGGTTGGCTGCGACCAGCACGACCACACCGGTCCGGTGCGCGGTGATGCCGAGCTTGCGAGCGGCCAGCGGCTGGTTCCGCACCAGACCGGCGTTCACCTGCCGGACCCGCAACGCCAGCACCGGCAGTAGGAAGAGTCCGAACCACAGGGGCGCGGCACCGGCGACCAGGGTGATCACGATCGCCACCGGTTCGAGCAGGGTCAGCAGGCCGATCAGGACGCCGTAGGTGCCCGGCGACACCAGGGTGGCGAGATTGCGCCGCCCGGCCGCCCGGTCGCCCTCGACGTCGTTGACGTTCGAGTAGACCGAGACGAGCAGACTCCAGAGTCCGAACAGGAACGACTCCAGCAGCGCGAGCCCGTTGAGCTCGCCGGCCAGCAGCCAGTACGGAATGAGGACGCAGAGCCCGGTGCTGAGCAGGATCACCAGCTCCTGGCCGCCGCGGTAGCTCAGCCGCAGGCCGTACGAGTACTGCACGCTGATCAGGACCGAGAAGGCGGCGGCCGCGATCGCCACGACCGGCCGGTGCGGTGCCACCAGGATCGCCGCGGCCCAGCAGAGGGTGCCCCAGAGCGCCGCCGCGTACCCGAACCGCAGCGCCTGACCGACCGTCAGCGAGCCGTTGAGCAGGGGTTTGCGGGCCCGGTCGCGCAGGACCGCACCGGGGGCGTAGTTGCGGTCGTCACTGCCGTCGCGGTAGCCGGTGACGTCGTCGAGGGTGACCGTCGCCGCGACCACGCCGACCCAGCCCAGGTCGAACAGCAGCAGCACGGCGAAGGTGCGCGGGCTGGTCCGCGCCGACTCGTCGAGCAGGGCCCACACGACGAAGACGCAGAGGTAGTAGTCGTAGAAGGACAGTTTCGCGAGTTTGGCGTATGCGCGGAGCCGGCCGCCCAACGGCAGCTGCTGCTCGCGCAACACGGTCATCGTCTCCCGCCCGGGCGGCGGGCGATGGTGGAGATCAGGATCTGGCTGAGCCAGAAGTTGGCCGGGTCGGCCATCTCGGCCTGCGCCTCGTCGATCCGCTCGTCGCCGAGCAGACCAGCCTCGACGATCTTCGGGCGCATGTACTCGAGCCAGAGCACGTAGTGGCGAGCCTGCAGCGACCCGCCGCGCACCATCACCACGCGCCCCTCGGCGGTGGCGTCGAGCCCGAGCCCCAGCGCGGCCTGCAGGTCGAAATGGCCGCCCCGGGGCTCGTGCCCGGCCTTGGCCATCAGGCCGTACCCGGCCTCCCGGATGTCCTGGAGAAACTCGGTCGACAGGTAGCTGCGGAACAGCGGCAGCGAGTCGGTGTCCTCCAGGAAGAGGGTGCCGCCCGGGCGAAGTGCCCGGGCCAGACGTGCGACAGCAGCCTCCCGGTCGGGCAGGTGCTGGATCACCATCCGGCAGTGGATCAGGTCGAACGTGTCGGCCGGGAGGTCCTCGGTACGCAGGTCGTGGCGCCACACCTCGGTCTGCGGGCGGCCGCTGAGCCACTCGAGCCGGTCGACCTCGAGGTCGGTGGCCACCACGCGGCCGCCGGGACCGACCCGGTCCGCCAGCCAACCGGCGGCGGACCCGTTGCCGGCGCCCACCTCCAGGCAGGACCATCCGGCGGCGACGCCGATCCGGTCGAAGCGGGCGATCGTTCCGGGGTCCCAGAGAGCCTCGTTGGTCCGCAGCCGCTCGGTCTCCTTGTCCCAGCCGGGATCGAAGACGTACTCGGCGGAAGGCTCGGCCTCGAACACACTCATGTCGGCAACTCCAGTCACTGGGTGAATGCACAGACGGTGTCGGCGATGTACTCGACGTTCGCGTCGGTCAGGTGGGGCCAGATCGGGATCGCCACGTTCTGCAGGCCGGCCCGTACGGCGTTCGGCCAGTCCTGTCCCGGCGCGGCGTACTCGCCGAACGCCTGCTGACGGGGCAGCGGTACCGGGTAGTAGACGTGCGACCCGATGCCCTTCTCGGTGAGCCAGGCGCGCATCTCCTCGCGCCGCTCGACGAGCAGGGAGTAGACGTAGTAGCAGCGGCCGTCGCGCCCCGGCGGCGGCGCCTTGACCCCGCGCTCGGCGAGTGCCGCGAAGCGTTCGGTGTAGTAGTCGGCGATCTTCGCCCGGCGTTCCAGGCGCTCGGCGAAGCCGGGCAGGCGGTACAGCTGGAACGCGGCGAGCACCTCGTCGAACCGGCTGTTGAGACCGAGCCGGTGGTGCAGGAACCGGTGCACGCCGTCCTGGCCGTGGTTGCGGATCATCCGGCAGGCCCGGGCCAGCTCGTCGTCATCGGTCAGCACCATGCCGCCCTCGCCGGCCGTACCGAATGCCTTGACCTGGAAGAACGAGAAGACGCCCAGGTCACCCCAGCGGCCGGCCGGACGGTCGCCGAGCACGGCGCCCTGAGCGACCGCGGCGTCCTCGATGAGAGCGAGCGAGTGCCGCGCCGCGATGTCGCGGAACGCGGGCATGTCCGCCATGATCGAGAAAACGTGGGCCGGGAGCAGAGCCCGGGTGCGCGGCGAGATCAGCTTCTCGGTCTCGATCGGATCCATGACCAGGGTCCACGGGTCGATGTCGGCGAAGACCGGCGTCGCGCCCACGTTGGCGACCGCGCTGGCGACCGGCTGGCAACAGAAGGCCGGCACGATCACCTCGTCGCCGGGGCCCAGACCGAGCGCACGGACGCTCAACTCCAGGCCGCCGGTCCCGCTGCCGCAGGCGACGACGTGCTTGGCGCCGGTCATCTCGGCCAGCGCGGCCTCCAGCCGGGCGGTGCGCTCGCCGAGGATGAACTTCTGGTCCGGTGTGGTGCCGACCTCGTGCACCAGGGCGAGCATCGCCTCGCGGTCGGCCTCGAACAGGTCGGGCGGAAAGAACGGCAGATTCACGCGGCACTCCCGGTGTAGAACTCGCGGATGGCCTCGGACACCCGGTCGACGGCGTCGGCCGGGAGATCGGCGTAGAACGGCAGGCCGACCGCCTGCCGGCAGGCCGCCTCGGCGTGCGGGAACTGGCCCGGCCGGTAGCCGAGATCGGCGAAGACCGGCTGGGTGTGCAACGGGATGGGGTAATAGACCTCGGTGCCGATGCCCCGGGCCGTGAGGTGCGCGACCAGGTCGTCGCGTCGCTCGACCTCGATCAGATAGACGTAGTGGACCGGGTCGGTCGGCACCGGCCGTTGGACGACCGTCGGCGTCCTGAGCACCCCGGGCACGTCCTTGAGCCGCTCGTCGTACGCCGCGGCGAGCCGGGCCCGCGTCGCGATGTCGTTGTCCAGGTGTGGCAGCTTGGCCAGCAGCACGGCGGCCTGGATGTCGTCCATCTTGCTGTTGGTGCCGGAGGCGCCGGACAGGTTCGAGATGCCCGCGATGTGGTCGATGGTCCGGCCGATACGGCCGTGGTGGCGCAGCGTGCCGGCCCGCTCGGCGATCCCCGGGTCGTCCGTGATGACCATTCCGGCGTCGCCGATCGCGCCCAGCGTCTTGGTCGGGAAGAAGGAGAGCACGCCACCGTCGCCGAGCAGCCCGGCGTGCTTGCCGTCCCACCGCATGCCGATCGCCTCGGCGCTGTCCTCGAGCACGCTCAACTCGTGCCGGGCCGCGACCTTCAGCACCCCGGCCATGTCGCACAGCTGCGTGAACAGGTGCACCGGCATGATCGCCTTCGTCCGCGGCGTGACCGCCGCATCGGCGGAGGCCGGGTCGATGCCGTAGGTCACCGGGTCGATGTCGGCGAAGGCGGGCCGGGCCTTGGCCAGCGCCACCGAGCTGGCGGACGCGACGAAGCTGAACGCCGGCACCACGACCTCGTCGTCCGGGCCGACGCCGGCGGCGCGCAGCAGCAGGGTCAGCGCGTCCGTGCCGTTGTTGACCGCCACGGCGAACCGGGCGCCGGTGTACTCGGCGATCGCCCGTTCGAGCTGTTCCACCTTGCGGCCGTGGGAGAACTTGCCTCGGTCGAAGACGTCGTCGAGGTGCGTGGTGATCTCTGGCCACCAGGCATCGAAGCTGGCTGCCTGGGTGAAGAACGGTACGCCCGCCGGTGTCGCCGTAGGTGGCTTCACGCGCAGCTCCTCCTCGTGACTGAGCAAGATTAATGGGCCGCAAACAACCTGCGAAAGCTCAAGAAAGAGCGCGCCCAATCGATGATGATCATTGGTCCTATCGACTCGACGAGCGTAGGACGCGCTAACCGGAACAAACAACCGACAACCTCTGACAATGCGCGGTGGCAAGCCATAACAAGAACCAGCCATACGCCCTTACAAATGCCCACCAACCCGGACAAGACCCCGCTATCGGGGTCCCGGAAACGTCCGATATGGCGGCTGGATTCCGCTATACCCCGCCGATGGCGCCGCCTTGACAAGACACCCGGGGGACGCTGAGCCTGATACCCGACCGAGGGGCTTCCGGTGCACCCGGCCGGCATACAGCGACCTTTAAGAAATCGCGGAAATCAATCAGAAGTCCGACTCTGGATTCTTGTCTCATATTCCAGAAACGCCACGGGCTTCGATCGGGGGAAACGTTTATGTCCGCAGATCAGACGACCGTCGCACGGGCACTGCCGGACACCGGGTCGGCGGCGGCCGAGGCCGCCCGCGATCGGCTGCTCGCCCGCGCCGGCGTACGCATCGGCGAGCTACTGACCGGCGAGCGGGCCCGGTGGCCCTCGGTGCACACCACGGCGAGCGAGCCGATCGAGGTGATCGAGGCGCTGGTCGGCTCGGGCGGCAAACGGCTCCGGCCGGCCTTCGTGATCAGCGGATATCTGGCCGCCGGCGGCGACGAGGCGGCCGCCGGCGCGGTCGTCGACGCGGCCGCGGCGATCGAGTTGCTGCACGCGTTCCTGCTGCTGCACGACGACGTCTTCGACGACTCGGCGCTGCGCCGCGGCAGGCCGACCGCCCACGAGCTGCACGCCCGGCAGCACCGCGAGGCCGGCTGGGCCGGTGAGGCACGCCGCTACGGCGAGGCCGTGGCGATCCTCGCCGGCGACCTCGCGCACGGCTACGCCGACCGGCTTGCGGGCGCCCTGCCCGGCGACGCCCGGCGGATCTGGTCCGAGCTGCGCGAGGAGGTCCTGATCGGACAGTACCTCGACCTGCGCGCGGCGGCCGAGAGCAGCTACGACCCGCGGCTGTCCCGGTGGATCGCGATCATCAAGTCCGGCCGGTACAGCATCCAGCGGCCGCTGGCCCTCGGTGCCGCGCTGGCCGGCCGACCCGATCTGATCGAGGTCTTCGACCGCTTCGGCGAGGTACTCGGCGAGGCATTCCAGTTGCGTGACGACCTGATCGACGCGTACGGGGACTCGGCGGTCACCGGCAAGCCGGCCCGCCTCGACGTCGCCGGCCACAAGATGACCCTCCTGCTGGCCCTCGCCGCCGAACAGGACGAACAGACCCGGCAGATGTTCGCCGGCGCCGAGCCCGACGCCGCCGAGCTGACCGGCCTGATCGACCGGCTCGGGGTGCGGGAGCAGGTCGAGAAGCACATCGACGACCTGGTGGCCGAGGCCGGCGCCGCCCTCGACGGGATCGAGCTGGAACCGGGCTGGCATTCGGCCCTGACGCGGATGGCGGTCCAGGTCGCCTACCGCGACCGCTGATGAAGGGGACCGCGTCATGTTCCGTGTGTTGATCATTGGCTTCGGGCGATCGGGCCAGGGCCTGCACCTACCCGTGCTGCGCCGGCTGCGCGCCGGCCGGCACGCCGGCCTGTTCGCCGACGGACCCATCGTGGTCCACGACCCGTACATGTCCGTGCCGGCGGCCGCGACCGACCTGATGCCGCTGGCCGACCTCGCCGCGGCACGGTCGGTGGCCCCGCCGGACGAAACCGTGGTGCACCTGTGCACCCCGCCCGACGTGCGGCTACGGGTCCTGCGCGAGCTGACCGCGCTCGGCTACCGGCGTCTGCTGGTGGAGAAGCCGGTGGCGACCGACGAGGAGTCGGCCGAGCAACTGCTCGACCTGCAACGCCGCCACGACCTGCGGATGACGGTGGTGGCGCCATGGCTGTCCAGCGCCCTCACGGCCCGGCTGCAGCGGCTGATCGCGGGCGGCACGCTCGGGTCGCTGAGCCGGATCGACGTCGTACAGACCAAACCCCGACTCGGACGTACGTTGCGCGGCGACTCGCACCCGACCGCGCTCGACGTCGAGGTGCCGCACTCGACCGGTGTGGTGCTGCGGTTGGCCGGCCCGGCCCGGCTGGTCGACGCCGGCTGCACCGACATGCGCGCCGGCGACCGGGTGATCCCGCGGATGGGCACCGGAAGCCTGACCCTGGCCCACGCCACCGGCGTCCGGACGCACATCTTCACCGACCTCACCTCGCCGGTCCGCGAGCGCCGGATCACCCTGACCTTCACGGACGGCCGGGCCGTCGGGTTCTACCCGAGCAGCGAGGCCGACCACTACGCGGACCTGCGAGTCCATGCGGCCGAGGAGGCCGGCGAGCACGAGGCGTTCCTGGACGACTCGCTCACCGAGTTCCTGCTGCGGGCGTACTCGGACTTCCGGGACGGAACCGACCTGACGCCCGATCTGGAGCTCAATGTGGACGTCGTACGCCTGTTGAGCGCCGCGAAGACCCGCATCGAGGCCGCCGGCCAGCCGCCGACACTCGCCGGGACGCGGCATGGCTGACAGCATCGTTCTCGGGGACACCGTTCTTGGGGACACCGTTCTCGGGGGGATCGGTGACGAGGCCGCGCCCGGCCTCGCGGGGCAGATCGCGGCCCACACCAGGCTCGGCTGGTCGACGATCGAGCTGCGTACGGTCGACGGGGAGGCACTGGCCGACCTGGACGACGACGCCTTCGAGCGGGTGCGGGCCGCGGTCGCCGGCGCGGGCCTCCGGGTGTCGTGTGTGGACTCCCGGATCGCCAACTGGGGGCGTCCGATCAGCGGACCGCTCGGCTTGGACGTGGCCGAGCTGGTCGCCCTCGCGCCCCGGTGCCGGGCCCTGGGCACCCGCTACGTCCGCATCATGTCGTACCCCAACGACGGGCTGACCAGCGCCGAGTGGAGCGCCGAGGCCATCGGCCGGATCCGGATCCTGACCGCCCGCGCGGCCGACGAGGGCCTGGTCCTGCTGCACGAGAACTGCGCCGGCTGGGCGGGCGAATCCGCGGAGAACACGCTGCGCCTGCTGGATGCGGTGGACAGCCCGGCGCTTCGGCTGATTTTCGACATCGGCAACGGCATCGCGTACGGCTACCAGCCCTTCGACTTCCTCTCCCAGGTGGCCGACGCGGTGGCGCACGTCCACGTCAAGGACGGCCGGCTGCGCGACGGGGAGCCGGTCTGGACGAACCCCGGCCTCGGCGACTGCCGGGTCGTCGACTGCCTGCGCCTGCTCGCTGAGCGGAGCTGGGCCGGGGTGTGGTCGATCGAACCGCACCTGAACGTCCAGCCGCACGCCGGGAACATCGACGCCGGCGACGCCGGACCGGACGCGTTCGTCGCGTACGGGCGGCGGCTGGAGGAGTTGCTGCTGGGGGTGAACGCGTGAACCTGTCCCGCGCTCTCCTCCTACGCCTGCTCGCCACCGACACCGTCAGTCCACTGGAGACCGGCGAGTGCTCGGGCGGCCTCTGGCCGGCACAGCGTGACTACGCGGCCGCGGCCGCCGAACTCGGCTTCACGGTGGCCCGGCACGCGGCGCCGGACGCCGCGGCGGTCACCGGCACCGAGATCCCCGCGGCGGTACGGCGTGCCGTCGCGGCCGGCCCGGATTTCCTCGCCACCCAGCCCAGCCTCGTGCTCCGGCTCGGGCCCGCACGGGCACCCGCCCGTACGGTGATGTTCAACGTGCACCTCGACACGGTCGCCGGGGTGGAACCGGTCCGCGAGGAACCCGGCCGCATCTACGGGCGCGGCGCCGTGGACGCCAAGGGCCCGGCGGTGGCCCTGCTCGCCGGGGTCCGCGCCGCCCTGGAGACCGAGCCCGGCCTCACCGACCGGATCACCGTGCTGATCCAGGCGGTCGCCGGCGAGGAGGGCGGCGCCATGGGTGTCTTCGGCACCCGGCCACTGGTGCGGGACGGGTTCACCGGCCGCATCAACCTGTTCTGCGAACCGACCGGCGGCCGGCTGCTCGACCACTGCACCGCCGCGATGACCGCGTGCGTGACGGTGTCCGGCGAGGACGCCATCGACGACCGGCCCGGCGCCGGGCACAACGCCACCGTGCTCCTGGGCTACCTGGCCCAGCACCTGGGCGCGGTGCTGCCCGGCGTTTGTGTGGCCGGTCTGCAAACCGGCGACAGCCACAACAAGGTGTACGGCCACGGGCGCCTGCTGCTCAACCTGCCGTACGACGATCCGGAGGCCGGCCGGGCCCTCGCCGCCGCGACCGAGCGGGCGGTCGAGGACGGTCTCGCGGACTTCCAGAAGGCCTTCCAGGACGTGCCGGTGCTCGCCCGGACCGCCGCCGACGCGACCGCCGTCACCCGTCTCGCATGGCTCAAGCGCGACCTGCCCGCACTGACGCCGACCGCCGACCCGGCCGCCCGCACGCTGCTGGAGAAGCATGCCGGACTGCCCCGGTGGCCCGCCGGCGAGCCGGGTTTCACCTGTGACGCCATCTGGATGCAGGGGGTGCCGGGTGCCTACACCGCGGTCTTCGGCCCGGGTGATCTGGCCGCCAACCGGGCCCATGCGGCCGGTGAGTACGTCGAGGTGGCCGACCTCGAGCGGTATGCCGCCGCCATCGACCGCGTACTGGTCCAGTTCAGCCGATTCGAAAGTTGATCATCATGACATCAGCAGCGAGCACCCTCCCGGCCGAGACCGAGGCCGTCACCGTGGCGTACGCGGACCTGGTGGCCTTCGCCGCCGGTGTCTTCGAAAAGCACGGCGTGCCGGCCGGGCGGGCCCGAACGGCCGCCGAGGCGCTGTGCCACGGTGACCTGACCGGCGTACGGTCGCACGGCCTGGCCAACCTGACCCGCCTCTACCTGCCGCTGTTCGCCGAGGGCCGGGCCGACCCGCGCGCCGAGCCGCGGGTGCTCGCCGACCGTGGCGCCAGTGTCCTGGTCGACGGCGGTAAGGCGCTGGGCCTGTGGCACGCCGCCGAGGTGATGGATCTCTGCGTCGAGCGGGCCCGCGAGCACGGCGTCGGCATGGTCTCGGTGCGCAACGCCACGCACTTCGGCTGCGCCGGGTTCCACACCGCCCGGGCCGTCCCGCACGGCATGGTCGGCGTGCTGGCCGGAAACTGTGGGCAGCAACGAATCGCGCGGCCGCCGGGCGCACGCCCGGCGCTGCTGGGCACCAACCCGCTGAGCATCGCCGCGCCCGCCGGACCGCACCACCCCTTCGTGCTCGACATGAGCACGACCGTGGTGCCCACCGGGCGGATCCGCGCGGCCGAGCGAGCGGGTCAGCCGATACCGCCGGGCTGGCTGCAGGACGCCGAGGGCCGGCCGGTCACCGACCCGGGCGCGCTGGACCGCCGGGAGGCGTACGTGCAGTGGCTCGGCGGCTCGCCGGAGACCGGCGCGTTCAAGGGGTACGGCCTGGCGCTGGTGGTCGAGGTGCTGGCGGCCGCGGTCGCCGGAGCCGGGCTCGGGCCCGCCTCGCAGGCGTTCGACGGCGACGGCGGCCCGACCGGCCGCGACGACGACATCGGCGTCTTCGCTCTGGCCGTGGCGCCGGGCGCGCTCCGCGGCGGCTTCCCGGACACGGTCACGTCTCTGTTCGGCTCGCTGCTGGACGCGCCGGCCGTACGCGCCGACCAGCCCGTCCGCTATCCCGGCTGGTACGAGGCGGAACGGGCCGCCCGGTACCGGCGCGACGGTGTCCCGCTCGACGCCGCGCTCGCGGGCGAGCTACGTACGGTCTCCGCCCAGGTCGGCGTCGCCTTCCCCGAGGTGGCCCGATGAGCATGCTGCGGGTGGGTGTGATCGGCCTCGGGGTGATCTCCCGGTTCTACGTGGCCGCCTTCGAGCACCTGGACGGCGTCGAGCTCGCCGCCGTGTGCGACCTGCGCCCCGAGGCGATCGCCCCGTTCGCCGGTCGCGCCGACCAGTACACCGACTACCGGACGATGCTCAAGGCCGGCGGGATCGACGCGGTGGTGGTCAACGCGCCGAACGACGTGCACCTGCCGATCTGCCGGGACGTGCTGACCGCGGGCCTGCCGGTCTGCGTGGAGAAGCCGCTGTCCATCGCGGTTCCCGGCGGCCGCGAGCTGGTGGACCTGGCCCGTGAGCGCGACGTCACCCTGTTCACCGCCTTCCATCGCCGCTACAACGACAACGTCCTGCGGCTGCGCGACGAGCTGCCGACCGGCGTACCGGTCACCGGCCTGACCGTCCGCTACCTCGAGAAGATCGAGGAGCACGCCGGCGCCGACAGCTGGTACCTGGACCCGAGCCGGTGCGGCGGCGGCTGCGTCGCCGACAACGGCCCGAACGCGTTCGACCTGGTGCGGTTCTTCCTGGGCGACGTCGTGGTCGAGGACGCCCAGGTGGTCCGCGACGGCGCCGGCGTCGACCAGCAGGCCACCGTCGGCCTGCGGTCGGCCGGGAACGTACTGGCCCGGGTCGAGCTGGACTGGGCGTACCCGGGCGAGACCAAGGACGTCACGGTGGCGCTGGCCGACGGAACCACCTGGTACGCCGACATGCTGGCCGGTCACACCGAGTTCAAGAGCTCGCTCCGGCACGAGTACGTCGCCGTCCTGGCCGACTTCGCCGCCGCCGTACGTGGCGAGCGGTCGTCGCACCAGCCGGCGGACGGGCTCGCCGCGCTCCGGCTGGTCCGGGACGTGTACGCCCTGGAAGCGCGATGAACCCCGCCGAAGACGGGCTGAAGCGCCCCGTACGCGGGGAGGTCGTCAAGACGCTGGTTCATCGGCGCGACGACCGCGGCATGAGCCTGGAGCCGTACGCGAGCCGGTGCGTGCGGACCGGCGAGGTGCACGAACTCGTCACGACGGACCACACCGAGACCGCGGCGGGCGCCCGGATCGACCGGGTCGGCTTCCTCGGCTTCGTCGAGCTCGGCAACGCCGGCGTGCTCGACCGCGGCGACGAGGTGCTGGTCGGTGAGCAGGTCGTCGGCACGGTACTCGGCTTCGACGGCTGCCACTTCCCCAACCACTACAACGTTCTGATCCACACGCCGGTGCCGCTCACCGGGCCCGAGCTCGGTCTGAAGCCGGGGACCGAGATCTGGTTCCGGCCGGGCACGGACCACCGATAGGAGAACAGCATGTCAGTCAGCCGAACCGTCACGCTCGACGTCGCGCTTCACGACGGAGGTCCCGCCGAGCACCGGGTACACGCCGAGCTCTACCTGCCCGAGGGCGACCCGCCCGCCGGCGTCCAACTCCTGCTGTCCGGCCTGACCTACGACAGTCGGTACTGGACACTGCCCGGGGAGAACGACTACGTCGCCCATCAGCTCCGGGCCGGCCACGCGGTCCTGGCCCTCGACCGCATCGGCACCGGCCGCAGTGCGCGCCCGCCGGCCGACGAGGTCACTGTGGACAGCAACCTCGCCGTCGTACACCAGGTGGTCACCGCGCTGCGGGGCGGCGAGGCCGGCGTCCCGTCCTTCGACCGGGTGTTCCTGGTCGGGCACTCGCTCGGTTCCGGGCTCGCGTTGCTGGAGGCGGGCGAGCACCACGACGTCGACGGCATCGTGGTCACCAGCCTCCTGCACCATCTCGGCCCGCTGCACGACCAGGTGATCAACGCGCTCTATCCGGCGGCGATGGACCCGGCCTTCGCCGAGGACGGCCCGCCGGAGGGCTACCTCACCACCCAGCCCGGCAAACGGCCCGAGCTCTACGAGCACCCCGGCAACGTGACGCCCGAGCTGAGCAAGTGGCACGAGGAGACCAAGTCGACGCTCACCCTGGGCGAGGGGGGCACCCTGGCGCGCATCTACGACCCGGCCGCGGCGTCCGCCGTCGACGTGCCGGTCCTGCTGGTCGCGGGCGCCGCCGATCAGATCTTCGGCGGCGACGCGCTGACCGGTGCGGACGCCGTCCGCGCGTACGAGCAGCAGTTCTACTCGCCCGCGGCGCGACTGGAGGTCTTCGTGCTTCCCGACGCCGGCCACGGCTTGAACGTGCACGCGAACGCCGCCGAGTGGTACGCCGCCGCGGCAGCGTGGTTTACGCGGGCCCGGTCATGACCCGGCCGGCGGCCGGCAGCCACGCGATCGTGCTCGGCGCGAGCCTGACCGGACTGACGATGGCGCGGGTCATGGCGCGCCACTTCGACCACGTGACGCTGATCGAGCGCGATGTCCTTCCCAGCGAGCCCGTCTGGCGCCGGGGCGTACCGCAGGCGCGGCACACCCACAACCTGCTCGGCGCCGGGCAGCAGGCGCTGGAGGAGCTCTTCCCCGGCCTGCTCGGGCAGCTGCGGACCGCCGGCATGGTTCCGGTACGGATGCCGGCCGACATGCTCCTTCTGGTGCCGGGCGGCTGGGTGCGGCGCTTCGAGGGCCCGCACGTGGTGCTCTCCGGAACCCGGGACCTGCTGGATCACCACGTCCGGGGCCGGCTCCACGAGCAGGCGAACATAACCTGGCTGGAGGACACCGAGGCGACCGGGCTTCTGGCCGGTTCCGACGGCGGGGTCGACGGGGTCAAGGTGCACACCCGTACGGCCGAGGGCACCTGGGGCGAGCAGCGCGAGCTGCGGGCCGACCTGGTGGTCGACGCGACCGGCCGCACCTCGCAGACGCCGGCCTGGCTGCGCGGCCTCGGCTACCAGACCCCGGACGAGTCGGTGGTGGACCCGCTCACGTCGTACGCGACCTGCGTCTTCGAGCCGCCGGCGGACCTCCCGCGGGACTGGAAGTGCATCCTGATCCAGTCCACCGAGCGCGAGCCCCGCCAGGGCATCCTCAACCCGATCGAGGGCGGCCGCTGGATGGTGTCGGTGACCGGCATGAACGGCGAGCGGCCGCCACTGAACCACGAGGGCTTCGTGGACTTCGCGAAGCGGCTGCGCACCCCGGTGCTGTACGAGGCGATCCGCGACGCCACCCCGGTGTCGCAGGTGTACGGCTCCGGGCGGACCGAGAACCGCTTCCGCCACTACGAGAGGCTGCGCCGCTGGCCGGATCGGTTCGTCGTGGCCGGCGACGCGTTCGGCTCGTTCAACCCCTCGTACGGCCAGGGCATCTCGGTCGCGGCTCGCACCGCCGTGGCGGTCGACAAGGCATTGACCGCGGCTCGTCACGGCCACGGCGGCTCGGTGCCGGCGGGCCTCGCGGCCCGTTTGCGCAAGCCGATCGCGGCCGAGTTGAACGCGGCGTGGGCGCTGTCGGCCGCCGCCGACTCGGGCTACCCGTGGGCGCGGGAGGGCAATCAGTCGCTGCCGGCCCGGCTCGCCGGCGGCTACATGCAGCGGCTTCTGCGGATCGCCACCGACAACGAGCGCGCGGCCACCGCGCTGTTCGACATGACGCACCTCGTGGCGCCACCGACCGTCGTCTTCAAGCCGTCGATCGTGGCCGCGGTGATCCGCGGCCCGCGCCAGACCGTTGTCGACACCACCACACCTCCGGCCGCCCGGGGACTGATCACCGAAGGGAGGCGGCAGTGAGCAACGACGAGAACCGCCGCATGGTCGACGTCTACCGCAACCTCGCCGGCAAGTACGACATCGTCTCGAACCGGCTGTACCTGGTGGGCCAGCGCACGATGGCCTACAAGCACCTGGCGATGCAGCAGCTCGACCTCAAGCCGGGCGACACCGTCGTGGACGCGGGCTGCGGCACGGGGCACAACCTGCCGGAGCTGTCGAAGGCGGTCGGGCCGTCCGGCCGGGTGATCGGGGTCGACCTGACCGACGCCATGCTGGCCCGGGCCGACGCGCGGGTACGCCAGCACGGCCTGACCAACGTCACCCTGCAGGAGGCGGATCTCACCACGTTCGCCTTCCCGAAGGACACCGCCGGGATCATCGCCTGCTTCTCGCTGACGCTGATCCAGGACTTCCCGACGGTGATCCGGCACGGGTTCGACGCGCTGGCGCCCGGCGGCCGCATGGTCGTGCTCGACTACAAGTTGCCGCGCTGGTGGCCGGAGTTCGCGGTGCCGGCGATCGGGCCGATGGTGGCGCCGTTCGGCGGCACGGTGGACATGGTGCGGCGCAAGCCGTTCGAGGAGGTCGCCCGGAGCGCCGAGACGATGCGGATGCTGGAGCGCTACTTCGGCTGGGTGTACGTCGCGGTCGGCGCCGCGGGTGCCCGCAAGCCGGCGGCGGAGGTCCGCGAGATCCATTAGGTACGGCCGTGACTTCTGTTAACAAACCATGAAGTCCGCTCAATCCTCCATTATGGACTGCTACGCTACGTAGGCTGCCGGTGACGGCCCACCGCTCTCCGGACCCACCGTTCCCCGGGCCGTCCCGCTCAGCTACGGGGGGATAGATGCCGGGCAAACCCATGCCGGAAATTCTCGAATCGTCCAATCCGAAATCGACCGATCTGCCGGCGGCATCCTTCATGCCGCTGGTCGGCCGGGCGGACGAGCTGGTCATGCTCACCGGCCACCTGCTGTCGCCCGACATCCGGATCATCAACCTCACCGGCCCGGGCGGGGTGGGCAAGACCCGCCTCGCCCTGGCCGCGGCCGAGCAGGCCGCCGGCCGGCACTCGATCGACCCGGTCGTCGCCGACCTCACCGAGATCACCGACGGCCGGCCCGTGCTCGAATCCCTCTCCGACCGCATCTTCCCGCCGGACGCGTCCGGCAAGCGGCGCGAGATCCTGCTGATCCTCGACGGCTGCGAACGCACCACGGCCGGCCTCGCCGCCGAGCTCCACCGTCTGCTCGCGGCCGCGCCCGAGGTCCGTGTGCTGGCCACCGGCCGCGAGCCGTTGGGGGTTTACGGTGAGCGCCTGTTCCGGGTCGCACCGTTGCCAACACCTCCGATCGGCGCGCCGGCCGACCCGCTGGAACTGGAGCAATATCCGTCGGTCGCGCTCTTCGTCCAACGGGCACGGGCCATCGACCCGACCTTCGCCCTCACCGCCGACAACGCCGACACGGTCGCCGAGCTGTGCGCGCGGCTCGACGGGCTGCCGCTGGCGATCGAGCTGTGCGCCGGTCGTCTGCGGCTGTTCTCCCTGGCCGCGCTGTTGACCAGGGTCCGGTCCGGCAACGCGGTGCTCACCGGCGGCCACGTGGCCACGCAACCCCGGCAGCGTTCCCTGACCGCCGTGATCGACTGGAGCTACCAGGACCTCGACCCGCCGTTGCGCCAGGCCCTCGACCGGCTCAGCGTCTGTCGCGACGGATTCGACCTGCACGCGGTCGGGGAGCTCTGCGGGCTCACCTGCGAGGAGGCGGAGCAGACGGTCGAGGCGCTGGCCGACCGCAGCCTCATCGCGCTCACCGGGCACACCGGCGACGGACCGCGGTTCACCATGCTGCGCACTACGGCGGCGCACTGCCGGGACCGGCTCGCCCAGGTGCCCGGCGCGCTGGAGGCCGCCCGCGACCGCCACGGCGAATACTTCGCCGCGCTCGCGCGTACGACCGCGCCGGCACTCGACGGCGGCGACCAGGCGATCGCGCTCGGCCGGCTGCGGGCGGTCCACCAGGATCTGCTCGCGGCCCTGGCCCACCTCGGCGCCCGCGGCCGCAACCGGGCGGCCGCCCAGCTCGGCCTCGACCTGCACCGCTACCTGCTGATCGGCACCTGCGCCAGGGAGGGACTGCGGCTGCTCGACAGCGCCGCCGAGCGGTGCGCGGCCGACGACCCGCTGCTCACCGCGCGGGTCCGGGACGCGGCCGGCCTCCTGGCCGCCTCCCTCGGATTGCCGGCGGCGGCCGCCGACCGGCACGAACACGCGCTGACCGTGCTGGCCCGCGACGGCGATCCGGCCGACGCGATGCAGGCCCAGGCGAGGCTCGGCGCCGCGCGCCTGCTCGCCGGGCAGGCAGCCGGCCGCGGCCTGGTCGAGAGCGTGCTGCCCGAGCTGGAAAAGGTACGCCCGGCCGCCGCCGCGGCGGCCCGGCTCACTCTGGCCGACGTGCTGGTCCGCGACGGCGATCCCGCCGCGGCCACCGGCCACACCACGGCCGCGCTCGCGGCGTACCGGAACCTGAACGACGCCTGCGGCGAGGCGCTGGCCCTTCGCCAGGCCGCCGCGGTCGCCTACGCCGAGGGCGTCGTCGAGCGCGCCGACCGGCTGTACCGCCTGAGCCTGCGCATGCTGCAAGGGCTGGAGGCCGCGGGCGAACTGGCCCGCGGGCTCGCGCATTGCTCGCTTCTGCTGCTGTCGTGCGTGGCCGGCCAGGAGACCCGGGTCGCCCGGCTGCTCGGCACGGCCGAGGCGGTCCGGGAGGGCGCCGGCATCGACCTGCTGCCGCACGAGCGAACGGCCCTGAGCACCGCGATCGACGACGTCCGCACCCGCCTGGGCACGCCGGCCTTCGAGACCGCCTGGCAGATCGGCCGCCGCTCCAGCACCACCGCGGCGACGCTGGACCTGCTGTCGGCGCCCGCCGCCGAGCCGGTCGAGATGCCCGACAGCGGCCGGAGCCGAACCCTCACGGCGCGGCAGTTCCAGGTCGCGATGCTGGTCGGCCAGGGCATGACCAACCGGCAGGTGGCCAAGCGCCTCGACCTGTCGGAGTGGACGGTCATCAACCACGTCCGCCAGATCATGCGCAAGCTCGAGCTGCCGTCCCGCGTCCACGTCGCCCAGTGGATCTCCCAGCAGCGCAGCACCGCCCCCGCCGAATACGCCGAGGCCGGCACCGTCGCCGAGGCCGGTTAGGAAGACCGGCCGGTCAGTCCTTGAGGAGCTGGCGGGCCATCACGATGCGCTGGACCTGGTTGGTGCCCTCGTAGATCTGGGTGATCTTGGCGTCGCGCATCATGCGCTCGACCGGGTAGTCGCGGGTGTAGCCGTAGCCGCCGAGCAGCTGGACGGCGTCGGTGGTGATCTCCATGGCGGCGTCCGACGCGAAGCACTTCGCGGCCGCGCCGAAGTAGGTGAGGTCGGCGTCGCCGCGCTCGCTCTTGGCCGCCGCGGCGTAGGTCAGCTGCCGCGCCGCCTCGAGCTTCATGCCCATGTCGGCGAGCATGAACTGCACGCCCTGGAAATCGGCCACCGGCTTGCCGAACTGCTTGCGCTCCTTGACGTACGCCTTCGCGAAGTCGAGCGCCCCCTGAGCGATGCCGAGCGCCTGGGCCGCGATCGTCACGCGGGTGTGGTCGAGCGTCTTCATGGCGGTGGCGAATCCGGTGCCCTCCTCACCGATCATGCGATCGGCCGGGATGCGTACGTTGTCGAAGTAGACCTCCCGGGTCGGCGAGCCCTTGATGCCGAGCTTCTTCTCGGGCGCGCCGAAGCTGACGCCCTCGTCCGACTTCTCCACGACGAACGCGGAGATGCCCCGCGACCGCGCCGCGGCGTCGGTCGAGGCGAAGACCGTGTAGAACTCGGACACCCCGGCGTTGGTGATCCACCGCTTCACGCCGTTGAGCACCCAGTAGTCGCCGTCGCGAACGGCCTTGGTGGTCATCGCCGCGGCGTCCGAACCGGCCTCGGGCTCGGAGAGACAGTAGGAGAACATCGCCTCGCCCGACGCGACCTTCGGCAGGTACTTCTCCTTCAGCGCGGCGGAGCCCGACAGCAGCAGCGGCATCGTGCCGAGCTTGTTGACCGCCGGGATCAGCGACGACGAGGCGCAGGCCCGGGCCACTTCCTCGATCACGATGGCGGTGGCGAGCGCGTCGGCGCCGGCCCCGCCGTACTCGGCCGGGATGTGCGGGGCGTGGAAGTCGGAGGCCCGCAGCGCGTCGTAGGACGCCTTGGGGAACTCGCTGTTCTCGTCGGCCTCGGCCGCGTGCGGCGCGACCCGGGCGTCGCAGACCTCGCGCACCGCGGCACGGATCGCCTCGTGATCCTCCGGCAGCTGGTAAACGTCGAAATCACTCATGGCAAGCCCTTCCCATCGGCGGTCCCGACCGCGATGTTACCGGCGCGTAGCGTACGCGTGCCAGGCCTCCGGGGTTGTGCGACGGAACACGGGTATTCCCCCACCGGTGTGACAGAGGTTTCCGCATCCGACCGCGAGGCTGAGCAGTTTCTGTCATTCTCGGCCCGCCTGAGCCTGTTCTAATGAGGTGTCGGACCGGCATGCTCTAGTCATCTCCGATTTGGGGCAGGGCGAGCCGGATTTCGGGCGGGGCGAGGAGGTTCGGTGGCGCAGGCTGAGGAGCCGCACGGTTACGACGACGACCTGGCACGGATCGATGCCTCGATCGCGGACCTCAAGAAGCGCGACATCGCCGCGGCCAAGGAGCGCACCCAGATCGCCGCCAAGATCCAGGCGGCCCAGTTCCAGCGCGACATCCTTTCCCACGCCAACACCCAGCAGAAGGCGAAACGGGCCAAGCCCCGGCGTGGCCGCCGACCGGCCGACGACGAGTTCCCGTCCCCGCCCGTGCCCGGCGGCCGCACCCGTGCCGACGCCGCTCCCCCGCCGCCCGGCGGCCGCACCCGATCCGCCGCCCCGCCGCCGCCCGGCGAGCGCCCCCGATCCGACGCGCCGCCGCCACCGAGCGGCCGGCCCCGGACCGACGCGCCGCCCCCGCCAAGCGGCCGGCCCCGGACCGACGCACCGCCCCCGCCAAGCGGCCAGCCCTGGACCGACGCACCGCCCCCACCGAGCGGCCAGCCCTGGACCGACGCTCCGCCCCCACCGAGCGGCCAGCCCCGGACGGACGCTCCGCCCCCGCCGAGCGGCCAAGCCCGTACGGATGCACCTCCACCACCCTCGGCCCGCGGCCGGACCGACCCGGCGCCGCCGCCCTCGCCGGGCGAAAGCCGGCGGCCCGGCCCCTCGGCCCGGACCGCGCGAAGCGCGGGAAGGACGGCGCCCGACTGGGCCGAGCCCGGCACCCCCCACACCGGCCCGCCCGGCGTCGCCACCGACGGCGTCACCCTGCTGGTCGACGACCCGCCGCCGGTCGAGGAGCGGATCGCCCCTGCACGCCGCCCCGGTTTCGCCGGCGCCGAGGTGCACCCGCCCGAGGCGTCCCAGCAGTCGGTGCAAAACATCCTGCTCGCCATCGGCGCGCTGCTGATCGGCGTGGCCGCGGTCGTGTTCGCCGGCGTCGCGGTCAACAACCCGGTCGCCCGGTCCACCATCCTCTTCGTCGCCACCCTGATCGCCCTGGTCGCCGCCCCCGGCATCGCCCGCGCCGGCCTGAGCTCGACCGCCGATACGATCTCCGGTGTCGGCCTGGTGCTGCTGCCGATGGCGCTGTTCGCGCTGCACGGCACTTCGATCGCCGGTGGCCCGGGCGTCTCGTCCCCGCTCTATCTGGGCATCAGCTTCGCGATAACCGCGGTGGCGAGCTTCCTCTATGCCGCCTTCACGCGGTTGAGCGCGCCGCGGTACGCGACGGTCATCGCCGTGCAGCCGGTGCCGCCGCTGCTGGCCTACCCGATGATCCAGAGCGCCGCCGGCTGGGCGCTCGCCCTGACCGTCGTCGCGCTGCTCGACCTGCTGCTGCTCACGACCGTGATCCGGGCCGGCCGTCTGGTGCCGCAGTGGCCGATCGGGCGGCCGGTCGCGGCCGACCGCGAGTCGCTCGCCGAGGCCGACGACGCCCGCGCGGCGGGCGAAGCCGACTACACCCGGCGGGACGCCCCACTCGACCTCGACGCCTCGCCCCGCCCCGAGTCGGCGCCCGAGGAACCCGATCTGATCATCGCCGGCCTGGCCGGCCGCCGGCGCCGCCGGTGGTCGCCGACCCGCATCTTCCCCGGCCCCCGCCCGGCCGGCGCCCCGGCGGCCGGCTCGGTGCCGTTGGCCCCGCCCGCCACCCCGCCCTCCGCCGACTGGCTGCGCGAGCTGACCTTCGCCCTGCTCTGCCTGGCCGGCGCGGGCGCCCTGCTCTATTCGGCCGCCGCGCTGTTGCAGGCCGAGGTGGTGAGCGACGCGCTGCGCTCGGGCCTGGTGCTGGTGCTCGCCGCCGTCACCGCGGTCGCCGCCGCCCGGCTGCTCGACAACCTGATGGCCCGCAACATCACCGGCGGCGTCCTGGTCCTCGCGGTGATCGGCGCCTCGGCCCGGATCGCCGACGTCGCCTCTCCGCACTGGACGCTGGCGCTGGCCGCCGCCGCGGTCGCGCTCAGCGGCGCGGTCGTCGGCCTGGTGCCGGCCCAGGTTCGGCGCGGCCCCGAGATCGCCTCCTCGATCGCGCTGACCCTCATCGGCCTCTTCGTGGGCGTCGCGGCGATCCGCGCCGGCTTCGCCCCGGTGCAGGCGGCCCGGCCGATCTGGCGCGCCGACACCGCCGAGTACGCGCGGCACATCGCCGAGGCGGCCGGCCCGGCCGGCTGGTTGCTCGCCTTCAGTGCCCTGCTCTTGACGATCGCCGCGGCGCTTGCGCTTCCCCCGGGCGTACGTCATGAAGGCGCCGTCGTCGGCGTGGCCCTGACCGCCCTGTCCGTGCCCGCCTCGCTGGGCCTGAAATGGTCGACCGCGCCGTGGCCGTTGATCCTGGCCGCGATCGCCATCGGCGCCGCCGGGCTGGCCGCCAACACCAAACGCATCGCCGTCACCCACGTGGTCGCGGCCGGGGTCGTCGGCCTGTTCGGGGCCGCCTCCGCCCTCAGCGCCTCCTGGCTCACCGCGGCCGTCCTGACCGCGCTGGCCGGGGCCGGTGTGATGGTCGCGGTGGCGGCCCGGCAGATCCCGATCCGCCTCTATTCCTGGCTGGTCGGTGACTGGGCGGCCGGTGCCGCCGCGCTGGCCCTGCCCGGCGCCGTGGTGACCGGCGCGCTCGCCGTCTCCGACCACGGCGGTGGCCCGCCCGCGACCGAGGCCGTCACCGTCCCCGCGCTGGCGCTCGGCTTCCTGGCCGTCGCCGGCACGCTCAGCTACGCCGCCGTGTTCCAGGTCGCCCGGCGCGAGATCAGCCTGCCGCTGACCATCGGCACCGGCCTCGGCGCCACCTCGCTCGCCCTGGCCGCCCTGCTGGCCAACGGCGCCACCCGCCCCGACATCTGGGTCGGCGCGCTGCTCCTGGTCGCGGCCGGCCTGCTGTTCTCCGCGAAGTCGATCGACAACGGCCGGCGCAGCGACCGGGTGCTCGACGGCCCCGACATCGCCGCCGCGGCCGCCACCGTGGCGATCATCGGCGCACTGTCCCGGGTCGCCGCGCTCGCCTTCCCGAGCGCACCGCTCGCCGTCGCCGGTGTGATGGTGCTGCTGGTCGCGTTCGGCGTGGCCGTCCTGCCGGAGGACTGGCGGCGGGGACCGGTCCGCGGCCTCGCGGTGGCCGGCGTGGTGGTCGGTGCGCTCGCGGGCTACCTCGCCCTGGCCGGCGCGTTCCGCAACCTGGCCTTCCCGGGCGGGCTCTGGGCCGGCGACCTCAGCAACTACTCGACCCACCCGGCGGCCGGCGCCTGGCAGGCCCCGTTCACGCTGGCCGTCGTCGCGTTCGCGGCCGCCCTGGCGGCGCCCCGGCCGTGGTCGTTCGACGTCTCGGCGCTGTGCGGAGCGCTCGCCGCGATCGGCGCCCCGGCCGCGCTCGGCCTGCCCTGGTGGTCGCCGTTGCTGATCGGCGGCGCGGTCGCGCTGGCCTACGGCGTGGCCTCGGTGATCGCCTCCGACCCGCGGGCCGCCCTGGCCCGCGCCGCCGCGGCCGCCGCTGTCCTGCTCTACGCGGTCGGCGCCGGCCTGGTGATGCCCTGGTCGACCGGTCTCGGGCTGCTGCTGGTGGTCGGCATCGGCCTGCTGGTGGCCGGCCTGTCCCGCACACCGGTCGCCCCGACCGGCGACGAACTGGCCGACCAGCAGGCGACCGTGCGGGGCCTCCCGCGGTTCTGGACGCCGTCGTCGACCGAGGCCGACCTGGCCCGCGACGACACCGGCATGCCCCGCCACCGGGCCCAGATCGGCGGCGCGGCCGCCGGGGCGGTGCTGCTCGCCCTGCCCGGCATGCTCGCCTCGCTCGCCGCCGACCAGGGACACAACGCCCAGGTCGTGCTGACGGCCGCGCTCGCCGCGTCGGCGCTCGGGCTGGCCCTGCTCGCCCTGGGCGGCCGATACCTGCCGCAATATCTGCCCTGGGCCACCGTCGGCCTGGTGCTCGGCGCGACCGTCACCGCGTTCGCCTCGATCCCGACGCCCTACCCGACCGCCCTCTACGCCGCCGCGGCCGCCCTGCTCGGCGTGCTGGCCGAGCTCTACCGCGGCGCCACGCCGGCGCCCGGCCTCACGGTCTCCAGCCGCCGGTACGCCGCCGAGGGCCGCACTCCTAGCTGGACCACCCGGCGCCCGATCGGGCTGAGCGGCCGCTGGCTGGTCGACCCGGCCACCAGCGCGGTGGTCCTCGCCCTGGTCCCGACCGTCCTCGCCATCTTCTCGATCATGCCCGCCCTGCGGGCCGCCCTGGTCGACCCGCTCGCTCAGGTGCACCACATCTGGGACGGCCCGATCGCGTCGCTCGCGCACCCCTCCCCGGGCTACGTCGACGCGACCAGCGTGCTGGCGATCGTGCTGCTCACCGGTGCGGCCGCGCTGGCCGCGATCGGGTTCGGCGGCAAGGCGTCCGAGTCGGTGCCGGTGATCCTGCCCGGCATCGCGGTGACCCTGCTCATCGCGCCGATCGCCTGGCGGCTGCCGTTCCCGGCCGCGACCATGGCCGCCCTGGCCGTCTTCACCATCGCGATGCTCGCCCTGGCGCTGACCCCGCCGCCCGCCGGCCCGGCCTCACTGCTGCGCACCACCCGCAACGTGGTCTTCGTGATCGGCCTGCTCGCCGGTGGTGCCGGTCTGGCCGGCAGCCTCGCCCAGCAGCGGCTGACCCTGTTCACGCTGGGCAGCGCGGTCGCGGTCGGCCTGGTCGCCGCGATCGTCGGCAAGAGCCAGTCCGCCCGCGTGCTCGGCTGGCTGTTCGCCGCCGTGATGGGCCAGTTCTTCGTGCTGACCGTGGCGATCGCGGCCGGCCTGGAACGCTCGTGGGCCGCGTTCGGCGTACTCGCGGTCGGCGCCGCACTGCTGATCCTCGAGGCCCTCCTCCCCCGGCTCGGCCTCCCGCAATACCGCATCGAGGCGATGACCGTCGAGTGGAGCGGCTACGCGTCGGCGCTGCTCGCGGGTGCGCTGGCCTACGACTCGCCCGCCCACCTGGCGGCCCTCTTCGCGGCCTGGGGCGCGGTGCTCGGCCTGGCCGCGACCCGGCGGGACCGGCGGGCCAACCAGCGCCGGGCCCTGTTCTGGACCGCGGTCGGCTTCGAGGTCGTCGGCTGGTGGCTGTTCATCGCGCTGGCCGATGTGGCGGTCCCCGAGGCGTACACCCTGCCGTTCGCCGCGATGGCCCTGCTGGTCGGCATCTTCGAGGCCCGCACCCGGCCCGACCTGAGCAGCTGGGCGGCGTACGGCCCGGCGCTGCTGGCCGCCTTCGTGCCGACGCTCGGCATCGTGGTGGCCAGCCACGACAACGAGGTGCGTCAGGTGCTCCTGCTGCTCGGCGCGGTGGGCACGCTGATCGTCGGCTCGATCACCCGTCAGCAGGCCCCGGTGGTGGTCGGCGCCGCGGCGACCGTGGTCGCCGCCCTGACCTTCGCGGCGACCCTGGTCGGCCCCTGGCTGGTGCTGGTGCCGGTCGGCGTGATCCTGCTCTTCATCGGGGCGACCAGCGAGAGCCGGCGCCGCGCTCAGGAACGCTTCCGCGGCGCCCTGATCAAGATGCGCTGACCAGTTCGCGTCGGCCGACGAAGGGTCACAACGTTGCCGGGCCTACGCGTCATGGGCGCGATCGACCCGGACCGGACGACCCTGATGCACTCCGCCGAGGTGGCCCTGCACTGCCTGGACTAGACCGGCAGCAGGCCGCGCACCACGTCGACACTCGGGTTGACGAACGAGCGGTGCCCCGCGATCACCGTCGGCACCGTCTCGTCGCCGCCGGTGACCTCGCGGACCGAGGCCGCGCCCTCCGGGTCGGCCCAGATGTCGACCCACAGCAGCCGCCGCGCGTCGCGGCCCAACCGGGCCCGCAGCCGGAGGCAATAGGGGCAGCCCGGTCGCCAGTAGACGATCGGCCGGCCATCGTCGTCGCTGGCCACCCGGGCCGCCTCGTCGGTCATCGAGCGAGGAAACGCACGCGGTGACACCACAACGGCCGCGACCAGCAGGAACGCCGAGACCCCGAGAGCGGTCCAGGGCGAACCGGCCACCGCGTCGAACCCGCCGATCGCCACGGCGGCGGCGAGCAGCAGAAGGCTCGAGCTCCAGCGCCGCATCACGACATCAATCGGTCGCGAAGGGCGGCGTCCTTCTCGGCGACCATCTTCTCGAGCCCGGCCTGGAAGCCGACCATCCGGGCCCGCAGCGAGGGGTCGGCCGCGCCCAGGATCCGCACCGCGAGCAGGCCCGCGTTGCGCGCGCCGCCGATCGACACGGTCGCCACCGGAACACCGGCCGGCATCTGCACGATCGAGAGCAGCGAATCCATGCCGTCGAGATATTTGAGGGGCACCGGCACCCCGATCACCGGCAGCGGCGTCAGCGCCGCGACCATGCCCGGCAGATGGGCCGCCCCGCCGGCGCCCGTGATGATCACGCGAAGGCCCCGGTCGGCCGCGCTCTCGGCATAGGAAACCATCTTGCGGACCGTGCGGTGCGCCGACACCACGCCGACCTCGAACGGCACCTCGAACTCGGCCAGCGCGACCGCGGCCGCCTCCATCGTGGACCAGTCCGAGTCGCTGCCCATGATGATGCCGACGACCGGTGCCATCATTCGCCTTCCTTCAGGTGCCGCGCGGCATGGCCTTCCGTCACGTGCTGCTGGGCAGAGCGGCCTTCCTGCAGCCACTGGGCGGCCCGCACCGCGCGCGCCCGCACCGAGGTCATGTCGTCGCCGAGCACCGTCACGTGCCCGATCTTGCGGCCCGGCCGCACCTGCTTGCCGTAGAGGTGCACGCGGGCGCCCGGGTCCTCGGCGAACAGGTGGTGCAGCCGCTCGTCGACCGAGATGCCGCCCGGCTCGCCGCCGAGCACGTTGGCCATCACCACGGCCGGGGCGGTCAGCGTGGTCTCGCCCATCGGGTAGTCGAGCACCGCGCGCAGGTGCTGCTCGAACTGCGAGGTGCGGGCGCCCTCGATCGTCCAGTGGCCCGAGTTGTGCGGCCGCATCGCCAGCTCGTTGACCACGATGCCGGCGTCGGTCTCGAACAACTCGACCGCGAGCAGCCCGACCACCCCGAGCTCATTCGCCAGGTCGATCGCGAGCTGCTGCGCCTGCAGCGCCCGGGCCTCTTCGAGGCCGGGCGCGGGCGCCAGAACCTCGACACAGATGCCGTCCCGCTGCACGGTCTCCACGATCGGGTACGCCGCGACCTGCCCGAACGGCGACCGGGCCACCAGCGCCGCCAGCTCGCGGCGAAGCGGCACCCGCTCCTCGACGATCAACGGGGTACCGCTCTGGACGAGCTCCTGCGCCTGCGCGAGCGAGGAGAGCATCCACACGCCTCTGCCGTCGTACCCCCCGCGGCTGGCCTTGGCCACGACCGGCCAGACACCGCCCGCGAAGTTCTCGATGTCGGCGAGCGAGGTGACGCGACCCCACCGCGGCACCGGCGCGCCGAGCGCCGCCAGGCGCTCCCGCATCATGCCCTTGTCCTGCGCGAACACCAGCGCCCGCGACCCGGGGAAAATCTTGACGCCCTCGGCCTCGAGCGCCTCGATGTGCGCGGTCGGCACGTGCTCGTGGTCGAACGTGACCGCCTCGCACCCCTTGGCGAACTCCCGCAGCGCGGCCAGATCGGTGTGCTCCCCGATTCGCACATCGCTGGCGACGAGCGCCGCGCTGTCGTCCGCCGAAACACTCAGCACCCGCAGCGACTGGCCAAGGGAGATCGCGGCCTGGTGCGTCATGCGAGCCAACTGCCCGCCCCCCACCATGCCGACCACGGGCAGACCGGTTCGAATATCCATCGTCCGCCCAGCGTAGTGCGTTATCCACAGGCTTCCCCGACCGACCCGTCGGGCTCGTAGCATTTGTGCATGAGCGCACAAGATGTCGGCCGATACATGCCCGCTGTGATCACGCTCGACGATCTTTCCGCGATGATCGCGGCGGACGAGCACGGCCACCGCTACGAGACCAGCCCTGAAGGAGTCCTTTCCGTCGTGCCGCCGCCCGACCACGGCCACGCCATCATCGCCACTCGACTGATGGCATGGTTCATCGCCGCCGGGCTGCCGCTGGAGCAGATCGTGCAGGTCGTCGGCATCCGAATTCCCGGGCCGAAGGTCGACGGCGGACGCATACCCGACCTGACGATCTGGTCGAATCCCCAACTGCCCACCACCGTCTGGAATTCTCCGGCCGAGCTTCTCCTGGCCGTCGAGATCGTCTCGCCGGGTTCGGAGGCGATCGACCAGTTGCTCAAGGTGGCCGAGTACGCGAAGGCTCGCATTCCGCGTTACTGGACCGTCGCTCGCGACCCTCAGCACACGGTGACGCTGTTTCGGCTCCGCGGGAACGACACCCACGAAACAGCGGGCAGCTACGAGACAGCGGGCACCGACGAGACAGCGGGCACCTACGAAACAGCCGGGCAGATGCCGTTGGACGCCATGCTGGAGCTGTCGGCCAACGACTTCCTGAGCTGACCAGCGGTCACGATGTGAGCCGGGCGACGAGGTCCTCGGCCGTGGTGACCGGGCGGTCGCAGACGAAGCCGCGGCAGACGTAGGCCGCGGCCGCGCCGTCGATGAACGGCCGGTCGGCCAGCAGCGGAACCCCCGGGTGGTCCGGGCGGCCGGCCACGATCACGCTTCCGGGCGGGGCATGCCGCCGGGCGGCGGCCACGAGGGGGTCGCTCTCCGGCGACTCGGTCGCGATTGCTATTTCGTACGGTCCGGCAAGCGCCGCCTCGGCGACCGTTGCCGCATAGCCCGCGAAGCGCGGATGTCCCCCGATCAGCGGCCCGGCCGTGGCCAGCGCGGCGTCGGCGGCCTCGCGATAGGCCGTCTCGCCGCTCAGCGCCGCATAGCCCACGAGCGCCGCGCAGAGTGCCGACTGGCCGGACGGTGTGGCGTTGTCGGTCGGGTCGGCGGGCCGGGTGACCAGGCGTTCCGCGTCGTCGGCGGTGTCGTAGAAGCCGGCCGCCCCGTTGCCGAAGTGGGCCAGCGCCACGTCCAGCAAGTCCTTGGCCAGGCTCAGCCAGCGCCCGTCCAGGGTGAGCTGGTGCACGGCCAGGAAGGCTTCGGCCACGCAGCCGTAGTCCTCGAGCACACCCGCCGGTGCGCCGACCGCGCCGTCGCGGGAAACCCGTCGCAGCCGTCCGTCGACCAGGTGCCGGTCGGCGAGCACCTCAGCGAGCGCCACCGCCGCGTCACGAGACGCCGGCGCACCGGTGGAAAAAGCGTGCTCCGCCAGTGCCGTGATCGCCAACCCGTTCCAGGAGGCGACCACCTTGTCGTCGCGGGCCGGCTGGGGCCGCCGACCGCGAGCCGACAGCAACCGGGCGCGTACGTCCTCCCAGCGCTTGACCAGCTCAGGGTCCGCCGCGTCGATGTCCCGGGCGAGCACCAGCACACTGCTGCCGTGTTCGAACGTCCCCGCCGTGGTGACGTTGAACAGGTCGGCCGCCCAGGTGCCGTCCTCCTCGCCCAGCTCCTCGATCAGCTGCGCCGGCGTCCACGCATAGGTCAGCCCCTCGACGCCCTCGGTGTCGGCGTCGAGGGCCGACGCCAGCCCACCGGCCGGCGTGGCCAGGTCGCGCAGCATGAACGCGGCCGTCTCGTCGGCGATCCGCCGCGCGAACGGGTCGTCGGTCAGGCGCCCGACCTGGGTGTACGCCCGCAGCAGCAGCGCGTTGTCGTAGAGCATCTTCTCGAAATGCGGCACCGTCCAGGTCGCGTCCACCGAATACCGAGCGAATCCACCGGCCAGCTGGTCGTAGATCCCACCGCGACCCATCGCTTCGACGGTGTGCCGCACGATCTCCAGGGATGAGGCCGATCCGGTGCGCTGGTAATGCCGCAGCAGAAACAGCAGGTTCATGTGGGGCGGAAACTTGGGCGCCCCGCCGAAGCCGCCGTGCACCTGGTCGTGCTCCTTGGCCAGCCCGCCCGCGGCGGCGTCCAGCAGCTCGGCCGAGATCGGCGCGGTCGTCCCGTCGGCGAACTGGGCCCCGCCGATCGCCTTCACGACCCGGGCGCCCTGGTCGACGACCTCGTCGCGCTGGTCCCGCCAGGCGGTGCCGATCGCCTCGAGCAGCCGGCGGAAGTTGGTTTTGGGGAAGTAGGTCCCGCAGAAGAACGGGTCACCGTCCGGCGTGGCGAAGACCGTCATCGGCCAGCCGCCCTGCCCGGTCATCGCCTGCGTAGCGGTCATGTAGACGGCGTCGACGTCCGGCCGTTCCTCGCGATCCACCTTGATCGCGACGAAGCCCTCGTTCATCTGCCGGGCGACGCCCTCGTCCTCGAACGACTCGTGCGCCATCACGTGACACCAGTGACAAGACATATACCCGATAGAAATACATATCGGTACATCTCGCCGCCGCGCCTCTTCGAACGCCTCCGGACACCAAGGCCACCAGTCCACCGGATTCTCGGCGTGCTGAAGCAAGTACGGCGAGGTCAGGGCGCCCAATCGATTCACGCCGACCAGCGTCTCACATCGGCATGTGCAAGTACCGAGAGCCGCAAGCCGCCATCTCGGTCGCCCGACTTCACATGCTTACAGCACTCATACGCCATCACGTGGTGAACGCAGGTCGTCCGGTTAGCGCCTTCCGTGCAGCCCGCCCGGCTCAGCCCTTCGACCTTCCCATCGCGAGAAAGAAAGCTGTCGGCGACGTACATCAACTCGCGACAAGCTCGCCCGCGTCCCAGATCGACGACTCAGGGTCAACCGGGTCAGCCCCGGCCGCCACGGGCCGAGCTCCGACGCGAAATAGCTGGACGCCGCACGCAGGATCTCGTTGACCCGGCGCAGCCCAGCCACCGGCCATGGCAGCTTCGGCCGGTAACGATTGGCGCGGCTTAACGAACGTGGCCGTTCTCCCACGCCCAAATGGCGATCTCGGTCCGATTGCGGGCACCGATCTTGCGCTGGACCGCCGCGAGATGGGTCTTGACGGTCGAAATCGAGATCACGAGCCGCTCACCGAGCTCCGCGTTTGTCATGCCTCGCGCAACCGCCCTGACAATGTCGAGCTCACGCGGTGTCAGCGACTCGTCCGCGGGCTGCGGTGCACTTCCTGACCAGTGCCGTAGCAAACGGGTCAGCACGCTGGGCGTGATAAGACCGTCACCGTGATAGGCCGTGCGCACCGCGTGCACGAGCAGGCTGGCCCCGGCATCCTTGAGCAGGAAGCCCACCGCGCCCGCGCGTAGCGCCATGTAGACGTTCTCGTCGGTATCGTAGGTGGTGACGATCACGATCCGGATCGGATTGTCGACGCTGCGTCCGGCGAGCAGCCGCGTTGCCTCGATGCCGTCGAGGCCCGGCATGTTGATATCCATCAGGGCGACGTCGGGTCGCAGCTGCGAGACCTGGCGCACGGCGGCCTCACCGTCGGCCGCCTCCCCCACCACGTCGATGTCCGGCTCGCCTTCCAAAATGATCCGGAAGCCGCTGCGGACCAGGGACTGGTCGTCGGCTATGAGCACCTTGATGCCCATCACACGACCCGGATCCGAGCGCGGTGCCTGTTGATCGGGACGCGCGCGTCGATCCGCCAGCGGCCGCCCGGCTCCGGGCCCGCCGTCAGCTCACCGCCGATAGCGGCCAGGCGTTCGCTCATGCCGACCAGTCCGTATCGCCGGCGTTGGTCATCGGCTGCCGACGGCGGCTCGGCGCCGTCGTTGCTGATGTCGAGTACGAGCATCGGCCCGTCGAGGCGCACCTCGATCCGGATCTGCGTGGCGGCCTGAGCGTGCCGGCGTACGTTGGTGAGCGCCTCGAGCGTGACCCAGTGCAGCGTGGCCGCCACGTACGGTCCGGGATCGATGGACTCGATGTTGTCGCGCAGTTCTACGGTCGCGCGCGGCTCACCGATCACGGCCTTGTCGAGAGCCGCCCGGATGCCGGTCGCAGGAAGGTCGGGACGTCCGTCCTCCGAGCGGAGCATACCGACGAGCTCGCGCATCGCGGTCAATGATTCGGTCGCCGCTCGCTCGATCTCCGCATAGCCGTCAGCCTCGACTCGACCGTCCTGCCGGGCGGCGACGATCTGAGCCGCCTGCGCCCGGACGGCGATGCCCGTGACGTGGTGGGTGACAAGGTCGTGCAGCTCCCGCGCCAGCCGCATCCGTTCGGCCGTCAACGCGTCTCGCAGGGCCAGCGAACGCCGTACGTCGGTGTCACGAAGTACGAGCCCGAAGGCCAGCCCCATACCCCAGATGAGCGCTCCCGGCGCCGCGAACATCTTTACGTCGATGCCCACGCCGATCCGAGCGAAGGGGGCCGCGGTCATCGCCGCGCTCCCGACAACGATCAACGCGAACGCGGTCCACCCACTGCCGCGCCGCGCGACCGCACCGACCATCACACCGATCGCAACCGTCTCGGTAATGCTCAGGCCCACCGGCAGCGGTGAAATCCCCATCCGGAAGAGCACGGCCACCACGGTGTGCGTCAGAGACAGACCGACCACGGCCGCCGCAACCACCTCGAGCCCGACCGGCAAGCGGTCTCGTAACAGCGTCAACGCGACCATCATCAGCACCACCGCGGTGCTGATGCCGCCGCCGGCCTGTCGCAACCCGAGCCTGCCCGACATCAGTTCGTCGAGAGACAGCAGGCCGACGAACAACACGAGCTGCGCCAGCGTCGCCGCCCGGCCACGGTGGCGAACCAGCGACTGTGGCGCCACGCTGGTGGGCCGGAGGGCTGGGTCACTCATAGCTGACATCATCCTCAGCAGCTGGCTCGCGCTCCCCGCGGACGCGCGCCTTCCATTCGCCGGGATGCCACGAACACGCCGCAGGTCGAATTCGACTCCCCCGGCCGACGGCGGCGCCTGGTCGACGGCGTTCGGCACGCGGGATCGCGACATGAGTGACTCCTCGGAATGTTGAGCCCGTCACGGCCCACACACAGTCTGGTCACTTACCCATCGGCGGTCTTCCACCCCGAGGCCGAGTATTCACGCCGGTCGGCCTCGGCCATTCGAAGGAGCTGAGAAGGCAAACGCCGACGAATGTCATCGGCTTCACCGAGAAGCAGCGACCGTACGGCTTCTGAACCGCGGAAACGACCCTTGCAGCGGTGTCACAAACGTGGCACAGGCGTAGCACTGGGTCCCCCTAGCGTCAGCCTCGAAACCTTCAGAACAGTCTGAGTATTCGACGAGGAGCACGCGGAAATGACGACGGTCGCACGATGGTGTTTTCGTCATCGATTCATAGTTCTCGGCATGTGGGTGGTCGTGCTCCTCGGGCTGGCATTGGGCAGCCGTTCGCTCGGCTCCGGCTACACCAGTGGATTCAGCCTGCCCGGGACGGAATCCGCCCATGCGCAAGATCTGCTCAACAAATCCGGCGTGCTGGGCCAGTCGGGCGGCAACAGCATCGTCATCCACGTCACCAACGGATCAGTCGACGAACCCGCGACCCGCACCCGGGTCACCCAGGTGCTCGACGATGTGGCCAAGGTGCCCGGGGTGGCCTCGGTGCGCAGCCCGTACGGCCCGCAGGCACGCGGATCCATCAGCCCCGACGAGAGTACCGCCATCGTCGGCATCAACTTCACGAAGGACAATCAGAAGCTGACCATTGACGACGTACAGCCTGTCGTCGACGCCGGTGCGAAGCTGCGCAGCTCGAGCGTTCAGGTCGAGTTCGGCGGCGGTGGCTTCCAGACCCTGAAGGGCAAACCGACGTCCGGCAGCGAGGCCATCGGCCTGATCGCAGCCGCGATCGTCCTGCTGATCGCCTTCGGGTCGCTGCTGTCGATGGCGATCCCGCTCATCGCTGCCATCTTTGCTCTCGGCGGTGCGGTCGAGACGATCGGGCTGCTGAGCCACGCCATCGAGGTGGACTCCATCGCGCCCACCATCGCCGCGTTGATCGGCCTGGGCGTCGGCATCGACTACGCGCTGTTCATCGTGACCCGGCACCGCAACGGCCTGCGCGCCGGCGACACGCCGGAGGTGTCGGCCGTACGCGCGGTCAGCACCGCCGGCCGAGCAGTCATCTTCGCGGGCGGCACAGTCACCATCGCCATGCTCGGGCTCCTGCTGCTCGGCATCAGCTTCCTCACCGGCATCGGCATCGCCGCCGCCATCATGGTGGCCTTCGCCGTCGCAGCCGCTATCACGTTGCTGCCGGCCATGTTCGGCATGTTCGGCATGAAGGTGCTCAGCCGCCGCGAGCGCCGCAAGATCCGCGACGGGGTGGCCTTGCAGAACGACGGCTCGGGGTTCTGGGCGAGCTGGGCGCGATTCGTCGAACGAAAGCCGGTGCTCCTGAGCGTCTTCGCCCTCGCGATCATGGTCGTGCTGGCGATCCCGGCGTTCTCGATTCACCTCGGGTCATCCGACCAGGGCAACGACCCGGACTCCTCAACGACGCGGAAGGCGTACGACACCGTGGCCGCGGCATTCGGCCCCGGGTTCAACGGGCCGCTGGTGCTCGCCACACAAACCTCGTCGCCGGCCGCCCAGGCGGCGCTGGGCCGCCTCACCACCACACTTCGCGCCACCCACGGCGTCGCCTCGGTCGCTGTGGTCCCGTCGGTGCCCAACTCGGATATCTCGGTCGTCGAAGTCGTACCCACGACCTCGCCCCAGTCCGACGACACCGCAAATCTGATCGACCACCTGCGCCAGGATGTCATCCCCGGCGCGGTCGGCGGCACCGATCTGCGGGTGTACGTCGGCGGTCAGACCGCCATCTTCCAGGACTTCGGCCAGGTGATCGCCGACAACCTACCCATCTTCATCCTCGTCGTCGTGCTCCTGGGCTGCCTGCTGCTGATGCTCGCCTTCCGCAGCATCGTGATCCCACTGACCGCCGCGGTCATGAATCTGCTCGCCGCGGGGGCCTCGTTCGGCGTCGTCGTCGCGGTCTTCCAGTGGGGCGTTGGTTCGGAGGCGCTGAACCTGGGCAAGGGCGGCCCGATCGAGTCGTTCCTCCCGGTGATGCTGCTGGCCATCCTGTTCGGGCTGTCGATGGACTACCAGGTATTCCTGGTCAGCCGCATGCACGAAGAATGGGTGAGCACGGGCGACAACCGGCGCGCCGTCCGTGCCGGGCAGGCCGCGACCGGACGGGTCATCACGGCAGCCGCCGCGATCATGGTCTGCGTCTTCCTCGCCTTCGTACTCGGCGGACGGCGCCAGATCGGTGAGTTCGGGCTCGGGCTGGCCACCGCCATCCTGCTCGACGCCCTTATCCTGCGCACCATCCTGGTCCCCGCCGCGATGCAGTTGTTCGGCCGCTCGAACTGGCTGATCCCCCGCTGGCTGGACCGCGTGCTGCCGCACGTGGCAGTCGACGTGCCGGACGAGGCGCCCACGCCGGCGGCCGCCGAAGACGAACTCGCCCCAGCCTGACCGGCCGGACATCGGTGGCGGCGGGCGGCGGCGTTGACGCCCGCCACCACCGAGCCACCCCCTCGATACACCTCGAAGAGGCGCTGGCCCGGCCGGTTACTCACTAACCACGAGACATCGATACGTCGGGACATTCCTGCCATGACCCACATTCCTGCCCTCGCGGCCAACCCGACGGGCCTGAGTCAGATCACATCGGCGGAGCTGGACGCCAGGCTCCGATTCGAAGTCCTCTATCTCAAGGATGGACCGTCCTTACACTCCTTTCTCTTGAAAGCGGCCCGCGGCGACCTGTGGCTCGCCGACGATCTGTTTCAAGAGGCCATGCTCCGGGCGTGGCGATTCAGGACCGCCATGCCGCAGACATCGCAGGAAGCACGGAAATGGATCTTCGTCGTCGCCCGCAACGTCGTCATGGACGCGCGACGGCGGCGCAGGCGCCGCCCCGAGGTATTCACCGCCGATCTCGACTCGATGACGTCGGTCGCCAACGACGACATCGGTGACGCCTTGGCAGCCGGAGCGCTCCAGGACGCCTTCGCAAAGCTGAGTTCGGCTCATCGGGAGGCGCTTTCGATCGTCGCCATCGGCGGAGGGTCGATCGAAGGCGCGGCCAGGAAATTGGGCGTGCCACCGGGAACGATCAAGTCCCGGGTGCACTACGGGCTGCGACGGCTGCGTAAGGCGATCTTGGGCAGCTAGACGCATCGACACCTCCGTGTCCGGTCCGGGCTGCCCGCCGGAGCACGTCTCGAGGAGAATGTTTTCGGTACAATCTGCGCGAAATTATTGTGGCTACATGACACCGCCCCGAAGGCCGGGCACAATAGGATCTTCCAGGCATCCGGCTGATGCCGACGGACGACTCCGAGAGCCAGACTGGTGAATCACACGTCCCGCCCCCTGAAAGAAACCAAAGCGGCGGCCAGATCCCGGCCCAGGCTCCGTTTCGGCATTCTTGGGCCAGTCCGCGTCTGGCGCGGCGATGACGAACTCGACCTCGGCCCCCGGCAACAACGGCTGATCCTCGCGATACTCCTGGTACGGGCTGGGCAACCGGTCGATATGGCGGAGTTCATCGAACTGCTATGGGCCGATGATCCACCGCTGAGCGCGGTTAACGTCGTGCACCGCTACGTCGGCGTACTACGCCGGCTTCTGGAGCCCGAGCTGCCAAGCCGCTCCAACGGACGGTGGCTGCTCAAGCAGGGCTCCGGCTACCGGCTCGACGTCGATGCCGACAGCCTGGATCTGCTCACCGCGCGCCGGTGGGCCCGCGAGGCCGAACGCCAAGCAGACACTATGGACGCACGCGGCGCGGTAGACAGCTACCGTCAGTCCCTCGACCTCTGGAAAGGGTGGTGCGGGACAGGGCTCGAATCGGTCTCCCGAATGCATCCAGCATTCGTCTTCGTCGATCAGGAGGCCTCGACCCTGGCCTGCAGGGCGGCCGACATCGCCCTGCGATGCACGCGTAGCGAAATCGTTCTGCCGGCCCTGCGCCGCATCGCCGCCCGCGACCCCCTCGACGAAGCTCTGCAGGCACGGCTGGTGCTCTGCCTGGCCGCGAGCGGCAAACAGGCCGAGGCGCTGAAGCTCTACGCAACTGTGCGCCGGCACTTGCAGTCCGATCTCGGCGTAGAGCCCGGTCCGGAACTCGCCGCGGCCCAACGCAACGTCCTGGAACACCAGTTCGCCGAGGTTTCCGACCGAAATGAACGGCCCGACAACGGCGACCGGCCGGCCCACACTCCGCCACCGGCTCAGCTGCCCCCCGATTTGCATGCCTTCTGCGGACGTTCCGTGGAGCTCTCCTTGCTGGACAATCTGATGTCGGGTGGTGTGCGGGTAGCCGCGATCGACGGCATGCCCGGGGTAGGTAAATCAGCCCTCGCGGTCCACTGGGCGCACCAGGCCGCCAAACAATTCCCGGACGGCCAGCTCTACCTCAACTTGCGCGGCTTCGATCCGCAAGGCCCCCCGACGACTCCCGCCGAGGCCCTGCACAAGCTGCTCACCGGCCTCAACGTTCCGCTCAGTCAGATTCCGACGGAGCTTGATGACCGCGCCGGCATCTACCGAAGCCTCCTTGCCAACCGCAAGGTCCTGGTAGTCCTCGACAACGCACACAGCACCGAACAAGTCGGCCCTCTGCTCCCCGGCGCCGGCCCGAGCGTCGCGATCGTCACCGGCCGCAACCGGCTGACCGGCCTGGACGTGCAGGGCGCGCAGATGCTGACCGTGGAGCTGCCCTCGCTCGAAGACACCCGGGAAAACCTTCGGGTACGGATCGGCACCGCCAGGGTCGAGGCCGAACCGGCTGCTGCCGATGCCATCATTGATTGCTGTGCCCGTCTGCCCCTTGCTGTCGCGGTCGTCGCCGCACGGGCTCGCGAGAAACCCCACTTCACGCTCGCGTCGATCGCCGCCGAACTGCGCGCCACCCAGCGCACCCTCGACGCTTTTGTCAGCAACGACGCCCAGAGCGACGTCCGCGCGGTCTTCTCCTGGTCCTATCAATCGCTCAACGCCGCCGCCGCGCGGCTGCTACGCCTTCTCTCGCTGCACCACGGAACCGAGATCTCGATCCCGGCCGCGGCCAGCCTTGCGGGTCTACCGGCGCGGCAACTACGCGAGCCGCTGCAGGAACTCACACGCGCCCGCCTGCTCAGCGAGTCAAGGCCTGGCTACTACGTCATGCACGACCTCGTACACGCGTTCGCGACCGAGCAAGCCGACGCGGTCGATTCGTCGGCCGGCCAGCGGAGCGCGGTCGTACGGCTCGTCATGCACTACCAGCACACGACATACGCTCTCGAACGCTGGCTGCCGTCGGCCTCGACGACCGGCCAGGTGCCCGAACCGCACGACGGCGTCACGCCCGAGGTCATCGACGGCAGCGAGGCCGCGATCCAGGCGCTGGCCCGGATATCAGCCGCGGTCGCCAACCAGATCAGGCAGGCCGGGCCCGGCGACCGCGACGGTTCGCCATAGGCCCAGCAAGCGACAGGGGCCGAGCTTTCATCGACTCCGTACCCAATTGCGTTGCCACGGCCCAGGTTCGTCAGGCCCGAATCGTCAGCAGAACATGAGGATTTCGGTCGCCGGTCGGTAGCTGGGTTCAGGCTTGCGGCCACCGAGAGGCGGCCGCATCTGGTCTGAGTCCGCAGCCTGTGCTGCCGGCGGCGCCAGCAGGCCGCCGGCCAGAACGAGTGCCGGAACAGCCGCCCCCAGGCCCAAGAAGTAGCGCCGGCTGTGGGGTTGGGATTCCATCATCATGGTTTTCCTTTCGGTGGCAGGCCACTCAGAGAGAGTGACCGGTGGTCGAGCCGCAGGCGCTGGAACGGAGCGCCGATGCCCGGGCTGAGATGCGTAACTGGCTCTCGCCACGTTCGTCGGCTACGCGGCCGCTATCGGAACGACGTCGTGCCGGCCTGAATCCGACGCTGCCGCGGAGCCAGGAACAACCACAGCGACGTCAGTAGGTAGAAAAACGCACCACCCTCGGCGTACTCGGCAAGCAGTCCGAGAGCCGAACCGGCCGTGCCGCTCCAACCGATATAGCCCGCGCCGCCGAGCGAGCCGATCCCGCTGATGATCATCGGCCATTGCCCGCGAAATGTTTGCCGGCGGATAGCGCCGACCACGATCTGGGCCACTCCGCTCAGGATGGCCCAGACGCCGAAGATCGACATGGCGGCGGGCACACTGGTAAAGCCCGTGATCAGGAGTCCGGAGGTGGCCAGAACGCCGGCCGCGAAGTTGGCGTAGTGCGGCAGCATGGTCATCGATCGGTCGGCTCGGATCTCGAAGATGGTCGCGGCCACATCCGACACCGGGTACGCGACAAGAAGCACTCCGACCAAAATGCGGGCCGTGTTGTCGTCCTGCGATGACGACGCGAGCGTGTCGGCCAGCAGCACCCACGCCCCGACGAACGCGACACGGGTCAGGTACAGCACCCGCAGGACCTTTGATCCACGAGCGACCTCCTGCTCGCTGGGCAGCTGCTGCGCCCTGGACAACTGGATGGTCGACACGAAGTGCCTCCTGAGGGGTGAGCTTTGAGCGTCGCCGACGACGCTACGGCGCCGCAGTGACAGGACCGTGTTGCCGAAACGGCCGCCGGAACGGCCAGTTTCCGCACTTCAGTGACCTTTTGGTCATGGCTGCGAGCAAGGCGCCAGGTTGGCGGCCGGCAGCCGCGCAGCCCTCGTCCAAATGGCTGATGAGCTCCCCCGGGACCCCCGGCAGGGGCTCCATCCAGCCCGGAACCCTGTTGCCGACGACCCCACCGCGAGCGCAGGTTGCCGACCACCGGATGAACCTCAAGCGTCCGCCGGCGTTGCAGAGACCGAGAGGAGGGGCAGTGCCTCCTCCGACCGGTGCCGAGGCACCACGGTTCTGGGAGGTACCCGCGTGGAACTGACCTGGCTGGGTCAAAGCTGTGTGAGGATCGAAAAGGACGGGACTGTTCTCGTTATCGACCCCGGTCTCGCAGCCCCAGCGCACGCGCTCGACGACGCCGACGCTGTCCTGATAACCCACGAGCACAGCGACCATCTCGCCATACCGCTACTGATGTCCGCGGTCAGAACCCGGCGACATCTCAAAATATGGACGAACCGCTCGGTGGCGAATTTGCTCGAGGGCACAGGCGCGAGGGTCCACCAGGTCGACGACGGCGACACCTTCGACGTCATGGGGATTCCGATCTCTGTGCATGGGAGCTGGCACGGCCAGGTACACCACGAGATCCCGCCGGTGCGTAACGTCGGCTTCCTCGTCGACTCCACGCTGTTTCACCCCGGCGACGCCTTGACCGATCCCGCAACGCCGGTCGGCGCCCTGTTGCTGCCCCTCTGCGGGCGTTGGGTCCCACGAGTGGGCAAGCTTCTCGACTACGTACGCCAGGTGCGTCCTCAGCGGGTCATCCCGGTGCACGACACCGGCGCCGCACTGATCAATCTCCAGGTTCACGCCAGCTTTCTGTCCAAGGATCCGATCCCGAACGCCACGCCGGGCACCGGCGCCCCGTACACCCCGTTGACCACATTGGAACCGACGACGCTGTAAACGCGCGAGACCCGGATCGGAGCACCTCTCATGCAGCTGACCTGGCAGATCCATGCCTGTATCCGCATCGAACAGGACGGTGTCACGATCGTCGTCGACCCCGGTGTGTTCACTCCACCCGGCGATCTCGACGGTGCGGACGCTCTTCTGATCACCCACGAACACGGCGACCACTTCTCCCTCCCCCTGATCAGCGCGGCGATCGCTGCCCGGCCCGGACTCCCGATCTGGACCAACAGCTCGGTCGCCGCGCTACTCGAGGGCTCAGGCGCGGAAGTACACACGATCGGCGACGGCGACACCTTCTCCGTCGAAGGCATCGAGGTTCAGGCCCACGGCACCTGGCACGATCTCATCCATGAGGAGTTGCCCCGAGTCCGCAACACCGGCTTCCTTATCGGCGGCCGCGTGTTCCACCCCGGCGATGCGATGACCGACCCGGACGCGCCAGTCGATCTGCTGCTGGTGCCCACCAACGGGCAGAGTGTCCCCAACTTCGGCGACCTCGTGGACTACGTCCGGCAGATCAATCCGGCAATGGTGGCGCCGATTCACGACACCGGCTTCGACCAAGCCGGCGAGGACGGATTGGATCAGTTCCTCGCTCCGCGGGCGGTCACCCACCTCAGCCCGGGCACCGGTGTGCCGTATCGACGTCTCACGGTCGGCCAACCGATCACCATTCGACCGCGCCACCACCGCGAAGGGGCAAGCACGTAGCCGCGGCCGGACCGACGGCCGAATGCTCAGTCCTGTGGGCTGGATGCCCCGAGGTACCGCCCGCGAGGCATCCGGCGACGCTGTAACGCGTTTGAACCTGGTCGCTCCGGCGGCGTCGTGCATTACGTGACGATAGACGGCAAGCCTCGTAATGAATACACAGACGACGATTGGCACGAGTGGAACCGAACCGTCGTGGACGAGTTCCGACGCAACAGCGGCGCGGTGGGTGGAGCCTTGACCGGGGCGCCGATCCTGCTGCTCACAACAGTCGGCCGGCGGAGCGGCAGGCTCCGCATGACGCCCTTGACCTATCTTCCCGATGGCGGACGCATGATTGTCTTTGCGTCAAAGGGAGGCAGCACCCAGGCGCCGTCCTGGTATCTCAATCTTCTCTCTGACCCACGGGCTACCGCGGAACTCGCGGACAAGACCGTTGAGGTCGCGGCA